>JAVYSB010000002.1:171051-273096 GCA_038729425.1 Thermoplasmataceae archaeon | reverse complement strand
AGCATTATCTCCAGCAGAAACGGTGGCCTGATCTTTGGAGGAGTTGATTACCGTCAGTGAAACCTTGCCATCACTCATAAAAATTGTGTCTCCCGGTTTTAGAGATCCAAGAATGCTTGGATGGTTAATGCCTATCTGATCGTCCCTTGCTGAGCCCTTGGTTAGGCTGTATTCCTTTCCAAGCATAATGTTCTTCGTTCCACCCGGGAATGTTAAGGTTCGGAGCTCAGGCCCTTTCAAATCCACCATAATGGCAACATGCGTTTTCTTCTTTGTATTAAGATCCGAGATAATGTTCGAGATCTCAGTGATATAACCGGCAGTGATGTGGGCAGAATTAATCCTTATGCAGGATAGGCCAAGATCGATCATCTTGGCCAGGATTCCTGGTTCCTGGCTGGCTGGTCCAACGGTGGCTATAATCTTGGTTTTTGGCATGCATGCAAATAGGCATTCACTCTAAAGAAAATGTCGATCAGATCATTTGAAGGCCCATAGCTTCAGTAACCTTCTTCATTTTCCCATAGAGCGACTCGAACTGCTGGAAATTAAGCTGCTGGGCTGAATCACTCTTGGCTTTGTCCGGATTGGGATGCACCTCGATCATCAGTCCATCAGCACCCGCGCCCATACCAGCCAGGGCCAGAGATCCAACAAATTCCGCAAGACCGGCAGGGTGACTCGGATCAACTAAAACTGGAAACTTTACCCGTGAATGGAGCACAGGCACAGCGCCAATATCCAGCGTAAACCTCATAGAACTCTCAAACGTCCTGATGCCACGCTCAACAAGCAGAACCCTGTGGTTCCCGGAATTAGAGACGTACCTGGCGGAACTGATGAACTCGTCAATTGTATTGCCAAAACCACGTTTCAGTAGCACAGGCTTCCCTACATGCCCTATTTTTTTCAACAGGGCAAAATTCTGGGAATTTCTTGACCCAACCTGTAGTATGTCTGAATATTTTGAAACCTCATCCATGACAGAGGTATCCATTACCTCAGTAACGATGGCAAGGCCTGTGGCTTCCCTCGCCTCTGCAAGCAATTTCAAGCCCTCTAGGCCTAGTCCCTGGAATGATTCAGGTGATGTCCTTGGCTTGTAAGCTCCGCCCCTCAAGACCTTCACGCCAAGGCGCCTGAGGAACTTTGCTGTCTCGATGATTTGTTCCCTGTCTTCAACAGCGCAAGGTCCGGCTATAACCAGAAATTTTCCATCTTCGATTGCCAGTTCGTCGTTTAACTGGAATCCTTGCATTCAGATCACCCTGAATTGACCGAGTTTATTCACTATGTCCTGATTGTCTAGCAATGCCTCGCCGATAACACCTTCATTGTATCCTGGGATTATAACTTTATCAATCGCCAGCAATGTTATCCCGCTCCCAGACACCCCTGTTCCGCTTATTTTCCTGTCAGGTCAACTGCCACCTCACGTGACTATTAACACGGGGCGTTCTGAGATTCCTTCTGTTGAAATCTTCTAGCCCAGCGTCGGAATCAAGGAGATCTTGCCATGGATATTGAGCAAATGATTCTCTAAACGTATGCAAGCATGTGCGCCTATTATCTAAACAGTTAGGTTCATTCTCTGAGTATCAAAATATTCAACTTTTCCTTGCGACGTGTATGACTACCGATCCCAGCATGAGCTTCAATACTTTCTCAACCTTCATACCAGCCCCACTGATCAGGCGGGAAATTTCCTCGGATGATTTGAAACGTATCACCGAGTTCGCAAGGTAAGTGTATGATTTCGAATGGGTCATTCTGTCTCCAATGAACGGCACAATATGAAAGAAATATGCAGAAAAAAGTTCCCTATATACAGGTATAACTGGCTTGTAGATATCCATGTTCACGAGAAGGCCACCTTTCTTCAACACCCGGAAGGATTCGTCAAAGTAATTTTTCTGGCTCGAAAGGTTTCTGGTGAGAAAGGCAGACATTATACGGTCCATGGATGAGTCAGGAAAAGGCAGTTTCTCAGCGCTGCCAACCACGAAACTTGTCCTTGGAACCAGTGACTTCCGAAACATTTTCTCAGTAATATCCAGTGAAGTCATGATGCATGTGGGGCATTTTTCGCTAACTATGGCCGTGAGTTTTCCGGTACCAGCGCCGCAATCCAGAAGATGCAGACCGTCCCGTAATTCCATTACTCTGACCATCTTCTTCCTCCATGGCTGGTCCAACCCGAAGCTGATCATGGAGTCTAGAAAATCATATTTATCCTGAATTGATTCGAATACGCTCCTGACAGATTCTTCCATCTTATTGGTTATTTTATGCAGCTGAATAAAGCTAATTGATTATTTTGGCGAGCTGGGCATGAGGCACCCTGCCTATATAGATGACGTTTTCTGGAGATACCAGATCCATTTCAATTGCAATGTTAACTACGTGTTCTCCTACGAGATTTGCAATCGTGCACAGATTTAGTGAAGAGCGGAATGTATCATCGGAAACTTTCACATTACCGTAGAAATCCTCTGAGATATTGAGATGAAGTTTTCCCTCCCTGACCTCCGTGTTAAGAAGATCCTGGTCAGCCGCGGACAGGAGTATCTCACCCTGAGCCCTGACAATCCTCATCACTGCAGGACCGGTCATTTGATAACCCCAACCTTCCCGTAGCCGGGTTCATATATCTGCCCCTGGTTTTTCATTTTTGAGAGGGCTGTTTCCACATTCTCTTTTGTCATTCCGCGGGAAACTGCAACCCTTATGACCTCCTCAATTTCCACCGTCTTCTTTTCTCCACCGAGCTCTCTGGCAATCTCCTTGATTATGTCCAGGACCTTTTCGGCTTCGCCTCTCTGTTTGGAGCTCATTCCAGTGTACAGTATGTCTATGCTCTGCTCTCCATTGCTCGTTGACACGTCACGGAGATAATAGTCAACAATCCTCTTGGCGAGAAGTGCATCGTTGTAAGATACCACGCCGGAAAGCCTAGCCTTGGCTGCTGCTTCTGCAAGCCTGATCGTACTTTCCAGTTGTCTTGCGGTTATTGGTATTGAGTCGGTTCCTGTATTTCTAGTGGTGACATACTCATCCTTCAGCAGGCTGATGGCCTCATCTGATAACCTGGGGAAGACCCTGCTCTTTGCATAAGACACGTATTTCCTCACCATTTCCTTTTCTATTGGTGGTGTGAATTCTTTTTCCTCTGGTATTTCAATGTCGGTCAACTCGTTCTGCTCAAGACTCCGGTAAATTTCACCAACGCGATGCGCCTTCAGGATATGCTCCGCAAGCTTCGAGTCGTTGTTCCTCTCCGGAACGTCAATCATCTTGAATATGACATCAAAACGGGAAAGAAGAGGCGGAGGAAAATCAATCTGATCCACGATGGTCTTGTTCTGATCATAGCGCCCGAATTTCGGGTTTGCGGCTCCCAGTATTGAGCACCTCGATTTCAGCGTGGCCATAATTCCTGCCTTTGATATTGTGACGGTCTGCTGTTCCATAGCCTCATGCATCGAAGCCGTATCCCTGTCATCCATCTTATCCAGTTCGTCAATGGCAGCGAAGCCGTTATCAGCCAGTACTAGGGCCCCTGCTTCAAGAGACCACCTTCCTTCACCAAACTCATCTCTCACGGCGGCCGCTGTCAGTCCAGCCGCACTTGAACCCCTCCCGAATGCAAACACTCCCCTCGGAGAAATTTCAGTCATGTACCTCAGAAGCTGCGACTTCGCAGTTCCAGGATCTCCAACCATGAGAATGTGGATATCCCCGCGGATGTTGGTGCCATCCTTCATCGTTTTTCGTACACCGCCGAACATCTGAAGCACGAGGCTAGTCTTGACCATTTCAAGCCCGAAGATCGTTGGTGCAATGGAACTGGCGAGCCTATCTATTATATTCGGCTCCTTAGATAGCTCAATGATGGCATGTTCGTCCTCTTCCGTGATGTGAATGTTCTCAACATCCTTTGATTCCTTCCTGTAGTTGATGGTATAAAGATACACGCTGAACTCCGTTAACAGAGCCGGACCAGCTCTTTTCTGTTCGGCTTTGAGAATTCCATCTATGATAACTCTATCTCCCGGAAAGAGCTTCCCTGTAAGATCGTCCTCCAGAACGACGGTGATTCTCTGTGGTTGTGCTCCCCCTTCAAGCGTTTCCGGATTTTCCTGGATTTCAATCTTTTCGATATCCACAAACTCTGATTCGCCCGTCAGCAACTTAAATCTAGTCTTGGTCCGGTCAAGTCCGCACTCTTCGTTACGGCATCTTACTGGTTCATCCTGCCTTCCCCTTTCCTGCTTCACATAATTTATCGTTCCGCATACAGTGCATTCAAAGGCTGCATTTTGGAGCCTGGGAAGAACTTCTGTATTCTTCCTTATTATGCCACTGACGCTGATCAGGGTTCCAACGTGGTAACTCCTGATGTTGCGGATCTCAGTATCTACGTCCTTAGCAGGAAGGTCTACAAGGCGTATGTTCACTCTCCTCGAATCAGAGGGTTTTTTCTGCTGCATAACATCTGAGATTACGCTTTCTCCTATCCCCAGATAAAGTTCTGGCATCTGCAGAACGTTTGAGGAAAAAGAGGGAACGTCAGAATCATAATCATATATATCCCTGAATGAAACCTTCAGGGATTTCTCATCTGGATACTGAGTGCTGAGGAAATTTATGGCGGTCCTGTAACCGTATTTACTGAAAAAGTCAGCCCAGTGCTGCTTTATTAGGTCTGCTTCCTCCTCCCCCACAGAGAACATGATTTTAGATAACGATGTGCGATATTTAACCTTCTTATTCCAGTGTTGGGGACCAACAAACAGCAGGTGTTTCGGGTTCCTCAGCTTTGCTGCGGGTCTTGGCTCAACAACTGAAAGGAATTATATACATAGTTTCTTTCCCATATTCATTGCCGCCGTAGCTCAGCCTAGTAGAGCGCGTGCTTGGTAAGCACGAGGTCGCGGGTCCGAATCCCGTCGGCGGCTTCTAACACGTATATTTGTTTATACAGCTTCCTGAATCCAAATTTAGAGCACTTTTTAATAAATTATTGGGCTACCATTTTCAAAAGAGCTCAGATTCAAAGAGTGTTTCCTCAATCTCAATAGGCAAAATCTCTTGCACGCAATTAGGATAAAATTACTGGGACGAAGATGCTTCCTAATTGATTTTAACCAATTTCAAAATATATCCCGGACCATGCACTACATGAAAACAATTCACATAATGTAAAATGAACATCATTATTTATGAACTGTTCGGACTAAAATCATTAAAAGCACCACTTACTAAATTTTGTCCCTGGGTATTTCCCTTGTATAAGCTAATTCTCTGAGCATCCCTATCAAAATGGATTTCAAACCTCAAGCCGGGTTGAAAAAAACTTTAATAAGTATGAATAAAGCTGTTTCTTTTGGCTCACAACGGAAATACAATTTACAAAGGAGATGCCATCTTATTTTTGATGTCAAAATCGAAAACTCCATTCAGACGCTAGCATCTTATCAGTCTGTAAATCCCAAAAAATTTTAGTGCAAAACTATCTGGAAGTATATTATTTCCTGGTCCCTCACTAAGGGCGTCTAAATATGTTCCTGGCTGACATTCGCAAATGACGTTCTCCGAAACGAAATAAGCGGCTTCCTGTATTAGCGTAGAACTGGCAATAATTTTTGTGAACAGAACATTGATTTGAAGGTCTGTGTTTTTTCTCGAAGGGAAGATACGCTTCAAAAAGGTAGGAAATATCAGAATAAAGCTGCCCAGTGAGAAATACGCTGGATCAAGTTCCTAGAATCTCTCTGAACTTCGCATACACTTCTTCTGTCTTATCACGGAAAAATAGATCCAATTCGTACGGCCGCTGTATGGAACTTGTTACCCTATTGTGGTTCTCAGTATCTCTACCTGAGGCCAAAGAAGAAGCTCCTTTTGCACTTACCCCCATATCATTCTTTATTTGTTCTATAGTGCCGAAATCTTTTGCATTTCTCCTTTTAAAATTTTCTACTACGACAGTCAGAGACACAAATCCCCCTTTTAGCAACTTCTTGTCCACGTCTAGGGACCTGACTTCATACCATGTAGAAAAATTCCTCCCTGATGGATGTTTTCTCTCTTCTTTCGCAGCTATTTTCTTTGCTTTAGCCTCTGCCCTCCTGATTTCCTTCGTAACTTTTCTGTCAGCAACCTTTTCTTGGGTTTCAATTCTGGATTTTTCCTGTTCCGTTATAAGACGGTAAACAAGCGTCGGACTGAAAACGATACTGTGTGGAGTGGAAACTCTCAGAGTGTTAACTTGGGTATAATATCCTTCAGTGCCTTTTTTTGTATTGCTTTTGTTGAAGTGAAGGCGCGGGCCACGTGCATCAATACCGTGCAGAAACAACATCCTCGCTGGTTCGCCTGAATCCTTTAATCTCGTGAATACTATGTAAGTAAACTTATCCGTTCCCTTGGCTTTTGACTTTTTTGCCAATGTTCGATCAAACAGAGCCTGCCCAAAAGTTCTGATTTCTTCAGCATGAGACTTCACGTCCCTAACGACATAGTAAACTTCCTCGTCTTCTCTGAGGTGTCTGGCCATCACTGCCTTTTCCGTATCGTTCATTTCTGCATCATTTAATGTTTTCAATTCAAATCACGCTCCATGTTTGTTTTCAGGGTTAGCAATTCGTTCCGTTTTTCGTCGTCCGGGATTCCACTTTCTTCTAATACTCTTATGGCTCTTTCAATGGGGGATATTGCAGCCTTCTTCATTTTCTTCCTGAGATGATTATCCGCCTCTATCATATAACATTCTATAGCCCTTCGCATTACTATTCTGGCGGAATCTGTTTCACCTAACTTCATATGAATAGTTGCCGCATGTTCAAAAGCGCGAGCAGATTCATCGTATCTCTTCTTAGTGAAATAATAATCGCCACCCTCTAAAAACACAGCCATGGCTTTATGCATAAACTCTTGGGCACGACTTTCATCATTATTTTTTACTAACATTTCGTAAACCCTTACATAAGTGTTACCAGCAACAATGTATTCCTTGTGTCTTGTGGCCTTGTCCGCAGTTTTGCTATAGTTAAGCATAGCATCGTCTAAATCGACCTGATCAACTTGAATGCCCTCATGAAGAGCCTTGTTGTGACTGATTTTTTTGTCACCTTTTATTCCAGAGAAATGTCTGCTACTGAGCTCTTTATTGATTTCATATTGCCTCTGGTTATATTCAGACGAGCTTTCGTGCTCAACCACTGCGGCAGACACCCTTGCGATCGTCCTTTCTTTGAGTAGATCAGCTCTTTTCTTTTCCTCATCGTTGCCACCCTGTGGTGATACTGAACTGATCCCAATGATCTTCTGCTTTACTCTCTCTATCCCGCCATCACTACCGCTTCCGCTCTTCTGCATTAATTTAATTGCCTGTTCATAATAAATCGCTGCCTGGTGAAGTTCCCCCTCCCTTTCGACAAACTCCCCTCTTTCTTCGGATAGTTTGGCTGCAATATTGAACTGGGCATTAGCGGCTTCAGTTTGGCCAATCTTAAGAAGCTGATCTCCGGCAAGTTTCCTCATCTCTATGGCAAAATTTGTCTTCCCCTTTCCTTCATACTTTTCCGCGGTCTTTATACTTTTTGATGCTGCCTTAAGACCGGCCTTATTGATTTTTTCCAAGGTAGTAATAAAATCCCCTCAAAAATACATAAACTGATATTTTATAAATTTTATTGTGTATATAATAATTAGGAAAATTTCGCCATACCATGTGGAGATCATTCATAATATAAAGAATAGCAGCTTCTTGGAATGGGAAATTGACTCTCATGGTTTGTAAGCGAAATATTAGAAAGAAGCACTAGTGATCTATTTAATCGAACAGATAACTGAAGGCGCCATGAAAGTTCACTCCAGTAATAAATTCGCTGTGAATGGCCTCGGGAATAACTTGGAATTGAAATATTTCTGTCTCAAACAATAGGGTGTTCTACTCCCCTTATGGTCAATAGAAACATATTTTGCGAAGATTCCTTGGGAATTATTCCAAACATCCGATACCGCAGAGCGACATAAGATCAGGACAGATAACGGTAATAATGAGTAACTGCTTTAATTGAATTGTTTAGTCCCACATCAATTAAAGTTTGTGAATTCCACATTCTGGGAAAAATTTATAACGATCACTCATGGTAATCGTCCATGACTTTCTCAGTGGTGGTTTATGACAGGGATGCAAAGGAGTGGGGAGTTGGTGTGGCCAGCAGGTATCTCTCGGTAGGTTCCGTTGTTCCGTGGGCACTGGCCGGCATTGGAGCTATCGCGACCCAATCATATGCCAACTATTCGTATGGTCCGAATGGCTTGGAACTTTTGAAAACTCATTCCGCAAAGGAAACTCTGGAAATACTCACAAGCGCAGATCCTGAAAGGGAGAAGCGGCAACTCGGAATTGTAGACTCCAAAGGAGAGGCTCAAGCCTTCACCGGAAGCCAGTGTCACGAATACGCAGGCCATTTCGTTGGAGATGGTTTTTCTGTACAGGGCAATATTTTAGCCGGAGAACGAGTAATAAATGCTATGGCCGGTGAAATGGAAAAAAAGGGAAGAATTGAGGACAGAATAATACGTGCCCTTTTTTCGGCTGAGAAAAACGGGGGCGACAGAAGGGGGAAGCAGAGTGCGGCAATGCTAGTGGTATCTGAATCCAGAAGTTTTGAGAAGGGTTCGCGGATAGTTTATGATCTCAGGGTTGAAGACCACAGAAACCCTGTAGAAGAAATCAACAGGTTGGTAGGACTCTGGAAAGCTACCAACCTTGACCGCGAATCCATTGAAATAATCACAGTAAAAGACAGCATCACGCATAGGCTGAGGCATCTGGGTTATGATAGCCTGGAGAAATGGGCATATGACAATTCACTCGAGAACTCTGTCAGCGCAGGGAAGATAGGTGTCGTGGCCTACAGGATTCTAATGGGAGAAACCAACCCAGAACTTAATCAATAGGTCAGAACCGATCTGCCATTCAGGAGATATTGCCCACAAAGGGTCCGATCGGGGCAAAATTAATAATGCCCGACCCATAATGCGCTCTGTTAAAATGAACTATGACTATGATGCAGTCGTGATTGGAGCCGGAACCTCGGGACTGGCTGCGGGTATTGCACTTCAGAAAGCGGGTAAGAATTATATCATACTGGACAAGAAAGACGAAATCGGCCTGCCGGTCAGGTCAACAGGTGCGGTATCCATGGAATGGGTCAACAGAATAGGCATGCCTACTGATAAGAGTATAGTTGCATCAGACATACATGCCATGAGCTTTCGCACTGACACAGGGAAGGCAATCTCAATGTCATTCGACAGAACCGTTGGGCTTGTATACGATTTCACGAAGTATGAGAAATTCCTTTCTGAATCAATTGCCGGAAAGCTGAACGTAAGGATGAGGACAAGGGTGAACGCGGTTGACGGAAATGAAGTTACTACCGATAGGGAGAGATTCACGGGTAAATATATAATCAAAGCTGCCGGACCACAGTCAAACATGGGTGCGAAACTTGCGCGTGACCAGGTGCTGGTCGCATATGAAGAAATCCGCAAATTGCCCAGGAGGGATGATTATGAGATGATACTGTGGTTCAGCGACAGAGCACCCGGTGGCTACTTCTGGGATTTTGCAGACGGGCCAGACAGAAGAAAGGTTGGCGTATGCTACTATCCCCTGAATTCCACGGCGCCAAAGGATGTGCTGGCGGAATTTACGAGGCGCTTCCCTGAGGTTGACGGTGCGATGGTAGAGACCATGGCACACCAAATACCACTTTCGGAACCAGCAGCAAGAGTTGTGGAAGGGGATACGATGTTTGTGGGTGATATGGTGAACGCCGTGTTGAATACAACTGCAGGTGGGTTACAGGGCGCATTCTGGTCAGGGAATTCTGCGGGAATTGCTGCCGCGACAGATAATCCTATCTATTACCAGCAGAAATGGGATTCAGAAATTAGACCATGGCTCATGAAACATCACATTCTCCACAAAAGAATACACAGAAACGGAGCAAAATCCGTGGGAAGATACATTACCATGGCCAAAATGATGCCAAAATCTTTCAAGCAGAGGGTATTCGGGGGCCTGTGACCAGTGTCATACTTCATTCATACTTGAATAACGGGACGGCGATCGCAGCCAGATCGGAACCGTTCTCCAGTGCCCTGACGATCTTCACTTTCCTTGCAAGCGACCTCATTTCCTCCTTCACCGCAAGCCTCAGCGGGTGGAAAAGGTCGTTGCCGGCACGTGAAATACCCCCGCCAATAATTATTAATTCCGGGTCAAGTATGTTCACAATGTTGACTATGCCTACGGCAAGATAATAAACTGTTTCCTCAATGATGAGCTGGGCAAACATATCGCTGTGCTTCTTAGCTTCGAAAACGGCCTGGGCATCAATATCATTGGGCCTCATCGTGGAGAACAACTGAGATTCACGGACAGCGCTAATATTCTCCGACACCCTCCTGGCAATGCCCTTCCCTCCAGCTATGGCCTCAAGACATCCTTTCCTTCCGCAACCGCAGGTTGGGCCATTGGACATTATTACCATGTGCCCAAGTTCACCCGCAAGGCCATGCGATCCGCGGTATAGCTTGCCGTTAATGAAGATCCCTCCACCAATGCCTGTGCTGAGCGTGACATAGACAAAGTTTTCAACATCCGTCCCGGAACCAAAAAGACGCTCGGCTATGGCGGCACCTGTTGCATCATTTTCGAGGGTGACAGGCGCTCCGAAATGTGACTTTATTTCCGAGGCTAAGTTGAAATTATTTAGACCTGGAATATTCGGCGAAGATATCACGACACCATTTTTCTGATCCACCAGACCAGCAAAAAGGATTCCTATACTGTCAACGACATCGAAACCGGCTTTCTCCATTACCTCATTTCCCATTTCAACGAGTTGCTGGACCAGCCTCTTTTTTCCGAGATGCTTTATGGTTGGCCTTCTCAGGTTTGCTATTATTTCCCCAGAATCGTTGCCAGCAACAGCAGATATCTTTGTTCCTCCAACATCAAATCCCAATATGGATTTTGGCACTCGCTGCAATCGGGTCTATATTTATAAATTTGGTTTTTATTGCTTTTTGACTCGTTCGACAAAAACCTTGAGGCCTTCTCTCCGCACGATCCTGACTTCCTCTCCCTTCTGAATTTCCTCGCCACCGTTGCTTTCAGCCCGCCACATTACGCCATCAATGGATACTGTACCCTTCGGGGACATCCTATCCTTCACGACTCCTACTGTTCCAATAAGGCTCTCGCTTCCGGTTATTCTCCTTGATTTGAGAGAAACAACAAGCCTTCTCAGGTATATGGCCAGGACAAAAGAAAGAAAAACGATTATTAAAGCTGCGATGATGCTGGCATTGTTGACCGGGCTCGGTGAATATCCATACTGATTCGCTGCCAGATAGGGCGATGCGAGAAGGAATATCCCCAGCATGCCAACTATAACTCCCGATATGAGGGCAATTCCATGACCCGTTTTGAATTCCAGTATTATGAGTACCCCTCCAAGAAGGAGGAAAATAAGACCAACCAGCGAAGCCCCAACTATTTCCGCCCCTATGAGTCCGAGAGCAATCATTGCGATTCCAACGACAGAAAGTATTGCCGTTCCATGATAAAGATCAAGAAGAATTGCAATTACGCCTATTAGAATAAGAATTCCATCAACGTAAGTGTTGCTCAAGAAACTCAGAAAATTATCATATACAGTCGGGTTCACAACTGTTTGCGGGTAAGACGAAAGTCCCAAGTCATCTATAAAGTTTGTAAAGTTTGTTGCCTGTCCGTCAACCAAGTGCACAGCGAATGCGCTCGAGTAATTATATGCATAGTTGTATGTGACCATTATGCCAGCTGCTGTTGCATTCCTGCCATGAGCGGTAGCCATTGACTGCATAAGAGAAAGCATTGCCGCCTCGGTGTGATTCTGCTCGAGGGCCGTGCCACCAACTACTATTGGGGTAGATGGCCCTATAAATGACCCGGGACCCATGTATATTTTGTCTGATGCCATAGCTACATATGATCCAGCTGAAGCTCCCATACCATCCGGTACGATGTAGGTGTATACCGGGATTCCCCTTGCTTCGGTTGCATTGATTGCATCAACCATCTGTATCATGTTGTTAAGTATGCCGCCGGGCGTATTCATGCTGATTATTACTGCGGCAGTATTCGCTGTGTTAGAAACACTGAGGGCATTTGTTATCATCGATCCGGATCCCGGATCAATTTCTTCATCGAGGTTTATCACCATGACATTCTTGGAGGATACCTGCGGCTGTGATGCCAGATGTGCGGGCAAAATAAGGATTGCCAGCAAGAAAAATACAAAGAAGGCGAGTACCAACCCCGGGTTCCTCATATACAAAGATATTCAGAATATGGTTATAAGGATTGATATTTATTATATCAACCTATAAATTTTTCCTTCAACAAAATAATTTTTAATTATCCATCGCTTGCTGAATACGGAATAATACATCACTACCTGCGTGATCCCAGATGCCAGTATCACGGATTAGTTTGTTTATTACGGATATGAAGAAACTTGTTGCTATAACCTATTTTTATATAATTTAATGACCTGACCCAACCATGGAAAGGACCTATGTCGGTAAAGTGTCAGAGAAACCTGCCGGATCGCAGCTTAGAGTCTGTGGCTGGGTACAGGAAATAAGGAGCCTCAAGAATATTTCATTCATGATTCTCCGAGATAATACAGGTACACTTCAGGTAACACTTAAACCTGACATGCTGGCAAATTACGCTGAGATCAGGGAAATAGATCGGGAATCCGTAGTGTGTGTAACGGGCACTATGCCAGAGAAAGGCAAGAGCACGAGCAACGTTGAGATAATCGCGAATGAAGTCTCCGTTCTCAACAGATCTGAAAAACCCCTTCCGCTTGGCATAAACGATCCTGTCTCAGCTGATTTCGAAACCAGGCTCAACAATCGCTTCCTAGACCTCAGAAAGCCAGAAAACTCTATCATTTTTGCCATAGAGAGCAGGATGCTGTGGGGTATCAGGGAATTCTTCCATAGAATGAATTTTGTGGAGATCCATTCCCCAAAGATCGTCGCAGCGGCCACAGAGGGTGGTGCTGATCTTTTCCCTGTAAAATATTTTGAGAGGGAAGCATTTCTTAACCAGTCGCCGCAACTGTACAAGGAAATCATGATGTCTGCTGGGTTCGATAGGGTGTTCGAAGTTGGTCCCGCGTTCAGAGCTGAAGAACACAACACAGTCAGACATCTCAATGAATTCACATCCGTGGACATAGAAATGAGCTTCGCGGACCATAATGATGCCATGTTTATGCTTGAAAATGCCGTGAAAGAGGGGATAGAGACAGCTATCAATGAACTTGGACCGGAAATAGAGAGAACTGGCATCAGGCTCGAAATACCTAACTTACCGTTTCCCAGGGTTACATACCGGGAGTGCATTGAATTCCTTGGAAAAAGAGATATTGTTGTCAGATTCGGCGACGATTTCTCCCCTGATCAATTGAAAGAGATAGGATCGCAATTTCCAGGATTTTACTTTATCACTGAGTGGCCATCTTCGCTGAGGGCGTTCTATACCATGCCTTCTCCTGATGACCCTGAAGTGTCAAATTCATTTGATCTTCAATACAACGAAAAAGAGATTACCTCAGGAGCCCAGAGGGTACATGACCCCGACCTCCTGACAAAGAGATTTCTAAGTAAAGGGCTTAGTCCTGACGACTTCGACTTCTACATCAAGGCATTCAAGTATGGAATGCCACCGCACGCTGGATTCGGTCTCGGTCTAGAGAGACTCACCATGATATTATGCAATCTTCAGAATATCAGGGAGGCAACCCTATTTCCGAGAGATCGAACGAGAATTGTTCCCTGAATAATTCCTTCTTTGCTTGTTTTCGTCCCCAAAAATTGTCCTTTCGAGTTCGTCGTAGCTGGCTGTTTCTTCCAGGTCATCTTTGCCAAGTCTTCTTTTGCTCATTATGACCGGTTATATATTTGCAATCGAACTATTTAACTTTTCCTTCAGGTGACCGGATACATATTCACCAGACGACTGGTTGGATCGTCAAAAAATCTTCTTCTGGCTGAGAAGTTCAACAGTTTCCTTGGGCAAGCTATCTTTATATTTCAAGAGAATGTCAGATAGAATTTTTGAAGCTTTAAAACTGCCCTTTATCATAAGGTTGTCCAAGGCGCCCACAAATAACCTGGCCGCACTGTCTGCATCTATTCCTCCCGCATCATCGATTTCCTTAAGAAATTGAGCTGCGTAGTTTGCTTCAGTAAGGCTCATGGCATTAACGAGACCATCAATTACCTCTGACGCCCCGATCATGTTCCTCTTGAACATCGCCTTGAGAAGGGCGTTGGACAGATCCTCACCGGAAACGGAGCCGTCAGCTTCCCTCTTCGTCTTTACGCTGTCAAACCTGGACAGAAATCCAACAGGATCTGCATCTATGGAAACAGAAATCACACCCTTCTGCAGAGCAATGGCTGCACCAGATTCCTGCATTGTCCATTCAGATGAAAAAAAATTCTTCGTAAGCAGGGGTACGAACACTGTGGAATTTGAGATATTTTCCAATACCTTTTCCTGAATGAGGGGTGAAACATCGCGTTCGTTATGCGCGATATAAACGTTTATGCCGTATTCACCGAGCCTGTTCCTAACTTTCATCGCGATAGACCGGTCCAGGTATGAATTTGATATGAAAACCTTAATTCGTCTGGAGTCTCCTGTGTTCTGGATCTTCTCTCCCACGCATAATAGCATGTATTGCAGCTATTAAACCTTTATAGGAACCGGCACCTGTATAGGATGCTTTGGGAGCTAATTGGAAATTCATATTGTGATCTAGCATCCTATTTCCCAAAGGGTTTATCGCTTGACAACCATCTGAAGGCCATTCCACCTAACCTTGTATCCTAACGCAGTGAGAACCCTGTTTGCGATGAGCCCTTTCGATTCTATATAGTCAACGATCCTGTCTGAATCCGGGTAAAGCTTTTCAATGTTCATCTTAACCTCGTTAATCAGATCCTTGTCCAACTCATTTTCCATCTTTTTTGTCCTGTTCTGATCATCTCTATGCCTCAGAGCTGTCTTTGAATCCGCCAGGGAATCCCTCAAAGCGTCCCAGTTTAGCGCACCGCTGTAGAATAGCCAGTGGTTTCTCGCTTCCCTTGTTTTGTGATTGATGACAGCTACGACAAAATTTATCCCGGCTTTCTCAAGTTCAAGAGACATTTTTAAGTCGTCCTCAATATATTTTGGTCCGGATATGAATACAAAGTATTTCCTGTCAGCTAGTTTTATTTCAAATGACGGAAAATATGTGTTTTCTCCAATTTTCAAGATCTCGCGTGAAAATCTTACCCATGGTGGGATATCAATTGTGCTGACCTCGATTTTTTTTGGAAGGTAATACAAGGATTCTGTTCCCAGGTGAAGCCAGAGAACGTCCTTCCTGCCCCAGGTTTTGTTTTCAATGAGGACCTGCGCTTCTATTGCCCAGTTCACTGAAATCATGACTGTTCTCACAAGCTCGAGAAATGCCGACATCCCACCGCTACCTCTCCCTCTCCCATTTGAAGGCGGAAAGATCTGAATTTCCACCGGTAGACCGGCATCTGTCTTAATCCTGGCTTCGATTCCCTTTAATCTTGCTACGGTTGAAATCCCTTGCCAGTCAATTTCACCGGTGACTTTAAGGCTGATGGACCTGGACAGCAGGGTCTCAAGCATCTCCATGTTGAATTCCCTGGCCAGATCGTGATCATCCATCACTGCCGAGGATTCGATTACCTGCTCCGATTCCTTATCTCCGTACATTCCCAATACCACTTCTTCCTTCGTTATGTGAAATTCATCTGAAGCTGCCTGAAGAATGACATCTTTTTCTTCCTCTCGGAATACGGCAAACCTTGCACGCTTGAAAAGAAAGTCGCGAATCTCGGAAGCAGGCACATGTGTCGGTGGAACGAAAACGGTTCTCCTGGTCATAATAACTCCAAGTGCCCTGACGATTTTATGCTTCTCAGACCTCAGTTCCAGTTCCCGAATCTCCCTTTCTATTTCACCTCTCGTCCTCCCTTTACTGGATCTAAAGATGCTGTTGATATCTGTGCAATAACGGATCTCCTCATCCTTCAGGAAAACTGGGAAAACTCGGCCATCTTTCGTGCGTCTAATCTGCATCAATTCGTTCGGGAACACCTTTGCGCCTCCTTTTTGAAGTCCCAAATTCGGAAGTGCCACTTGTCACTACCTCGTACATGGTGCTCTTCTTCGAGTCTCCTGGCCGGAGTATCCGTCCAAGCCTCTGCCGGAACTGCCTTGTGCTCCCGGAACCGCTGAGAACGATAGCCACGGAAGCGTCCGGTACGTCAACTCCCTCGTCCAGGATCCTAGAAGCCGCGATGGTGTATACATCTCCATTTTTGAACATTTCAAGGTAATGCTTCCTCTCACCGATAGGAGTCAGATAAGTGAGTGCTGGAACAAGAAACTCCCTGGATATCATGTAAGCCGTGTTTGTGTCCTCGGAAAACACGATTATTTTTTCCCCGGGATGCCTGCGCAGGACGTACCTCACCGCATCGATCTTTACTCTTGAATTGAAAGCTATTTCCCTTGCACGCCTCCAGGCATTAAGTGCCTCACGCCCTTCCCTTGACCAAGATCTCATGATAAACTTCTCAAAATCCCAAGGTCCACCAAGCTTGACACTGTGGCTCCTCAGATAGTTCGTGAAAATGTCCCTGTTTCGTTCATATTCATCTGTTTCTTCCGGGGTAAGCTCCACAGGAAGCCTGATGATTTTGTAATCAGCTATATATTCGCTCAGTTCCTTGTAGCCCATCTCGAAGATTTTTCCTCCCATGACATCCTCTAGCGTTTCATGGAGCTTGTCCGTCCTCTCATATGTCGCTGTAAGACCCATCCTGAACGGTGACGCGAATTTGACGGCTATCTGCCGGAACTGCTCCGAAGCAAGATGATGGACCTCGTCAATAAGCAGGAACTTGAATCGATTCCCAAGCATATCTGCCATTAGGAATGCAGAATCATAGGTACATACAGAAATATCCCTTATTTCCCGAATCCCTCCACCTATCTGCCCTATTTCGGTCTCGAATGTCTCAGAGAGTTTCAACCTCCATTGCGTAATCAGCTCTATTGTTGGTGCTATGATGATAGTGCTGCAGGAAAGCCTCGCTATAGCTTCCATGCCTATATGTGTCTTTCCGGCTGCAGTTGGAAGGACTATTATTCCTCTGCAGCCGTTTTTTTCCCACTGATCAATAGATTCAACCTGATATGGCCTCAGCGTGCCTTTCATCTTAAGATTTACTGGCTTTTGATCCTGGAAAACCATATCTTCGGCTTCAGGGTATCTGGCTTTCAGTTCGGAATAGGTGTAAGCGGGAAAAGAAGCGCCTGGTTCCCCACCGCTGCCTTGCGAGACGGTTATTCTTCCGCTCCGGTAAGTTATATTCATATCTGATTCTGTGATTTGTATCTGTAATGAATTAATAAAAGTATATAGAACCCAAACTAGGGTGTTTCTATCTCCCACACTTTTTTTTACTACTGTACCGATAAGGAAGTGAAATGCAGGCATCCACCAAGTTGATTTCCATCAATAGGACAGCGAGAACGTTCATCTTCTCCATTCTTGCCATAACGGCCCCGTACTATCTTTCTGGCTTTGAAGTCCCGGCTGTCTATATCGCTTTGATAATAATGATGAGCGGGGTTGTCTCGACGTTCTTTGTTTACGGCTTTTCAAGGCTAATCATAGGTGACAGATTAAAACTTATCCTGCTAAGTGCACTTCTGACGTTATCTCTTCTCTTATTAATCACCTTGCGAACGCTCCCTTTCTACATTCTCTCAATTATTATAGGAGGTATACCCCTGTCAGGAAAGGACTTCACAAACAACCAGGCGATTGAACAGTACTCCATAAGCATAGTGGAGCAGGAGAGGAGGAGCAAGAACGTAGCATTCGCGATTTACAACTTCGGATCGTATGCTTCTGCAGCCGTGGCGTCAGGCGTGATTTTCCTCCTTTATCATGGGAATATTGAATTCTTTTACGAGATCTGTTTCGTCCTTTCCTTCGTTCAGTTTATAACCTACAGCACCTCAACCATCACTTTCAGGCATAAAGACCGAATTGCCCCCATCAAGAGTGAGGCAAAAAACCCTGATGTTCCCATGCTCTCCTTCCTGTTCTCACTAGACTCTCTGGGAGGAGGGCTGGTTATAACGTCAATGATCTCCCTATGGTTCAAGATCGTTTACGGAGTTTCGCTTGCCCAGGTGGGATTGATATTTGTGATTGTTAACATCGTTACTGCGCTTTCCATCATCATTTCATCAGCGATATCTAACAGGATGGGCCTTGTCAGGACTATGGTGTATACTCACATAGTGAGCAACGTATTTCTTATTTTGATACCCATCCTTCATTCCCTCGTAATTTCTGAAGCCCTCCTGTATCTCAGGCAGACTACAAGCCAGATGGACGTCCCGGCGAGAGACAGTTTCGTAAACACTCTGATCCCTCATGATCAGAGGGTCAAGGCAAATTCCAGGTTCGTGATGGTAAGGAACTTCTTCCAGATCCCTGGACCAGCCATAGGCGGGGCTTTTTTTGAACTTTATCCTCCCCTCCTTTTTATTTCTGCAGGGGGAGTCAAGATATTCTACGACTTCCTATTTTACTGGAGGTATCGGAAGACTAATTTATAGGGATAATACATTTGATCGAGATCGCCAAAATTAATAGTGTGTCTGAATATCCATACTGTTTATGCTTGATACCTTTAATAAGATGGTGGCAAAGAACGGGAATGTAATGGATAGGATCGTCGACGGGAAGCTCACCCTTTCTATGGAAAGTGGCTCCTTACCTACTGAGAGGTTTATTTTCTTCCTTTCTCAGAACAGGCTTTTGCTGAAGGAGATTTCTGGAAATGTGGCAGTTCTTTCTGCTAGAATGCCCGATGCCGACGACTCTCAATCCCTGCTCTCGCTTTCACAGATCACGTATGAAGAATACATGTTCAGCCACCAGCTCATGAACAGCCTTGGTGAGATCAACAATTCCGGCCCCGATCTGATAAACCAACCGCTGCTGTCAACTCTCTCCTATTACTCCTTCCTGTACAAGACATGCAGCCAGTTTCCCATCAGTTCTTCGGTAGCTTCACTGCTTCCTTTCCTAATTGGACGCTATGAAATAGGAAACAGATATCGCAAAACAGCAAAGGATATCTACAGGCCGCTGTTAGCATATTATGGGTCGACCAAACAGAGGAGCATGGTCGAAGACTTTATCGGGTTATTTAATGCCCTAGATCATCACGATCCCGGTGATGAACTTGCATTTAAAATTGCAGCAAATCTCGAAATCAGATACTTGGATGACGTTGTTGCTGATAATGACCTGTTGTAATCCCCCAAGATAATTAATGACACCTGGCAAAGGCTACGAAAAATACTAAGCTCGTGATCATCACATTATGCTCGCATTTATTTTTTCTTGCGTCCTTTCCGGATCTAGATCGTATTAAATAAGCCCGTATTTCGTATGTTATTTAAATGCCCCATATCTTAATTATAAAGCCAGGGAAGCAAATATTTTCTTTCATGAATTTCCTCCAGTTTTCCTGATGATAAGGGAGAATTCATTTATACATATTAATCCCGGAATAGAAATCAGGAATACCCGGCGAAGAGAGCAGGTATTGGCAAAATATTATTCAACACCGTTATGATAAGCTGTTCGGACACAGTCATGCCAGAAGATCGTAGAAGGTACCTGAGCAGAAACGTTGCACTGTTATCTTTCTCAGCTTTTTTTGCGGATGCTGGCTATCAGGCTGTGACGGCGGTTTTCGCCATCTTGCTGGTAGTACAGATGCATCAGCCAGCCTACATCTACGGTTTACTACTGGCGATCAGTTTCGGAGCTGGTTCCGGATTCTCTCTTATCGGAGGAATACTTGGAGAAAAATATGGTAAGAAAGGCATTTCATTGATTGGAAACCTTCTGATTCCGCTGATGTCCATAAGCGTCCTTTTCAGTAACATCTATATTCTCGGTGCACTTTTCATATTCGGTTGGTGGGCACGATATTTCAGAACTCCGGCCAGGAGGGCATGGATGGTTGAAATATCTGATCCGGCGTACAGATCGAACATTTTTGGATTCCTTCATGCCCTTGACATAGGAGGTGGAATTATTGCCGTCTCTTACTCTGTCGTACTTATCCTTGTTGGCGTGTCTCTGAAGGAAATTATCCTGATAACCAGTGTTCCGATACTTGTTTCGAGTGTATGCCTGGCAATGGCGGGAACCGACGAACACAAAGATTACACAGCAGAAAAAATCAGGTCCGAGACGATGAATGCTCAAGATGAAGATGACCCCGCCATCCAGAAAAATAATTTTATATTCAGGGCAATAATCGTTTCGGCTACCCTGTTTGGCTTCAGTTATTACGCCATGGGTTTTCCAGTCATAACGGTTTCAGCTGCAACTGGAAGTTATGTTTTCGGAATACTTACATTCGGCGTATACCTCAGCGTATCGGCATTTTCCGGGTTCTTGCTTGGAACATTGAGGGGAAAGAAACCGCTAAGAACGCTTTGGTCACTAGGGTACTTGCTTGCCGCAGTTTCCTCGCTGATCATAGGCCTTTCGTACGCCTTTCAGGGAGGAATTTACCTTTACTATATTGGGGCGGCTGGTCTTGGTTTTGCAACGGGATCGGTAGAAACATTCGAACCGGTGATGATAGCTGCTGTAACCAAGGCTAAGAAAATGTCATCCGGAATGGGATGGCTCAGCTCAAGCAGGGCCATAGGACTCTTCGTTTCAAACTTGGTTATGGGAGTAATCTTTGTCATAAGCGTGATTGGTTCATACATATACGCAGCCGTTACTTCGCTGGCAGCTGCCATCATACTCCTTATTGCGGAACTTCTTTTATCGGATAAAACCAGGCAGGCAACCAAGAAGTGAAACGCTGGCCGATTTGGGTATTTTGCTTTTTGCGCATCGTTTATCAGAAATTATCATGTAAATTTTTACAACTTCGTGTCACATTTTCCTTAAAGCAACGTATTTCCATCCTGAACGCTGTTGAAACCTCACTGATTTTTATTTATAAGGACTGCATATCCATATTTATGGACCCAGTAGTTGGTGACATTTTTAATTATTCTGCAGAGGTAAAAAGCGAGGGAATTGACACGCAGAGAGCGGATGAGATCAAGAAGAGAATCGCAGACTCACTGTTTGTAGCATATGCTGCCTCGAATTCTGAACCTGTGATGCTGGAGAGAAAGGCGCTTCTCCCCTCCAAAGGAAAATACAATTCCACTATATTCTTCACGGGGGAAAAAGCATCTGTTGACATAGCTACCTTCCTGAACGGGTCCATGACCAGGTACCTGGATTACAGTGACACATATCTGTCTAAGGAGGCTCTCCATCCTTCTGATAACATCCCTCCAATCCTGGCTATGGCAGAGCCCTTTGAATCGTCAGGAAGCGACATTATAAAGGCTATAGATGTCGCCTATGAGGTGGTAGGATCTCTGTCAGATGCTGTTTCTATAAGGGACAGGGGATGGGACCACGTCACATATATATCCATTTCATCCGCCGCAGGAATTGGAAACCTGCTCGACATGGATGAATCACACTTTGAGAATCTCCTGAATCTAGGCATAAACAATAACATAAGCATGAGGCAGACTAGAGCCGGAGAACTCAGCATGTGGAAAGGCACCACTGCGGCCAATGCATCAAGGAACACTGTGTTCGCTGCTTGTCTTGCTCTGAATGGATTTACGGGACCATCACCGATATTCAACGGGGAAATGGCATTTATAAAACAGGTTTCCGGCCCACTGGTTCTCTCGATCGGGAAGAGAAGAGTCATGAGGACCATGATTAAGAACTACCCCGTTGAATACCATGCCATGAGTGCCGTTGAAGCCGCACTGAAGATTCGTGGTAAACTTACGGGCGGTATCAGGAAAATATCCGTGGAAACGTTTGAAGTAGCTAACAAGATCATTATCAAGGATCCTGAAAAACTTAGACCGCAGACAAAGGAGACCGCAGACCACAGTATGCCATATCTGGTAGCCTATTCACTTGTTTACGGAGATCCGACACCCGACTCTTATAAGCAGCACTTTCTGAACGACCCAAAGATACTTTCCCTGATTGATAAATCCAGTTATACGGTGACGGAACGGTTCAACAGAATGTATCCAGAATTCCTACCAGTCAAGATTACAGTGGAAACTGACAAGCAAACGATCGCTGAGGAACTTGACGTTCCCAAAGGACACCACCGGAAACCCTATACATGGGATGATGTCCTTGCCAAGGGAATGAAGGTTATGAGCGAGAGGAGCGCGAATGAGGTCGTGGACCTGGCAAAACGTTTTGACAGAAGTGACGCGGTAGAACTCATGGAGGTGATTAAGAACGTCCGTAATGAGAGACAATCGTAATCTTGGCCCTTCAGAACTCAGAAGACAGGTCAATGATGGTTTTGTCTTCTCAGCCGGAGTATTCAACGGGATCTCGGCCATGATAGCTGAGAAGGCCGGCTTCAAATCCACTTACCTTTCTGGTTCAGGCGTCGCTGGAGCCATGGGCTTTCCTGATCTTTCAGTGACAACGCTCACCGAGGTTGCGGCTGAAGCCGGGAAAATCGTAAACGTCACCAGATCGCCCCTGATCGCAGATATAGATACGGGATTTGGAGAGACTATCAACGTTACAAGAACAGTAAGGGAGATGGAGCGTGCAGGTGTTTCGGCAGTTCATATGGAGGATCAGGTTCTGCCAAAGAAATGCGGACATCTGAACGGAAAGAGGATCATAGATACCAGAGAAATGATCTCGAAGATAAGAGCGGCCGTGGAAGCTAGGAATGACCCAGATTTCATGATCATTGCCAGGACAGACTCCAGATCTGTAAACGGACTGGAAGATGCCATAGCTAGAGCAAACAATTATTTCGAGGCCGGAGCAGACGCGGTCTTTACAGAAGCCTTAGAAGGAAAAGATGAGTTCATTGAGTTTGCCAAAAGGGTGAACGGTCCACTGATGGCCAACATGACAGAATTTGGGAAGAGCCCACTACTGTCTGTGAAAGAGCTAAAGGAAGCAGGCTACAGAATGGTGATCTTTCCACTGACAGTTTTCAGGGCATTTCTCAAGAACGCACTGGAAGTCTATACTGACCTCATCAAACTCGGAACACAGACAAGCTTTCTGGACAAACTGATGACCCGCAAAGAATATTACAATATCATCGGTTATGACGAATATGAGAAAGAAGACCATGATCTGTTTAGCAGGAACCTGAAACAGTGAAGGCACACAACCCGGCTGATCGTGCACCTCATATAATTTTAATCTCCGTCTTCCTACCATCCTGATTGTAGGCGGAATAATCGCTCAATCGGAAGGGGTAGCCAACTATGAGGTGGATGGGGCCACTGTTCTGAAACATATGTATGTCGGCATCGGATGGCAGCGTAACTCCGGAAGGATGAGAGTGAACGCTCCCAACAATTGAGAAATCTATTGGTTTATTGTATGTCTGAAAAATCGTGTGCTTGTCTCCCTGAATGGTTCCCGGAAGAATTGCTATCTCATAAATGACGTTTTTTTCCGCTCTGAGATATGCGCCAAATTCCTTGGGCATAGAATCCCTTGATGCTTCCATTATCATTCTAAGTACCCTACGTCTAATTGACCACAAGTTTTATCAATTTCTCCCTGAGTTTCTCGTAAAACGTGCCCTTCAGCGAAATGAATCTTGCCTTTTCGTCAGACACAGCCACTTCCACAGTATCACCGGGATTGAGCGGGACATGTGACTGCCCATCAAGAATAAGGATCCCGTCCTGCTCCTTTCCTATCTGTTTTACTTTGATCGTCTCCCCGGCCGGCACGATCAGCGGCCGTGTCCTGGAACCGAACGGGGCGAGATACGAGATGACCATGGCCTTGAGATCTGGAAGAAGTATTGGGCCCCCCGCACTGAATGAGTAAGAGGTCGAACCCATTGGCGTGGCAATAATAACCCCATCGGCGCCGGTTCCCTCAATAAAATTATCGCCAACATAAACATTGAATTTCCTCAATTTGGCGATTTTACCTGTATAAATTACAGCTTCGTTTGTGCAATCAATCTGCCTTATACCGTTTACTCTCACGTCTAGCTTCAGGCTCTCCTTGATCTGGTACTGACCCCTTATAAGTTGGTAAATTGACTTTTCTATTTCCCCTATTTCAATCTCGGTGAGAAAACCGAGGCCACCCATGTTTATACCGAGAATGGGCCCCCTGGCCATCTGGAGTGCTCTGAGGGCTGTTCCGTCACCTCCAATTGTAATTATGATATCAGCATTTATTTCCCCTATGTCTTTACCCTCTTTGCCGACAAGGTCGGCTGTATCCTTATCAAATTCGGCCTCCCAATCTGGTGGGAACAGTTCTATTATTCTGCCAACAATTTTCGCGCATCTGGTGCAGTCACGCCTGATTATGAACGCAACCTTCATAATATCTCACCCTTTGATTTCTCACTGGAAAAAGCCAGGATGTTTTTCCTTTTCGACACATCAAGCCCCATGTCGAACTGATTTCCATCTCGATCGACGACTACACCGCCAGCCTCACGGACTATGGCAATACCGGCTGCAACGTCTATGTTCCTTATAAAGTTGTTCCTTCCAATGTAAGCAACCATATCCAGCCCACCTGACGCAAGTGTAGCCAACTCAAGGGAAGCACATCCGAGCGTTCGGATTTTTTTGGCACGTCTCAATAGTTTTTCAGTTATTGTATCGGAGGCATAATCTGCACTGAGAGAAAAATAACCTCTTGAATCGGTTGAAGTCATTATTTTCTTCCTGCCATGAAATGCTCCAGTTCCAGGTATCGAGTGAAAGTAATCGCCATTCGCCAGATCCATCACAAAGGCAATCTTGTTATCGCTTATTGTACTTCCAGTGCCTGCCACGGAGAGGGAATAAAACGGGATGCCAGCTTCAGCGTTGAAAGTACCATCAAGTGGATCAATAACAAGGTTATTTTCGTAGTGACGGTCGATAAACCCAACTTCCTCACTAACAATATTGTATGGAAGATCATTTTCATAAATGGCGCTGAGAACAATATCTTCGCTCACCTTGTCCAGATACTTTGTTGGCGTTCCGTCCGCGCCCATGCCCGTTATTTCCTGTTTGACTGAAGATGAGTTTAGGCTATCGATTTTCTCCATTATTTCAATACCGGCATCAATAAATATCTCGAGAATTCTATCCATGTTCGCGACACAATCAGCGTAAAAAGATATATAAAGAGTGCCTCAGCGACTCAGAACCCAGAATGTGTACCGCTTGTCACGAATCTTTCAGTCTGGCACAGCCATGCTGTTTAGAAGCACATTGAGTCTCTGCGGTATCCTCTTCAGTGCATAATTCAGGGCGTCTATTGCCTTGAGCGATCCGTCGGTCTCAAACTTGAATATAAACCTAGTATCATCCTCAACTATTTTCACGCCATCAGTTTCGAATAACTCTGAAAGCTTTCTGCAAGGCGAATCATCTGTGAAAACAATTTCATCGCCAGTTTCTCTCAATACAGATTCCGGGCAAGCAGTCTTTAACTCTTCCCACCTGTCAAAATCTGGTTTCTTAACTATGAATTCCCTGTGGTATTTGTAAGATACGCCAGACGTGACCTGCCACTTGGCGTGATCCTTTCCCCTCCCAAGAATTGCCTCGGCGCTTACAATCATGGCCTGGTTCTTACCGAGTTTCACTATTGGTATATCCGGATCAGCAGGCTTGAGGTCAGGATTTCCTATTGGCTGGATATCTCCAGACATTACAGTCGCAGGTCCGTTTCTGTTAACAGAATATGTCATCGTGCAAAGGGAACATCCCTTTCCATTGCAGGTACATTCATCTCTGAAATTCATTGTTAGGTCGGTTATAAGTGGAACCATGGAAAGCCTGTGTGCTACGATCTCATCGAACAACGGAAGCGAAGAGTCATACACGTTTCCTTCTGAGTCCCTGATCTGCCCGTGGTGAAATGTGACTTTCTCTATGGCCAGTTTCGGGATATCGTTAATCAGCGTCCTTCTTAGTGAGTTTGCAATCGATGGAGTTATATCAGTAATCGAGAATCTTGCAAAATTGTCCGTAAGTTCAATTATTTTAAGCGGCATGAAAATCAGACTCTCCTGCCCCTCTTTCCCCCCTTCTTCTTCGTTCCATCATGGGGAACAGGGGTCACTTCCTCAATTCTGAGGATCCTGAACCCAGCTCTTGACAGGGCTCTTATGGCAGATTGCGCCCCCGGGCCTGGAATCTTTGACTTGTTTCCTCCTGGCGCCCTTACCCTGATTATCAGTTCGGTGATCTCTTTCTCTCTGAGTTTTTCCGCAACAAGATCAGCAGCCTTCATGGCAGCATATGGGCTTGATTCGTCCCTGTCATTCTTCACTACCATGCCGCCTGTTGCCTTGGCAAGCGTCTCAGCGCCGGTAGTATCCGTAACCAGGATTATGGTGTTGTTTTGCGATGCAAATATATGGGCGACTCCAGTCTTATTCACTGAGCATCACCCTTTTCTTCGGCTTCACTTTCATTGACTTTTTCATCGGCATTATCTTCATCGGTCATCTTTTCTTCAGGTTCCTTCTCGTCCTCGGCAGTGCCGCTTACCCCGAGTATGCTTTGCCTTATGGGGTGAAGTTCATCAAGCAGTGGCGATCCCGCAGAATATTGTATCGAATCTTCCTCAGTTCCTTCCACCAGTATACCAGGAATAGTAACCCTTCTACCATTTAGGAAGACGTGCCCATGTGTAATGAGTTGTCTGGCTTGCTTTGGGGTTCTCGCAAGATTCTTCTTGGCAACAAGTGTCTGAAACCTCCTTTCAAGGATACTTTCAAGATTCAGTGAGAGTACGTCGTCCAGTGAAGCGTTGTCTCCAAGGATACTGTATCTGCTTAGCCTCTTTATCATTAATCGGAACTGGTTTGTAGCCCTCTCGTCGTTGTATCTGATCTTTGCCTGAAGATACCTGGCTTGTGCCCTGAAAGATTCCAGTATGGACTGCGTTCTCCACAGCTCCCTCTTATTCTTGAGCCCATACTTCTTGACGACCTCTTTCTCCTCGTCTATTCTTGTCTTTTCCCACGGATGCCGTGGCTTTGAGAATTTCTTATGCGGAAATTTAGGATCACCCATTCATATTCACCTTATTGCTGCTGGCCTTCCTTGTTCTTTATTACTCCAATAGCCAGTCCCCTTCTGCCATTTGATCGAGTTCTCTGTCCCCTGACCTTGTGACCTTTTTCGTGTCTTACACCCTTGTATGAACGCATTTTCTTCATCGCGTTGACATCGTCCTGAACCTGAATATCCAATTCGTTTGACACAAGGTTAAGGCTCTTCCCAGTTACTATCTCTCGCCTGTGATTAAGAGCCCATTCCGGGATACCCTCATATTCCTTTGCCTCAACATATTCTCTCAGTTTCTCTATCTGCTCTTCAGAGAGTTCACCAATGCGCTTATCCCTTGGCAAATCAAGAGCATTGATCATTATGTCGGCAAGTCTGTGTCCCACTCCTTTGAGATCAGAAAGGGCCAGATATACTGACCTCTCTCCATCTAGGTCACGATTTGCAATTCGTACTATGTACAGGAAATTTTCCTGTTTTGTCTTTTCGGTTGCACTCATTCAATCAGCCTTTACCAGTTTAGCATCTTCACGCCGATCCGACAACATTGGCTCGTATTGGGCCCGAAACATATGTCAAATCAGTATTCAGTGTGTACCGCTGATTTAAATAATCCTATTAAACATTTCTGAGAACCGGAAATTGTTCTACCTGAGCAATGTAAACAGACGATTATCCTCACCGCCATCAAAGATGCCGATCCTTACCCCGCTGTCGATCCACCCGTAGGAATAGTTCAGTGCGGCGAAGGCGTCGATATAATTTCCCTCGCTGTAAAAGTGTTTTGCGTCTGAGAAATAGCTCATTATCATCTCCATAAAATTGGATCCCATTTCTCCAGCAAATGAATTTTTTGGGGAAGAAATCCGCAATTTAGAAAGAGCTTCTTCCTCCATTCTTATGTATTTTTCAACCTTTTCCCTAAGTTTGTCCATGTACCGGATTACCTGAATTTGCTGTAATCAAAAACAAGATCAATGAGCTTCTGCTCCATTTTGTCTCCAATAATGCCTTCTTGGTGTTTCTTTGAGATAAAATCTTTGGCTTCCTTGGTGCCCTTTTTGGAAGCTATTGAATAAATGCTTCCCCTTATTGCACCTCTAATGCTATCTGGAAGTTCCTCGACGATCTTCCCAAGCATGAAGTTGAACTCGTCCGTCTTTCTCATATCCAACCTCTTTACTCTCTTTGGCCTATTCTTCTCGTAATAGTCCGCGCTTCCATTCCTGTTACGATTTTTAACCGAATTTTTCTTATTGTAATTATTTCTGAACATTTATTCGCGTTCTATCCTTTTATCATATAAATACTTAATCAATTAATTTTTTACGGAATTCATATAAGAGCAATTCTCCAGAATGGTATTTCCCAGACTGAATAGGTGACAGATATCTGATCATATGATCCTGGTTACCTCAATAGTCGTACTGACGTGGTAATAGTTTGGGCCCACTGATTTGACAATGTGGCTATCTATTATACTGGGAACATACGAGAAACTCAGGAAGCGTCTGTTCATTTCGCGCCTGAACGTGATCAGTCTGTCTGTTGAGACTAGGTGATGCAGAATTATTGTGCATCGGTCACCCGCCATGCTTAGTGCCTTAGCTATGAAGCTGGCGGACTCAAAATTTCCCATGATTATCAGGCCGTAACGTATGTTACTTTTGAGTAGCCTCACATCGCCCACAGAAATCTTAATTTTTTCTGAAACATTGTTTATTTCGGAGTTGCCCCTGAGAAATCTCGCAGAAATCGGATTGATTTCGCAGCACTGGACAAGCTCAGGGTCTGTGTACTTTGCTACGGGAAGCGAGAAATAGCCTATCCCGGCAAACATGTCCAGCACCCTCTGCTTCCTGGAGGGGAAATTCTTCATGGATACCCTTTCATTTACATTCCCTGGCGAAAACATTACCCTTGAAGGATCAAACTCGTACTTGATTCCATTTTCAGTGTGCTGAACCTCACCACCAGGTCCGTATATGAGTTTCATCGTCGGTTCCCTGATCTCTCCTCTAATACCCCCGTCAATTCTGTAGACTGTTTTAACGCCTAATACTTTCGCGTATGCTCCAGCGATCGCATACTGAGAATCCATATTCCCATTCAGTCTCAACGCAATTGAGTCTCCGTACCTTATCCATTTATCCGGAACCATTTCACGCGGAATTCCTTCGCCTAACACAAGGTCGAGTACCCGGCCATAGGGTGATTTCGGGACTTCTCTGTACCTCCCCCCTTCAGTGATAATATCCTTTGCATAATCAGGAGGTGCTGACTTTACAGGAATCATTACATTATTTCCAGATCTGGTAATCTTCAGGTCTGTTCTTATCAGTCTTCTTTTCCTAAGGTCCTTTATGACCGAACTTGCGATAGAAGTTTCCACAGAAATATACTCCGGCATTACCGTTGCCATATTTGATCTGTAAAGATTTAGTTGACGGTTGAAGTTCACAAACTTCTAACAGTGTAAAATGAGTTACAAGCCGGTTACAAAAAGATAAATCACCAGTTATGATATCTAACAATGGATTCTGCTGAATTATTCAGACAATCTTCACGGTTATTTCCCGGCGGTGTAAATTCTCCGGTCAGATACTATAAGCCGAACCCTGTGTTCATAACCAGGGCCAGCGGCTCCAGCCTTTGGGATGTGGAAGGCAGAAAATATGTCGATTATTCACTGGGTTTCGGGGCCATGATTCTTGGTCATGCGAACAGGGAGGTGGTGCAGGCCCTACAAAAGAGGGTGGAAAATGGTTACCTCTTCGGAGCACCCACAGAGGACGAGATAAGGCTCGCCAGAACTATCACGACTGCTTCCCGTACCATTAGGAAGATAAGATTCACAAACTCTGGTACTGAAGCAACGATGCACGCAATTAGGCTTGCTCGCGCATACACGAAGAGAAAAAAGATAATTAAGATGGAGGGCTGTTTTCACGGCGCACATGACTATGCACTCATTAAGTCGGGAAGCGGTGCCCTTACCTTCGGTGTCCCCTCATCTCCAGGTATACCGGACGAGGTATCCAGGACTGTTGCGATTGCTGATTATAACGATCTGGATTCTGTATCGAGATCATTCAAGCAGAACCGGGGAGAAATAGCCGCACTGATCGTGGAGCCTATCATGGGCAACATCGGAGTCGTGAAGCCTGCTGATGGTTTTTTGAAAGGACTGAGAGAACTGGCCACAGAAAATGATGCTCTTCTGATCCTTGACGAGATCATAACAGGATTTCGTTTTGGTTTTTCTCCCTATCAGGACATTGCTCGAGTTGAAGCTGATCTCACAACACTTGGAAAGATTATTGGAGGTGGCGCGCCAGTGGGAGCTTTCGGCGGAAGAGGAGACATTATGGACATGATCTCCCCTGAGGGACCCGTGTACCAGTCAGGCACGTTCTCAGGCAATCCTTTCACAATGACATCTGGATATTCCACGCTTGATCAACTCCGTAAATCCAGTTACCAGAATCTCTCTCGCATGACGGCGAAGCTTGTGGAAGGACTGCGTTCAATTATGCAAACATTAAATATAAACGGTGCGATAAATTCCATAGGCTCCATGTATCAGGTATTCTTTAATATAAAAAGTGCAGAGAATTATCGTGAAGTCATGTCTGCGGATATTAGACTATTCAAGAAATACTTCGATCAGATGTTAAGCAAAGGTATTTTTTTGCCACCAAGTACTTTTGAAACCAACTTTATGAGTTTTGCGCATAGTGAAAATGATGTGGAATTAACAATTGCAAAAATGGAGGAATCTTTGAAGTCATGCAAGATATAAAATTGGGAACAAGACCCAGCAAGCTCGCCCTTATCCAGACGGAACTGGTCAGGTCGTTTTTAGCTGAAAAGGGGTATAAATCAAGTGTGGTAGAACACCTTTCCAGGGGGGACGTAAGCCGCGAGAGCGCTATTTTCAGATTGGGTGAGGTTGGGGTTTTTGTCCGCGAATTAAACAGACTGGTCCTGGAGGGAAAGGTCGACTGTGCCGTTCACAGTGCAAAGGATATCCCCTCAAAGCTGGAGGAGGGCCTGGAAATCTCCGCGGTGTTGCCCAGAGAGGACCCTGGAGATGTGCTGATAGCCGGCAAGTCGCTTGAATCTCTACCATATGGATCTAGAATTGGGACCTCTAGCCTTCGGAGAACTGCGGAATTGAGAGGGCAGCGATTCGATATTATCGTAAAGAACATCCGTGGGAATATAGATACAAGAATCGCAAAATATAAAGATGGGGAGTACGATGGAATAATTGTTGCATCCGCCGCAATAAAAAGACTGGGAATCACTGAAAAACATTTCCCCCTCCCCGTGACTGATTTTCTACCTGCCCCCAACCAGGGCATTATCGCCGTGGTATCTTCCACTGAGGGGGACACAAAAGGAATACTCAGGAAGATAGATCATGGGGAGACAAGAAAAAATATGGAAATTGAGAGGTCAGTGATGCAGCGTCTGAACCTTGGATGCTCATCCCCAGTTGGCGTGCTGAGTAAATCTGTTTCTGGTTACAACTACGTTGTCTCGCGCTTTTACTCCATGGACCTGATCAATCATATGGATTTCAGCGGGGTGATCATGAACGACGCTGATCTTGACGCCTATCTTGATTCTATAAGAAATGAGCTCCCCAAGAATTTTGGATATGGCGCTCTTGGATAGGGGATATGATCAAGAATTTCTTAGTCTCGACTAGACCCGCAGAGAAAAGTAAATCCGTTCTTGAACGAAACGGGATTTTAATCAGAAATTTCCCTCTGACAAGAATCGTGAGTTACGGACACGACATCACTTTAGAAAAACAGATAACTGGTTTCAGTCCAGATTCCCTGGTCTTTACCAGCGAAGTCGGCGTGAGAATATTCCTGGCCGAATATCCACACGTGATACGTGACTCGTCCATGAAAATGTTTGCCATAGGGGAGAAAACAGCTATGGCTCTCGAAAGAATGGGATATACCGCGATATATCCTGAGAAAAAAGATTCAGCTGGACTTGCGGAATTCATCTTATCTTTTCCGGGTGACATTGGAAAGGTCGCATTAATCAGAAGCAAGAACGCCGATTCCCTCCTCCTTGACGTTCTGAACAGAGCAGGGGTTATTGCCAAGGACTTTCATATCTATGAAGTTACAAGAGCAGAAAATGCAGGCTTAATTGTGAAAGTGATCCAGAAGAGAGGGTTCATGGGGATCATTGTCACATCGCCCATGGAAGCACAAACATTGTTCGATCTGATCAAGCCTTATGAAATGAAAACTCTTCCGGTTTATGCCATCGGGGGAACAACCAGGATAAAGCTTGAATCCCTTGGAATAGGGGTGAATCCCCCTTTCGGGGAATCTGACTTCACAAAACTGGTTGATAAAATAACTGAAAACCTGAGAAAAAAATAGCGGGGAATGGATTTGAACCATTGATCTACGGGTTATGAGCCCGTCGGGATTTCCTAACTACCCTACCCCGCTTCAAAGGGAGATGCTGAAAAATCATATAAGACTTGTTGATAATTTATATGAGGGATAGCGGTCGGGGAATGAGGTGAATTTTAGACACAAAATTCGTTCCAGAAGAACTCAGACATTACAGACCGTAAGTGCATGGGGGATTCCCTTAGCTAACCCCCTCAGCCTATATCCTTGCCTGCTAGATTCCTGAATGAAAGAATTACAATGCGAAAAAAAATTATGTGCCGTTCCTTTTATCCAAAAGACTCCTCGATCCTTTTGAATTTGATTTCCTTGGCTTTCTTTTCCAGATACTGATAAACTGACCTATGCTTCTTTCCTGAAATGATCATGCTTATGGCCTCCCTTGAATACTGAATTGAAACGTAATCACCGATAATGGAAACCGTGTCACCGTACACGGATATATGCGTCGAAGTTAGGCTCTCTATCACCCTTCGAGTCTTCCCACCTCTTCCGATGATACGCCCCCTGATCTCTTCAATCCTTCTGGAACCTGGTTTTGCAAAGTCTCTTAGCGAGATCACGATTAATTGCATATAATCGTCGAAGATGGAAAATGCAACTTCTGGGTTGAACCCCCGTGATATGGCGTGAACGACGCTAAGGGTAAGGTTTGCTTTCAGGGCATCGTTTTTCTGTTCGACAGATACTAAACCACCTGCTGAATCTATGTTAAGTGCCACGTTACCAAGCTTTTCAAGCTTCCTCTTGGTCATCCCCTCTCTTCCTATGATCATCGGCAGTCTTTCTTTCGGAACTAACACTACTCCAGCTTCCAATTTACAATTCGCCCCTTATATAAGATTCAAGTTCATCGGCTGTGCTATCTATACCCTTCTTAATAAAATAATGAGTTATATTCTTTACGTCTCTTTGGAGGAAAAAATCTGCTGATGGATGTGAGGTTGACACCGACTGCCCCATGTCAATAAAATATGGCTTTTTGCGATAGTACAGTATATTGTATTCGCTGAGATCTGCATGCACAATGTGTGCTTTCTGATAAAGAAGTCGCATGTATTCTCTGAGGATGTTGTATACTTCGCGAGCATCAAAAGAGGCATTTCGTAGAGGTGGGGCAGGAATCCTTCCTGTGCCGATATAGGACATCAGAAGCAGATTCTTGTGAAACGAGATTGGTTTAGGAGCTGGTATGCCTGCACGTCTCAGTTCATCCAGATTCGTATATTCTTTTTTAGCCCATATAAAAACCATATTCGAACGGCTTAGCCGCTCCTTGGAAAACCTGTGGTCCCCCTCAATATAAATACTGATGTTGGAAAACTTAAGAGTGGACATTTTGTAAACCTTCAGGACTGCGGGTTTCTTCCTAATGTAAGCCTTGAAAACCACAGACTCCTTGCCGCTAGATATGGGAAAATCGATATAGTCTATGCCTTCTTTGCTGCTAAGTTCATAAATTGATTTTAGCGTTCTCTTATCGAAAACGAGCCCTGAAGTCTTTCTATCTAGGTTGAAGCTGTTGAGGAACTCCCCGGAATCAATAAGTTGTTTCAGCGCTGATCTTTCTTCTACCATACTCACTTAAAGATATTTATGACATCAGGAAGCAAATTGTTTCTACTGAGGTAACTAGCCTGTGTCTGTGTATATCTGTACACAACGTCAGCTCTCTCGTTCTGGAATTCCCATGGTTTGACAATTACGAGGTCATGCTCGCGGATCCACATCCTTTTCTTCATTTTTCCAGGGATTCTGGAGTTCCTAGTAAAGCCATCCTCGCACATGACAGTCAGCCTTGATGCACCGGACAGTTTTTCCACTATCCCGAACATTTCTCCCTTTCTCTTGTTTGGCAGGATCACCCTGACCTGCTGATCACTTTCATCAAATTGGCTGTCTGGTTGCATATTGGTTACCTTGCATTTAATGAACGAATATAAACCTGTGCCAACAAATTTGCACTTAATGGTCTTCTTCCAGTCAGATCAGTTATGCGATCGCCAGAATTCCGAAGAAGATAACAACGCCTATACTGGTCCAGAAAGCAATTTCTCTCGGCCTGCTGCTCCTGTATTCCCCCATTATCCTCTTATTCCGTGCAATAAGACCCGTTATGGTTGCCGGACCGGCAAGAACGAAGACAAAAAACACCAGGATGTACAGAGTTGAGCTTATTAACATGGACTGGGGGATTATCATTGCAGCAGCAAGCGAAGGAAGGCTCTCAAATATATAGATCAGATTCTTTCCATTCCGTCCGAACCCAAGCGCTTCTCCAAGACCCCATGCACTCCCAAGAGAAATGACCACCAGTGCGAGAAATGCAGATCCTATCAATCCGATCCCAAAGAGGTAGGGAGAATAACTGTTAGCGACCACTGACAGTGCAGTGGATAATTGCCTCGCAGATGCGAAATTGGTATCGGCAGAAACACCGCTCATTGTCATTTCCACAATTACCATGAGAAGCTCGCTGATCACCGCACCGACAAGCGTCTCTGTGCGCATCGAACGCAACGCCGATCGCGTGAACTTTAGTTCACTATGTTCAAGAGTGCTATCTGCGGGGGCTCCGGAATTTCCTGCAAGCCTGACCTTTGACACCTTCTCTGCTGTAGCTGATGTCTGAAAAAAGAGCATGAATGGCATTATTACAGCTCCTACATTGACAGCCAGAATAAACAGGAAACTTGGCCTGGGGGAGAAATATACCGGGCTGTATGGCATAATCCCCCTTATGAAGAGAACCGCCACGAATGAGGCTATGAGGACTAACGTTATTGCAAGAAGTATCTTTTCTATCATCATCCCTTTCTTCCTGGTAACAATCAAAATGTTCACGACATAGACAAATGGGAGCGCAACGATACCCGGAATGCCGAGAAGGTCGAGACCAATTGCAATTCCGATATATTCAACGGCGTACGTGACCATGTCTGTTATTGCCATTGGAATCGTCATCAGCAGGGTCGTGTTCCTGGTGTAATTCTCTCTTATGATTTCACCTAGCCCCTTCCGCGTCACCGTTCCTATACGACCGGATGTCTCCTGAACAAGATAAAGTGGGATTATAAGCAGAAACATGAACCAGATAAGCCCATATTTGAACAGCGCACCTGTCTCTGCTGCACCTATTGTACTGCTTGCATCCATATCTGCAATCATGACCAGCCATGCAGGCCCAAAAAATTTCAGGTATTCCTTCAACCTTGAAAATGAGATCGTTTCACTCACGCCCATCAAAACTGTTGTGGCTATATAGAAACCCGATTTGCAGGCTCAGAGAAATGTACATTTTGTTTCACGTAAGGCTAACCTGACAACTCAAAGTCATACTTAAAGATGTGACCTTATCTCTTATGCTCATCAGGCGTTCTTTAAAAAGTCAAACAGTCAGAATTCTATGTATTTTACTGCAGTAGATATCGACTCCGGCACAGACGCCCTCCCACCACTTCCTGATACCAGTACCTCTCCGTCTTCCCCGACCTCTATTGTGCTACCAGGGAGAAGGTCATGTTTATGAAGGAAGTTGAGGACTTCACTGCTTTCAAAAATGACTCTTGAGATCTTGAACCTGGAAAGCGGTCTAAGGTCCCTGAAGAAAAGGTCATCCGGATCAGTAACATTACCATCTTCGTCCGGTACAGGGTTTCCATGAGGGCACGTTTTGCATCCGTAAGTGTCGCAGACCAGCTTTGCAATATTTTCTGTAATTCCGTGCTCAATGCCCATTGCTTCACTGTCGAGCAAGTTCCAGGGCATATTAATAGACCTGCTGAGCAGTATTTCTGCAATCCTGTGTTTCCTGAGGAAAATATTTGCCTCCTTTTTCCCGCTTGGTGTAAGCACGTATTCGCCCTTATTGGTTCTTTCAACTAGCTTTTGTTCGATCAGGATGTTCATCTCATCATATACGCTTTGTCTGGTTACAGAAAGAAATTTTGAAATGTCATTCAGTGTCGCAAACCCCTTGTATAAGGTCAATTCATCTATAATTTTGAGGTAATCTTCCGCAGTGACTGACCTGTGGTCCATGGAATGATAATTGTAGTTTAGGTTTAATTATTTATGCCTGAGACCAGATGGCGATAACTTTACGGACGCCATTCTCATCTGGATTATGTGAAAGTGAATGTAAAAGTGCATCGCGGTCCGGCCAGGGTTTCTCAAAGCGCGTCAGGCCTGGAGATTTATACTCAGGAACCCATGGAAAGAAACAAGGCCAACATAGACGTTATCAGGCAGATTGCTGGATTTTATAGGGTGTCACCGACATCAGTCCGGATTGTAATCGGGGCAAAAAGGAGAAGAAAGGTCGTGGAAGTAGAATTATAAGCTCGCTGATTTGGCTACATTATTGTTTGATATTTATGGAATGAATTGGAAAGAACCTTCCCACCGCGTCTCTCAGCAGCTTTATATTTTTGCCTTCCTTGCCGATTGCCTTCCCTATCTCTGAACTCTCCACAGAAACAAGTATGTCCGTTACGTTCTCCTTCCATGTTATGTTAATTTCCTTTACTCCGTACCTGTAAAATAGGTTCTTCACAAACATTAGAAGGTCTCTGGAAGTTTCGGCCATAAGTATGTGTTTGTTGACCTTCTCCTTAAGTTCAGATACAACATTCTTGTTCCGGTTGAATATGTCTGCCAGCCTCTTTTCGCCAACTATAAACAGTACCATCTCGTCATTCTCCAAACATTCCTTAAGTTCAACATGGGTCAGCCTTTCAAAAATAGCAATATAGCCCATTATCTTGTTGTCTATTGTTATTTCCTTCATTATATGCACGTCCAAAAATAGTGCGAAAAGTAGTTCATTTTTTATTTCCCTTGTATACGAGGTTTATTGCCCCAGTACCCAGCGTGATTGGCTGGCCCACGATTATGTTCTCTGCAACGCCCGTCAGTGGGTCAACTTCCCCCAACAGGCCAGCTCTCAGGAGGTGTTTGGTGGTTATTTCAAATGCCGCCCTGGCCAGAACGCTGCTCTTCCGTCCAGAAATACCCTGTCTGCCCACTGCTCTGACTGTTCCAGAAAACGTCATCATGTCTGATACCAGCATGAGATGCCTCTGATCAACTATAAGACCCTGTTCCTGAAGAGTGTTTGCGGATTCCCTGAAAATGGCATTCCTTCCAGCTTCTATTCCAAGAACGTTTGCAATCTCGATTATGTCATTTGTATATGTTCTTGTGGAGTCAATCTCATCCAGCTGCAGGACATCTTTCAGGTTTGATCCCTGCGTGTAAATTATCCATTTTCCATCGCCCTGAATCCTTGCTATCGCTCTCTTTATTCCGGTAATCCCCTTGATCGTCAAGCCCTTCAGCTGTTCCTGCACTTGATAGAGTTTCTTAAAGGATTCCTGCTGTGGCTTGATCACAATGTTATCGCCACTTTCGGATTTTATCACTGTGATTCCTTTCATTTTTTCAAGTGCCTGAAGAAGATCGTCAGGCACAACCAGGCGTTCCTTCATCCTGGACAGATCTGGCTTAATGGTAAGCAGCATTTCCCCTACATCTGTTACAATATCAGCAACATCAATAATTGTGGTGTTTTCAAGTTCCTTCACCACTTTCAGCACAGCCTCTTCTGATTCTTCGATATCATTGTTCAGGTAGACGGTCATCGAAGGCGTGCTTGGAATCCTTCTAGCATCCACTATTTCTATAAGGCGAGGGAGGCCTAGAGTGACGTTCATTTCTCTGACACCGGCAAAGTGAAACGTTCTCATGGTCATCTGTGTTCCGGGTTCCCCGATACTCTGAGCTGCTATTATACCTACAGCCTCGTATGGATCAATGGATTTCTTGACAATATCTGTGCTGATTTCTCCGAGGACCCTCTCATATACTTTTTTCTCCATTCCCTCTCTTTTAGATGCAAATTCCGTTGCAACAGAAACCGGAATGTCAAAACCCTTTGCCTTAGCGTCGCTAAGTACAGCTTTCACCTCAGGACTCAGTGATTCGGAATAGGAGGACTTTTCCTCCATTTTTGCCTGAACCCTATCTGCGAGCATGAAATCCTCGAATTCCTTAATTCTCTTGGACCCTTTTCTGAACTCTCCCAGTGATACGGGATCGATTTCTCTGGCTGATTCGATTTTCAGGATGCTCTTGAGACCGGTCTTCTTCTTCACGAATATGTCTTCCTGCTCTTGATATTTTTCGACGCCGGAAATTTTCAGATAAAAGGTAAAAGCCTTCTGATCCACAGTTACATAACCCTCTGTGGGTGCCTGATCTACCTCAGCTTCAACAGCATAACTAGTAGGAGAATGCCTGATCAGATCCCTGAGGTTTTTCTTTGTATCTTTCCACAATATGGATGTCATCACTGCACCTCCTGTTCTGCATCGAATATAAGGTAGTCCAGGTCAACAGTCTCTCCTCTCTCGCTCCTTGTTGGATCAACACCATCCTCTCCATACTTGAACTGGATGACTGTTCCTATTGTGTCCTGAACACTCCTTGTTTCGTCCACCTTGAGATCTTCAAATGCATTGATTAGCCTTCTCTGCATGTATCCGCTCCTTGAAGTTCTTACAGCCGTGTCCACGAGACCCTCCCTTCCACCAATACTGTGAAAGAAATACTCAAGAGGATCAAGCCCCGATTTGTAAGACGATTTCACAAAACCCCTGGCCTTTCCACCAATGTCATTTACCTTGAAATGTGGCAGTGTTCTTCCATAGTATCCCCTGTTTAGTCTTCCACCTCTGACAGATTGCTGGCCCACCATTCCTGCCACCTCAGAAATATTTAGCATTTTAGCCCTGGCGCCGGATCTTGCCATTATGACAGAGGGGTTATTCAATCCCAGATACGCACTTGCGACCTTTCCAGACTCATCCCTGGCTCCACCTGTTACGCTCAGGATCTCGATTTCAAGAGTCTCTTCAACTGACCTTCCAGGTGCAGGTTGCAGCATTCCTTCCCTGTATGTATCTATCAGCCTGTTTATCTTCACAGTGGCTTCATCTGATATTTCCTTTATTCTTGAAACCGCATTCTCCGGGATATCGTAGTCTTTTATACCCGTTGAGAAGCCCCTTCCACTAATAAATCCGACAGACAACCTGGTCATCCTGTCAATGAACTTTGCTGTTTCTTCTGGCCCGTATTTCCTGAAAATTTTGTCAATGATTATACCTGAAAACGGCCCTATGGCACTCTCGTCTATAGTACCGTGAATCATCTTCCCGTTGATGATTACTACCTCCTTATCCTCAGGGTCTGATTCATACTCACACTTCGCCTTGGCTGCTGAGCATAATTTGCTGGTAAATCTCAGATTAAGACCTTCGGGCAATACCGTCGAAAAAATATCCCTGCCATGGTAGAACTTCTTTCCATCAATGACCACGGGTTCAAGAGGCTTTTCGGACTTAACGTAACACATCATGTGGATCGTCTGTTCTTCCGTGTAAAGTGGATTTTCATGGGTGAGGAGGAATAGCGAAGTTATGTGGTCATGTATACCACCTATGATCGGCCCACCGAACCTTGGTGACATGATCTGTTCCTGGACCTTCATAATGATCCTTGCCTCGGCCCTGGCTTCCTCCTTCTGCACGATGTGAAGGTTCATTTCATCACCATCGAAATCGGCGTTGTAGGGAGTGCATACAGCCAGGTTAAACCTGAATGTCTGTCCTGGCAGGATTCTTACAGTGTGAGCCATCATTGACATCCTGTGAAGTGACGGCTGTCTGTTGAAAAGGACAATATCCCCCTCCATCAACTGTCTTTCCACTGTCCATCCGACCTCCACCCTCTTACTGTTTTCTTCGGCATTCTGAACCGTGACCCTGATTCTTCTACCATCCGGCCTAATTATATAATTGACGCCTGGGAGGTACTTTCCAAATTCATCTCTTGGAGCAGGACCGTTCTTGACAAAATCCCTTACACTCTCAAGATTAAAAATATTCACAGTCATCGGAACCGTGAGTTCCCTGGCTGCCTTCTCCGGGACCCCAACCTCATTTATGGAAAGGAACGGTTCAGGTGAAATTACAGTCCTGGCAGAGAAGTTTACCCTCTTTCCGGACAGGTTTGACCTAAATCTGCCCTCTTTTCCCTTCAGCCTCTGAACTAGAGTTTTCAAAGCCCTGCCAGATCTGTGCCTCGCAGGCGGTATCCCAGCAGTCTGGTTGTCAAAATAAGTAGTTACGTGAAACTGGAGAAGGTCCCAGAGATCCTCTATGATTAGCTGCGGTGAGCCATTGTCTCTGCTTTCCCTGAGCCTCTGGCTTATCCTGATAATATCCACCAGCTTATGCGTAAGGTCATCTTCGCTGCGTTCCCCGGTTTCAAGAGTTATTGAGGGTCTGACATTGATTGGCGGAACCAGTAAAACTGTCAGAACCATCCATTCAGGCCTCGCAACTTCCTTGTTCAGGCCGAAAAACACCAGATCATCGTCAGGTATCCTTTCAAGCCTTTCCCTGACTTCCTTTGGGGTGACTTTAATACCTTCTTCTCTGAAGGTTGTCGGCTTGTCAAGTATGACTTTGACCTGCTGAACACCACAGTGTGGGCATACCATCCTCTGGGATGCTTCGTCGGTGACTTTCTTTGACATCAGCCCAATGATTTCAGGGTCAGCGGAAGAAAAGTTCATCGCCTCGAATTTCTTCCTGTATGAGGCGACCTCATCATCTGTCAGCTTTATCCTCCCACACGACTTGCATGTCGCATCAAGAAATGTTTTGATCTCTTTGATAAAACCTACATGCACTACGGGCATGGCAAGCTCGATATGGCCAAAATGCCCTGGACACTCATCGACTTTACCTCCACACGTGGCGCATTTAAGTCCGGGCTCTATTACGCCAAGATGCAGATCCATGAGCCCCCTTTCGATTGGATAGCCGTCATCATCATAAGTATCAGCTGTGATGATCTTTACCTGCGACATTTTTCTAATCTCTTCTGGAGAAAGAAGAGCAAATTGGATCCTGTTTATTCTTTTGGATATTCCACCCGTCATTTCATATCACCTAAATTAAGTCTCATAATAACTCCAAGAGAGTTCAGTTCATCCCTCATAAGCTTGAAGGCGTAACTTGTCTCTACCGGATGAATATTTCCAGTGTTGCCACACACTGGACAGCGAAGTGTTCCTCTCCTCCTGTCGAGGATCGCGATATGGCCGCATTTGGGGTTTCCACACACATAAAGTATGGTACCATCGCTCTGGTCCAGCAGCCTGTCCTTTATAACCATTGCAGCACCATGGGCAATGAGGGTGTCGCGCTCCATTTCACCGAATCTCAGGCCACCCTGCCTCGACCTTCCCTCTGTAGGCTGCCTCGTGAGTATCTGCACCGGTCCTCTGGACCTTGCATGGAACTTGCCAGCCACCATATGGTGGAGCTTCTGGTAATAAATAATACCCGTAAAGATATCAGCCTCATATTTCCTGCCCGTTATGCCGTCGTACATACTTTCCTCGGATGACTTCCTGAATCCAAACTTTCTAAGCCCTTCTCTCAGGCTTGTCTCGGGTTCTCCACTGAATATGGTACCGTCAATAATCTCCCCCTTCATGGAAGCTACTTGGCCACCTATCATCTCTAGTATATGACCCACGGTCATCCTTGATGGTATGGCATGTGGATTGATTACGAGATCTGGGATTATTCCGTCCTCTGTGAAGGGCATGTCCTCCTGCGGGACCACTGAACCTATGACTCCCTTCTGGCCGTGTCTGGACGCAAACTTGTCGCCCAATTCAGGTATTCTCTCACTCCTGACCTTGATCTTAACAACCCTGCTGTTGCTCTCGGAGACGGTGAGTATAACATTGTCCACGAAACCGTTCTCGTTGGGCCTCATGGTAATTGATGATTCTCTCCTCCTCTGTGGGCCAAGTTTGTCTCCGCCCTCTTCCAGAAATCTCGGCGGCGAAGTCTTTCCCACTAGAACATCGGCACCTTCGACGTAAGATTCCGGAAAAATTACACCGTTTTCGTCCAAGTTTTTGTAGCTCTCCTCCGCTCTTGCCCCTAGTACGTCGTGAGTGGGTATCTCAAACTTGTCCTCCTGCCCGCCAGGGTATCTTCTTTCCTCAGCAGTATATGTTCTGAAAAATGTGCTCCTCCCTAGACCGCGCTCAACAGCAGCCTTGTTCATTATAAGAGCATCCTGGATATTGTATCCCTGATAGGAAAGTATAGCCACCACAAAATTTTGTCCGGCAGGTTTCTTGTCATACTTTATGAAATCCATTATTTTGGTCTTTACAAGGGGAATCTGTGGGTAGTGAAGTACATGCCCCCTCGTATCTGTCCTTATCCTGAAATTTGTGCTTGAAAGTCCTATTGACTGTTTTGTCATGGCTGCTGCCATTGTGATTCTAGGAGATGAGTTATGTTCAGGGTATGGGGTTATGGAAGCTACAACGCCTAGAATAAGCGACGGATCGATCTCCATATGCGTGTATTCCTCTGTCAGAAGGTTCTTTCCGTCGAAAGTCGCCTTGCATTCCTGACACTGGAGAATTACCTTATCGCTGCCAGACTCACCATGATTGATCCAATCAAGTTTGCTCCTGTAAAGGTATGATCCGCAGTTTGGACACTTTTCGGGGAAATCGTAGCCATAAACGGCAATGTAGAGGTTTTCTTCCTCCTCGGCGTCTATCCACTCCATGGCACCTTTTTTTACGAGATCTCTGAGTTGATATTCTCCGCCTTCTAACTTTTTCAGCATCTCTCTTGTGAGGACAGTAGTCCCGTTGTTCAATGTCAGGAGCGGTCTTCTTATCCTTCCCCTGTCGCAGTTAATGATCACTTCTCTTGTCTCAAAATCAAATCTCACATTGACATCGTCTGGGAGTTTTCCTTTCCTCCTCTCACTTCTGATCTGATTTGTAAGTTTTGCCGGATCGTCATGATAACCTATGAAGTCTCCATTGAGGTACACTCTTCCAGTATTAGGGTTCTCTTCGAGGATCTCCTTGACGTCCATTCCTTTCAGGAATTCCAGAACAATTTCCGGATCAATGCCCTCAGTTACATTAATTATGAGCGCAGCATTTTTCACGAGACCGCAATTCTGACCTTCCGGAGTCTCATTAGGGCAGATTCTACCCCACTGTGTAGGATGCAAATCCCTGGCTTCGAAGTGTGGTTGAGATCTGGTCAGCGGTGATATTATCCTCCTGAGATGGCTCAGGGTACTCACGTTTGAAACCCTATCCAGGAGTTGCGAAACACCGGTTCTGCCTCCGATCCAGTTACCCGTTGCCATGGCGTGAAGAATCTTCTGTGTGAGCAGATCCTGTCTAACAGCAGGTCTGAGCCTGATCCCCTTTTTCCTGTTATAAGTTCGCTCAAGCTGGTACTTAAGATCCTTGAGCACAGACTGAAATGCGTTTCTGAAGAGCTCATCAAGCAGATCTCCAGCGAGTTTAATTCTCTTATTCGCAAGATGATCTTTATCATCCTCCTTCCTGATCCCAAGGTTCAGCTCAAGGAGTGACCTGGCCATCCTGCCAAGATATATTGCCTTTTTTAGCCTGTCAGCTTCAGTGTCACCAAGATGTGGAAGAAGTGACTTGTCCAGCATCTGTGAAACTTTCTTTTCCCTGAATTCCTTAGCCTGGCCAGCAGCGAATCTCTTTTCTATGTAAGAAATGGCGTCTTCGGTATTGGATATGCCATTTGGTGGGAAAATTTTAGGGTTCTTTGCTTCTTCGATATTAGCGTAAATGATGGGGTCCATCTTCTGGACAGTTGCTATAGAATTGTGAACATCCACATCCTTCTCGAGCCCGAGCGCCTTCATCAGGATAACTATAGGTATTGTACCTGCAACGCTTGGAATTGAAACACTTATTATGCCGTCGTTCCCTTTTTCAATGGAAGTGAGGGCCCTGAATCCTCCTCTCTGAGAGAACACTTTTGCCACTTCTACCCTGGATTCGTACTTCTCCTCGAATTCAACGAGAATCTTGTTTGGGGCAAGATCCTCGAGCGAAACTATGACTCTCTCTGATCCCCCGATAATGAAGTATCCGCCTGCATCCTCCGGGTCCTCTCCCACGTATTGCAGCTTTTCCTTCCTTGTAGCATTAACTGGACCATTGTTCTTTTCCACATAAAGATCAAGGTTACCTTCAGCCAGCGTACACACTCTCGATCTGACCATTACTGGAATATCCCCGATCTTAATTGTTTCGGGCTCTTTCTCTATTCCATCCTCAATAACCCTCAGTTCAAGGTTTATTGGAGCCATGTAATTCAAATCTCTCAGTCTCGCCTCATTGGGCGTAATTTGATTTGAAGCGCCTGAAGCTTCCTTTATCTCTGGCCTGTCTACCCATATGGTAGAAGGCCCAATAGGCCTGTTTTTTTCCCTGACTCTTCCGTATCTGATCTCAATTTTACGGTTCTGTGTCTTCGCAGGATCAAGCGTCATTATGCCTGGTTCACTGTCATCAGAGATCTTTGTATCGTCCACGATCTGCTGCATTATGTTGTCTGGGTTGTCCTTCGACGCAACAAAATAATTCATTGATTCAATTTGATGGTTCACAACACTTTCTTTCTTGAAAAATACATCAACAAGTTCTCTCATTTAAAAACCTCACCAGTCACAACTCTATAATATGTAGATAGCCCCACCGTCGGGCTCCTTCTGATAATCTTAATCATTCTCCCGTTCTCCAGAGGCCCGTGTATCTCCTCAAGAGCCTTTACAGCCGGATCATTCCTGCTGATCTTAGGGAGTAAATCCTTTGCGACATTTAACTCTTTCAGAATCTTCTGTTCCTCTTTAGCATCAACGAGATGATGCTCAGGCACCAAATCATGCTGCAATACGTTGAACTTCCCCATCTTAACCGTCACCTGCCGCGGGCCCGGGGGGGTTCGAACCCCCGACCACCTGGTTAAAAGCCAGATGCTCTACCTAGCTGAGCTACGGGCCCCGCCTGTTTAATAGCAAACTTTATCGATTCTCAGGATATAAACATTCTCGTTTTTGCGGAAAGCACAATGTCCTCTAATTCTGCCAGCCTTCATTACAGGATGAAGTCTTGAAGATTTTATTAATGCGAGAAAGTAGCTGGAGGATAGGTTCTCAACGTGTTCTGTTGCATTCACAAACCGAGCCGGTCGAAAATATAGTCCAAGTCAACCTGAGTGTTAACCATCAATACCTGCATGATTTCCTTTCTCCCAATCTTTTCATACTTTGATTGAAAATCCTCAATTCTTTTACTAATTCTCTCAAATAGCATCGTTTTGAGTTCGCCGGTGAGGATCTCTCCGCTCTTATACCGGGCATAGAGATTCTCAGAGTCCTTCGGAGATAGAAAGTAACTCTTCAGGTACTGGAATGAAACATCTATTTCCGGGATACCGCCGAGCTTCCTGTGTTCCTCAATGGACACCCGGCCGCCGCTGTATGAGTTCATGACCTTCTTCCGGATGCTCTTTAGGCTATCCATAAGAAATATGGCATTGTTCTTTGATTTCGACATCTTGGTCCCGTCTGTTCCCATCAGGAATCTGGAATGTAATACCGCAGGCTTTTCAAACCCGAACTTTTCAGCTACATCACGACATACCCTGAGGTGGGCATCTTCGTCCGGTCCAATGGGAACGATAACATTCCGGTATCCCAAGGTATTCGGGAAGATGATGTGGGCTGACTGGATAGCGGGGTAAAAATGCAAGCCAGTATTCTTGTCATTAGAGTAACCGTATACTGCCTTGATCTCAGACATATTTATCCCCCGGGACAGCTTGATAGCAAGATTGTAAATTTGGGTAAAAATCTGGTCTATTATAATGTGCGTCTTCTTCAGATCATACCCAAAAGCAATCATGGCCCTGGCAATGAGAATAGAATTTTTCAGGCCCTCCTCCTGGTCGTTGATCTTTCCGGAAACATAGCTTTCGTCGTCCGAAATTGGCATGAAAACCTGCACATTATGTTCCCTCTGGAAATAGAGATTGGTGTCAAAGACAGATATGTGACCTATATGAGGGGTCATGCTGGCATTGAAGCCAGAAACAACAGCGCTTTTCTCCCCGGATTTCAATCTCCTTAGGAATATGTCGAAATTCCGGTGGGAATATATCAGCCCGTTTCTAAATGTGTAGAAGTCTGGAAGTTCCTTTATTTCGGAAATTGAGCTAGCACCAAATTGCGAGACAAGTTTTTCATTGTCAGAATCTAATTCCCGGAGTTTTTTTAATTTATCTTCCTCGTCAGTTATTTGTTCTATTGATCTAAGATCATCCTGATCTTCTGCCATCTGCTCCAAACATGATAGCAGACGTTATATTAAATTGCATTCCGATCTGAATGTGCTCATACAACCTGTCCTATGAATCTTTGAGATTGAAAACAAGCAAGCATTGAGGGATAAGCATAAGATTAATTCGACATTGAGAAATCTGGCAATAGGTAGTATAATGAAGGTTATTGTCGACGGAGAGGAAAAGAACCTGTTTGCTGTATGGTATGAAAATGATACAGTAAGGCTTGTAGATCAGAGAAAACTCCCGGAAAAGATTGAAATTTTCGACGCCAAGAACACTGACGACATCGTCCATGCCATAAAAGATATGCTTGTTCGCGGTGCTCCCGCGATAGGTGTAACTGCCGCGTTTGGTTTGGCTATGGCAAAACACAATGAAGAAAACATGGACTCCGCAGTGGACAAGATCTCAAAGACAAGACCCACGGCGTTTGACCTTTTTAAGGCAATAAAATACATGAAAGAAAATAATTTCGATCTGAGCTCAGCCAGGAGATATTCAAACGAAATCTCCGGTAGAAGCAAGAGGATAGGTGAATTTGGAAACAATCTTATAAGGCAGGATGGTAGAATCCTCACTCACTGCAATGCTGGAGCACTCGCGGTTGTTGATTGGGGCACTGCACTTGCCCCCATCAGGATTGCAGCCAGGCAGGGAAAAAAGCCGTTCGTATTTGTGGACGAAACCCGGCCAAGGCTTCAGGGCGCCAAGCTCACGGCGTGGGAGCTTCAGCAGGAAGGCATAGACCACGCGATCATTGCGGACAACGCTGCCGGATATTTCATGAAGAAAGGCGAAGTTGACATTGTGATAGTTGGGGCTGATAGGATAGCCAGAAACGGAGACTTTGCCAACAAGATTGGAACGTACGAAAAAGCAGTGGTTGCCAAGGCTAACGGAATCCCGTTCTACGTGGCTGCTCCCGGCAGCACCTTTGATTTCTCAATCGAGACGGGGGATGACATTCCCATAGAAGAGAGAGGCCAGGAAGAAGTGCTTCTTGTTGGTGATACCCGCATCGGACCCTCCGGGAGCATGGCAAGAAATCCGGCTTTTGACGTTACCCCAAATGAGTACGTTTCCGGATTCATAACCGAATATGGCATTTTCCGCCCGTCGGAGCTTTCAAGAATGAGAAGCATGATGGCAAATGACCTGTTCATGAGATGAAGCCACGCCAATCACCCTCCACATTTTTCCACTCATCCCAGTAAAAAATTATAAGAAAATTACCAATCCCCGTTAATGCTTGAAGACTTATTCACCCCAGAGTCTATCGCCGTTATAGGTGCTTCTAAGGACGAAACCAAGATAGGCCATGTTATTCTCAAAAACCTCGTAACTACAGGATTTTCAGGTAAAATATACCCGGTGAATCCTTCCTCATCAGAAATACTTGGACTGCAATGTTATAAGTCTCTTACTGAAATTAAAAAGCCGGTAACGGTTGCAGTAATCATCCTTCCTGCTCGCCTTGTGCCTGGCACGGTTGAAGAATGCATAAGATCACGAGTGAGTTTCGTAATAATTATCAGTGGAGGCTTCGCCGAAACTGGAGAAGAAGGTAAAGAACTATCAGAAAGAATTTCCGGTATGTTGAAAGCTTCCGAGACCAGAGTTATAGGGCCAAATACCGTCGGCATCTACCTGCCCTATTCAAGAGTCAATACAACTCTGACGTCTTCGGACCGCGTTGCATTTCCTGGCCCGGGAAATGTAGGATTTATATCGCAGAGTGGGGCTCTTGGACTTCTGACCATGGATACGATCTCCGAATATGGCCTTGGGATATCGGCATTCATAAATCTCGGAAACCGTATTGACCTCACGGAAAGTGACTTTCTTGAACACTTCCTCTCTGACAGTAATACCAGAAGCATAGCCATATACATGGAAAGCGTGTCTTCCGGCAGATCATTTTATGAAATGGTGAAGCGAATCAACACATTGAAACCCATAGTTGTTCTAAAAGCAGGAAGAACCGAACAGTCAGCAAAGGCAGCTTCACTTCACACGGGCGCAATGGCCTCAAATGATTCAGTCTTTGATGGCATGCTCGCACAGGCTGGATGCGTGAGGGCGTTTGATGAAACAGAACTTATGGATTATGCTAAAGTGCTTGCATATTCCAAGTTAATGGGTGGAAACCGGATTGCCATCCTGACGACGGCTGGCGGTGTGGGTGTAATCTCTACAGATCAAATATCGGACCTGTCCCTGAGACCCTCATTGCAGATGGCAAAACTTGCTGAAGACACAAGGTCAGATGTCAGGGGGACAATTGTGGCATTCGGATCTGCTGAGAATCCTATTGATTTGACAGCTGACGGAAGCGTGGACGATTACGACAGGGTACTGAGCATTGTAACCAGAGATCCCGGAGTAGACGCCGTTCTTGTCTATGCATTACCCCAGACGCCAAAAATGGGGCCGGCGGTCGTGGATGTTGTGGAGAGGCATATGAAGTCCGGAAAACCAATAATTGTCGGTGTTCTTGGCTTCAAAATGGCGAAAGATTTGCTCAGGGAATTCGAACGCAGGCAGATACCTGCGTATCCTACCGTATCGAGAAGCGTGAAAGCTTTGAGAGCCCTATACGCATACAGCCGTTTCAGGGGTGACAGACTTTGAGTTCAGTCCTACTAGACAGTATTTTAAAGGGTCCTGATCCGGATGAATATACAGTAAAGAAACTTATCCGGGAATATGGAATACCCGCCCCCCGTTCCGTCCTCGCAGTTGAATCAACAGATTACTCGAAACTCAAATTTCCCGTTGTGATAAAGGTCTCAGATCCCAGAATACTCCACAAATCTGATGTTGGTGGGGTCGTGACTGGCATACAGAATATTGATCGCCTTATAGATGAAATACGTAAAATGCAGAAGAAATTTCCCAATTCAAGGATATTAGCGGAGGAAATGGCCTCTCCTGGATTGGAAATAATCATAGGACTAGTCAAGGACATAAATTTCGGCAACGTGATAATGCTCGGAATGGGCGGAATCTACACGGAACTTTACCATGACGTTGTGTTCAGGCTCACCCCAATAGACAGGAAGGATGCCGGAGACATGATTGATTCAACAAGCATTCGTATATTTGAAAAGAGTTTCAGAGGGATAACGGTGAACAGGAACTCTGTTATCGATGTTCTCATGAGCGTCTCCAGGTTGTCTGTAGACATAGGAGAGAGTCTGGAAATGCTAGACCTGAATCCTGTAATTGTGAATGCAGATATGGCAACGGCAGTTGACGCTAAGCTGATCTTGACGCGAAGAACTACTTCATAAAGTTCTTCCCTGTTGAATTCCATTCAGATCGTCCAATGGCATAGTAATATGCGGCATGAGACGAAATAGCACGACCTATAATTCAGGCTCTCATTTGAAATAGTTAAAAGTTATTTTAAATTGATTATCATGAACAAGTTTAAACAACTCCTCTCCGGTAAGCCGAGTGAAAAACTTTTCCTTCTTGGTAACGAAGCAATAGCTCGGGGAATAATTGAAGCCGGAGTCAAAACTGCAACTACCTATCCCGGAACCCCTTCTAGTGAAGTGGGGAACGTACTCTATGAAATTGCAAAGGAGGCGGGAATTTATTTTCAATACTCAATCAATGAAAAGATTGCGACCGAGGTGGCATTTTCATCAGCCATTTCCGGATTAAGGTCATTCGTATTCATGAAGCACGTCGGGATGAATGTGGCTGCTGATCCACTAATGAGCATTGCCTATACCGGGATAAGAGCTGGCATGGTCATAATGTCAGCCGATGACCCTTCCATGTTCTCGTCCCAGAACGAGCAGGACAACCGAAACTATGCAGAAATGGCTCATATCCCATTGGTAGAACCGTCAACATCGCAGGAAGCGAAAGACTTCCTGAAGTACGCCTTTGAAATATCAGAGAAAGAACTGGTTCCTGTTTTGTACCGCACCACGACAAGAGTAAGTCATCAGAGGGGTATGGTCGAACTGGGTGAAATCCCGCAAAACAAGACGAAAGGATATTTCCCGAATGAACCTGGAAGATATGTGGCATTGCCAGTCAATTCCATGGGTTTCAAGGAAAAACTTGTAAAAAAAATGGAGAGGCTCAAGTCCGTCTCAGAGACTTCTCCCCTTAACCGGATAGAAACCTATGGATCTGGTAAATATGGCATCATTACTTCAGGTGAAGCTTACAATGTTCTTATGGATGCCGTGAGAAAGTATAGACTTGACGTTTCAGTCTTGAAGCTCGGTTTCACAAATCCTCTACCAGAATCAATGATTACCAAATTTCTCAACGATCATGGGGATGTAATAATCGTGGAAGAACTGGATCCGTTCCTTGAAACAAAGGTAAGGATGATGGCCCAAATGCATTCCTTGAATACACGGATTTATGGAAAGATAGATGGTTTCTTCTCCATGAGCCATGAATATAATCCCGTTACTGTGGCGGCATCTCTATCCAAGATCATCAAATTTGAAACGGAGAAGCTGCCAGTAGAAATTGACATTTCAGAACTCCCTCCCCGCCCACCTGTACTGTGCCCGGGATGCCCGCACAGGGCAACCTACTATGCCGTCAAGCGTGCTGTGAAGATGTCGAACATAAAAGACCCCATTTATTCGTCTGACATAGGGTGTTACTCTCTCGGTGTATATGATCCATATGATGAAGCGGATATTATGATTGAAATGGGTTCATCCATTGGCGTAGGGGGAGGAATTTCAAAGGTTACTAATCAGAAAGTCATTGCCTTCATAGGAGATTCAACCTTTTTCCATTCCGGGCTTACTGGGTTGGCGAACGCGGTTCATAACGAATCCAATCTTCTCTTGATGGTCCTTGACAACAGGACAACTGCAATGACTGGACAACAACCACACCCCGGGATTGAACTCAATGGCATGGGGGAACCTGCTCCGGCTCTGTCAATAGAGGCTATTGCACAAAGCATGGGTGTAAAGTATATCAAAACTGTCGATCCATACGATCTTAAAAGTACCCTACTTGCCGTATCTGGAGCCCTAAAAAATGAGGGAGTTTCAGTGGTTATTGCTAGAAGGGAGTGTGCTATCCTTAGAGATAATGAAATGCGGGCAAAGAAAACCTGGAAGACCTATCAGGTAAACACTGAGAAATGCGGGCTCTGTATGAACTGTGTCGAGAATTTTTCATGCCCAGCGATTTCAATCAAAGGCGGCGTGATAAATATTGATCAGGACATATGTGACGGCTGCGGAGTCTGTGCCGAGACATACGTATGCCCATTCAGGGCGATAGAGGAGGTCCAGTGAAATGATAAAAAACGTGATAATAGCAGGGGTTGGCGGACAGGGTGTCGTTACGGCTGGCCTGTTAATGTCCGAGGCAGCTACCGAGAATGGAATAAATGTCGTAATGTCTGAGATACATGGACTTGCCCAGAGAGGTGGATCGGTTTCCGTGGATGTTAGAATGGGAGATGTTTATGGCTCCATAGTCCCGAAAGGAGGCGCGGATATCATTATTGGATTTGAGCCTATAGAGACCGTGAGGGCCCTTTCAAGGGCAGGTAGGGAAACTCTTGTTATAATGAATACAGAAAAAAAGACCCCGATTTCTTTAAGCATGCATGACAAGGAATATCCTCCAATGGAACAGCTCTTGAAAATAGCGCCAGATGGGATGGTAATCCATCAGATAGATGCAGTATCACTGGCAAAAGAGGCAGGAAATTATAGATCTGTCAACACTGTCATTTTAGGGGCGGCCCTGGCGCTCGGCGTACTTCCTTTCAGCAGGGAGAATGCAATGTCTGCGTTGAAAAGGAGATTTAGCGGGGGGCTTTATGAAGTCAACGCAAGGGCTCTTGACCTGGGAATAGAAGAAATCAAGGGGCAGAGGAATATCGCTTAAAAATAATATTTACAAGCCGCTTTAATAATAGCCTAATGGATAAAGTGCGGAATATCATTAACACAGAAACGTAGCCCAGCAGAAGTTTTTGAGTCTTTACACCGGCACCTTCAAAAATGAACATAAAATGTGACAGCGAATCGTATTTCCCATGCCCTCGCGGAACATAGTACATGTACGAAACACAGCGGGCTTTACCGTCGGGTTCGGGATGAGACCTGGTGTGACCCCACTGTTATGGCCGTCACGTTCCAGTTATTTCTATGTCATATATAATTATTTCATTGTCCTTGATCTTGCCCCTTTCTAGGTTGAATAATAATCATTTGTACTTACTAGATGGTATTTCCTACCCTCAAATATTAGGCAACGGATTTATCAATTATATTCAAATGCAAGATTATGCATATTGGATCTGGTATTCTTCAGATTCCTTCAAGAAATAAATCGATAATCATCGTTTCAGCACTGGTAATAATAATTGCAGTTTCACTGATCATGTTCAATGATTTTGTAACGTTCAATACTCCTGAAGATGATGAGGTAAAGCTCTATTCATTTGCACTCGTAGGTGTGACAATTTCCTTTGCAGTCCTTTTTCACTTCTGGCGGGTAGGTAGAGGATTATCAGAATCTAGAAATGAAAAAGTCGGGAACTTCCTCAGATTAAGCTTTGGATCACTTTGGGTACTAGATGGCATTCTTCAACTTCAGCCTGAAATGTCGAACGGGTTCATCTCCAATGTCGTTTTACCAGTCATAAACGGGTTTCCCGCTTTTCTGCGACCATATTTTAACTTTATAACAGTAACGTGGATGGCTCATCCAGTATTGTACGATTCATTTTCGGCAATTATCCAGATTGCAATAGGATCTGGAATGCTGATCTTCCGAGGAGGCCACAGGCTTAATGCGATACTTCTTTTATCCATAATCTGGGGAATTATAGTCTGGGTATTTGGAGAGGGGTTTGGAGGAGTAATCTCTCCTGGTGCTTCATTTCTTACGGGTTTTCCCGGATCAGCTTTGGTATACGTCATGGTATCCTTCGTGCTTCTTCTGAGACTAGAAGAACATTCGAAAACTAGGGTTATTTCCCTGTTCATGGTCATTGTTTTCTCGTTGTCAGCGCTGGAACAAGCCCTGCCCTCAAACGGTTTCTGGGCATATGGCGGAATCCCTCCTATACCGGGTGGAATGGCCTCCAATGTTCAGCCATTTCAGTTGCAGAACTTGCTTTACTGGTTTTCATCAGTGTTTTCTGGTAGCTTCACAATCTGGAATTCAGTTTTTGTGGCATTATTTGTGGCAATTGCAATATTCTGGCTTTTTAACCTCCGATTCGCTCCATACCTCACGATCCTTGCATCCATTTTTATCTGGTGCGTATTCCAGGATTTTGGGGTATTAGGGGGCTTTGGCACAGACCCTAACACCGCGCTACCCATGTTATTGTTGTCTCTTTCTGTGATCATTTCACAGCATCCGCCCAACGTTTATTTAACTCAGGAAAGGTACAAAAATACCCAATCTCAATGAATTCGTTATGTGAGAGATAGTTTGATAAGCCAAGCAAAACTTATTTTATTAAAACTGCACCACTTAAATAATATATCCTGATATATGTACATGGCTTATCTCATTGTCACAAGCCGCTCGCCCTTGAGCCACGATCGTATTAGTGGAAGAAATTTAACAAGAGACAACATTGGCGGAGTAGTTACTGCCATGAGACGGGTTATGCAGAACGAGGGCGGAATTTGGGTCTGCTGGGGTGATGGTAAACTAGACGAACAGTACAGGCACGAAGTGGTCGGGAACTACACCATTGAAAGGATTATGCTCTCCAAGGCAGAGAAAAGTGGATTTTATGACGACTTTTCAAACGGCACCCTCTGGCCCCTATTCCATTACTTCAGAGAAAGGATAAATTTCTCAGCATCCGGATACAATTTCTTCTTTGAAGTAAATAAAAAATTTGCAAATGCCGTGGTGAATAACCTCAAGGACGGCATGACAATCTGGATACATGATTATCAACTCAGCCTTGTCCCAGGCATTCTCAGGCAGATGGGAGTAAAAAACACAATAATATTCACCTGGCATATACCGTGGGTTGCAGCTGAATTCTTTGCGACCCTCCCAAAATCGGAAGAAATTGTAAGAAGCATAGGAAAGGCTGACGTTATAACCTTTCATAGTGAAACCTATGCAGATAATTTTATCTCCAGCTACATGTCAATGGAGGGCAGTTCAGGCGACATTCGACACAAAGTGCACTCCATTCCTCTTGGAATAGATACGTCGTATTACTCTGCATCAGACATTAAACCGTTAGGTGGGCATTCTTTCAACGGCAGAAAGGTCATTTTCTCAATAGACAGACTTGATTATACTAAAGGGCTTACGAAAAAGGTGTTGACAATAGAGAGTCTTTTGAGAACCCATCCGGAATACAACGGGAAATTTGTCTTCCTGATGATCGTCACGCCTAGCCGGGCAACCGTTCCGGAGTATGCCGCAATGAAAAGAGAGCTTGAAATGACAATTGGCCGAATCAACGGTGAATATGGGTCATTGAACTGGTACCCTATAATATACATTTATCGGAGAATAACGCAGAAGACACTGTTATCTTACTACGTTTCTGCTGATGTTGCTCTTATAACCCCCTTGATCGACGGGCTCAATCTTGTGAGTAAGGAATTTGTGAATGCAAATAGGAATGGCGTCCTTATTATTTCAAAATTCGCAGGTTCCTCAGCAGATCTGAAAGATGCAATAGTTGTGAATCCTAACGATCTTGGAGGTACAGCAGAGGCAATAGTCTACGCTTTGCGAATGAGTGACCAGGAGAAAACTGAAATGCTAAAGAAGCTGAAGAGAAACGTTGAAACGCGTGATATAAACTGGTGGGTCAGAAAAATCAAGGGGCTTTCCAGCAGAGTATCTATGTGATCATTATGGCATCTGCTTATGATGTTTATGACGCTTTCAGGAGTATATCGTCACTTAATCCCATGATTTTCCTTGATTATGATGGGACTCTCGTAGATATAGTCTTAAACCCGTGGGAAGCTGTTGCGGATCGAGATCTTCTTGAGCTGCTCAGCGATCTTTCGAATAGGTACGAAACATTCCTGGTGACTGGTCGTTCGCTCAGTGACATAGAAACTCTGGTTCCCATTGAAATAAACTTGATTGCGCTTCATGGTTCAGTTACGAAGGTTAAAGGAAAATCCCCCACATTTGTGCCGGGTTTCAACCGGTACGTGGCACTGTGCCGCCAGTTGATGGAAAAATATGAGGGGCTCCCTAAAATTTATCCTGGCCTCCGCATTTTTGACAAGGGAGGAGGCTTGCTTTTCCATACTGGCCTGATGGACAAGAAACTTGAGAAGGACTTGCATCTGAAGCTTTCAAATATGGCTTCAGAAGCTGGAATGATTCTTTATTCAGGGTATAACATTTTCGAGTTAAGAATCCCCAGAGTGTCCAAGGGAACCGCAATAAGAAAGCTTAGGGTTGGAAATAGGAACGCAATGATAGCTGGTGATGAGGGCACAGATGAGGAGGCATTTGAGCTCAATATTGACGCTCTAAAGGTGAAGGTTAGGGAGGGTAATACAATTGCAGACTTCACTCTCCATGACGTTAAGGAGATGAGAACTGCACTCAGCCTCATAGCGTATTCTTGATCTATCGTCCCTTGACGTCGTATATATCCAGGCGCCTGGCTTTCAATACAGGTACTTCACTGAGATACTTTTCGATTGTTGAGAGATCTATTTCATTGACAAGCACAGTTTCCTCTTCTCCCGCTTCAGCGACTACATCTCCATATGGAGATATTATCATCGAGTGACCTGTGAATTTCTCTCCACACTGCGCCGAAGCTACGATGTATATTCCGTTCTCAATTGCCCTTGATCTTAGAAGCGTACGCCACTGATCAAGCTTTCTTTCTCCCCTGAACCAGCCTGCCTGATATATGATAATTTTTGCACCTTGCACAGCCAGAAGTCTGGCTGCTTCCGGAAATCTGAGGTCATAGCATATCTGTGCACCAATAGAGAAATCTCCGAGGCTGAAAGGTACGGGAGGCGCAAAACCCATTGTATAAGCTGAACTCTCACTCTTTCCAAGCGCATCGAAAAGATGGAGCTTTCTGTATTTACCTGAAATATAGCCATCACTATTAATCAGTACGGAGGTATTATAGGGCCTGGGTACTCCAAACTCTGATTCCGCGATATTGCACAGTATGTTTACCCTGTTTTTTGAGGCGTACTTGATAAAAGATTCAACGAACTTACCATCGCATGATTCGGCGTTCTCACGTATATACTGCCATTTCGAATAGTCAGTAGAGATCATGTTATACTCTGGAAAGACAATAATATCTGGTTTTCTCAGTACTATCGAATCCATCAATCGAATACTTTTAGTTCCATTTTCTACCTTGTTTTCAGAGGATGACATTTGAACGACTGCAATACTGACCTTCTTCTCTTTCACCTTAGCCCACCTACCTCTGCAAGTTTTTCTGGCAAGTAAGTATCGGTAACATAATTGAGTCCGTACTTAGCAAGTGCCTGCTGCTCTGCTTTCTTGTTAATCTGCAGCATCGTCTCGATTTCAGATTTCCAGAAATCCGTCTGGAACCTTGGGTCCTTGAGTTCTGAATTCAATGCCGCTATATCCTTATCTGTCAGCTTATCAGTGGGAAGGTCATAGTTAAGAATATCAGAGGCTGTGACACCAATGAATTCCGCTGTCGGAACTGCAAGATACTCAGATATGTGTGCAGTCTTAATAGCCCCGTAGGCTATGGAGCTAAAAATCCTGAACGACCAGGGATCACCGTCGGTAAACACAAATATTGGGAGGCCCATCTCATTATTGAGCCTTTTCAGTACCCTCCTTGTACTTCTTGCGGGTTGCCCCTTAAGGTGGACAAGTACACAGTTGAACCTATCATCAAAACCGTTCTCCACGAGTCGATCAAACATTCCACCAGTTTCCAGCGCGAGAACGAATTTTGCATTTGTGGATTTTATCTTGAGTTTCTCGCTTTCCACGTTATTTGGTATTGTGTATCCGGCTTCACCCACATCATCCCGGCAGTTTATCTTTTTGAAGTCCCCCTTCCTGCTCTTCTCCTCAATGGTAAGGTCTCCGATGATACTAGCGCCGTTCTCCTCAGGCCTGAGCCTGAAATCTTCCCTCAGCAATGACGTGATGACCTCGAGGTCCTCGGCCATCATGTCGGATTCATCCTGCGTACCGAATTTACCCAGCCCCCACCCCTCGGAGATATAGTACATCTCCCTCAACGTGGAGGTTTTCCCATCTCTCAGCATTTCCAGTATAAAATCGATCATATAGATATTCTTCAGCATATAATTCGCGCCATCAGCAGTCTTGAGGGTTCTGGAAACAGTAGATGGCCCATACTTCCATACTGATGAAATCTGGTCAAACACTATGTTGTCCCTGTTTCTTGAGGACATCCTGATCTCCGGCACCTCTCCTTCAGAAAGAGAATTGTATATCCTGTTTACCATTGATTCCAGCACTTTCTTGACGTCATTGTTCATCTTCCTCTACCTCCTCCCTTATTGACCAGTCGCCAGGAAGTGGCTCGGCGCCGTGCACAAGCACCGGGTCTATCCCGGATGTGAAGTATTCAGTCCCGGAGTACCTTTCCGCTTCTGTTCTCACTCTGAATTTTATTTCCCGCACCGATGCCGGAGGTATGGATTCAATAGTCCATTTGGCCTCTCCCTCCACTTCTCCGTCAAAGGGTTCAGCGTAGAGATCAAACGATCTTTCCTCTGTGGTATAATTGAAAATCTTTGCCAGAACGTCAAAGCAGTTCTCATTCTTCGAATGTGTCTCGTTTATGAATACCGTATTTGCGATCCTGGAAATCACCATGTCTATCTTTGGCTCCTCCTTTCCGAGTATACTGGCACACTTCCTGCCTATGGAGGGAATTATGTTCATGACAAGGTCAAATTTTTCACTGGCCTTTTCCCGCCTCTCATTCTTGTTCATGAAGGATTTGAGCCCACGCGCGACGGATTTAAGGGCAAATTTGATTTCTTCCGAGATTTCCGGTACTGCGGCTATTGCCTCCTTTGATTCTGAAGTGTACGGAACCCTCGTACTGAACACATGGACCAGAATTATCATTGGTCCAAAGGGAATTCCTATGCCCTGTTTCTGGTCCATGCCATAGGGACGCCAGTCTACCTCTGATATTGCCTTCGTGATGGCACAGGCTCCGGCCTGATAGAGAAGTGGGACTTTGTTAGCGTACCTAATGATCTTGACCTGGTCATCGGCCTTGATTTCTCCGCCGTAAACTATGCCAACTTCTACTGAAAAGGGATTGCCGCTGTAAACTGAGACCGGTCTCATCACGGGCTTGGAATAAAAAGCCGGATGCATTTCTTCGTAAACTGTTCTCAACCCTCTCCTGATATACTCTTCCCCCAGCGGTGAAAGGCAGTCTACAGGCGGTGGCATAAGCTTAACTTTCCTGAATGCCTGTTGCAGTTTTATCGCACTCTCAGCCTTCAACGACTTTGGGTCTGCTTCCGGGCCCACTCCGGAAATTGTTAGTATCTCTTGCGCGACACGTTCACTGACCCTGTTGAATTCACCAGAAAGAAATAATTTCATGCTTTTTTCCGTTGATGTGGATGCAAGTCCAATGATTTCCCCTGGCTCAAGCCCCAGAGGGTGTGGTTTTATGGACACCGAGGGTTCGGGTAAGACTTCAGTACTCCGCTTGAATATGGTTTTCCTTCCATCAGGATCAACAAATGTGAGATTCATGTCGGGGTTGACGACCGCAGTTTCCTTTAAGTATTCAATTACGGATTGCTTTCCCACCTGGTATTTACCTTTGGCGGTTATGGTTATCTCGGTTCCATGATCATAGTTAACGATTACTGGCTTTTCTGAAATTACATTTCCCCTGTTTTCCCTGACATTTATCTGCAGAAATATCTCGAAGCCGACGTCAGAATCCGGCGTTCTTGTTACTATGCGCGAGGATTCCCCGGTTGTAATCTGGCCATAAAGGATTGCTGCTGTTATTCCTATACCCTGCTGTCCTCTTGACTGTCTTACAGAATGAAAGCGTGATCCGTAGAGCAGCTGGCCAAATACTTTTGGAATTTCGAGTCTCTCAATGCCCGGCCCGTTATCCCTTACCGTTATTGCGAATACATCCTCTGCTTTGCGTGAAATTTCAACGTATATTTCTGGCAGATATCTCCCTTCTTCACAGGCATCCAGAGAGTTATCCAGAGCTTCTTTCACGATCATGAAAACAGATTTCTGTGGAGAGTCAAAGCCGAGTATATGCCTGTTCTTCTCGAAAAATTCTGCTATGGATATCTCTTTATAATGTGAAGATGGTGGCTTGGAAACCATAGTATTCCTATGAGTCCCCTGCATATATTTTTTCGCCGGGAATTACTTTTTTTCTGACCACTCACAAAGGGCTTATCACTTGCAGGCGGGAACTCTCCTCGTCGAGTCATGGGGATTAAAGCGAGATAGAGATTTTTACTATAAATTAACATGCAATAACTATGTCTTACGGCCCGGATAAAGGCGCACATTCTGAATATTCGTTACAATATGACTTTATCCCGGATCTGAAATATCGAAATAATTTACTTACGAATCACACAACCGTCGATCTCCTCAAAATAAAGGTCAGAAGTAGCTCTGATACATAAGATGCAGAGATCAAGGGAATAGAATGTCATTAGGATCACTTCCACAAGCTTTTCAGGACCACACAAAGTCTAAACATTACGCAGTTCATCAACATGATCTAGACGATGACGTAAAGGAAATGCAGCAAGTGAGGTTGGTGAAAGATGATCTGAAGCTTTCGGATCGCATCTTTCATTGCAATGAGGCAGTCTAGAGATCAACAAGGGATCTCAACGCAGCCAACAGCGTTTACAAAAGGGGTATGAAAAAGAGGGAGGCACCCCCGAATTTATGCCTGCGAAGATCGTGGCTCTACCCGCACAATGGCTACTCCGGTCTCAGAGGCAGGAAGCCCCATCCCATAGGTGGGGAGGATGTCACCGGAAGTATCCCAGGTCTTCCTTCGGCTGGTTCTTGCCCTGAACCTCTTCCTGCATCTTCTCAGTAATCTGCTCGATCTGTTTGCTTCTTTCCTCTATATCGGAAAGATCAATTTCCACGTCAAGGATAGTGGAAAGGACCTTCAGCATTTCCCTTGCTCCTTTTGGATCTGCAAAATAGCCTGAAGTCTCCCCCATCAGGCAGGCTCCGTTTATTGAGAATATTTCCTTTGCGAGCCCCAGCATTACGCCGGCGGAGCCAACTATTCCACCACCCGGTTCACCCTTTGGAAACACGACCCCACTGTCCTGAAGTGGTTTCTTCAACTCTATATTGGTAACTGCTCCTAGTATTCTAGGAGATTCTATGATTTTTCCAATGCTGTATCCACCTAGGGTGTAAAGCATACTTACGTTGTTCTTCCTAGCTATCTCAAGTACAGTGTGTGACATTTCGTACTGCCCTTCCTGGGTTGTGCCCTGGAAATCCCCAACAAGAACCATAAGATCTTTCCTCCCCTTGAACTTCTTGTAATAGATTGAGTTCCTTACCAGGAATATAGTATTATCATCACCAATGAATACCTGTGGCGGAAGATACTCCGAGAAAATGTCGAGCATTTTCTGTAGCTTTAGCTTTTCGATCAAATATTCCGCTGCGATCTTCCCAATGTTACCTATGCCTGGAAGGCCCCCTATTAAAATTGGCGCATTCAATTTTGGCTTCTTAAATTGATTTATTATTATTTTTTCCATTTCTCTCGGCCTCCCTTAGTTTCAACCTGTATTTCTGAAACCTATCAGATGGAGAGTACTTTGGCGGTATAGCGAATTCTGTATGCGAACCGCATATTGGACACGTCTCCTTCATGGTGTAGTGCCCGTTTTCTGTGCATTTCCTAATTAATGAGTGCATAACGTTACTGTTTTCTAGTGAACTCAAAGTTCACGGAATCCCTTTTCGCAGCTTCGGTTATCGCCTGAATTGATTTCTTCAGTAAATCTTCGGCTGATTTATAATCCTTTTCAGTTACTACAAGCCGGTACCTTGGAGCCCCTGCATACTGTACATTGACGCCAGGTAGCATGCCCTGCGAGATTGTGTCTTTTACCATGTCAACCCCATTTCCGGCTGTGGAATAAGCCTCAATCATGCCATTTATCTTCACGAATGGAGTATTGATATTCTCCTTCGCGACTTTTATCATTGCACTCTTCCATTTAGCTTTGATATCTGGCAACCAGTCTTCATTTGATGCAGCATCATCAAATGCATTGTACAGGTTTCCATATGTTCGTCGAAGATCGTCTGCAAATTCAGTGTCACATTCTTCAACGGTCTTCTTAAGTGATTTTGCGACGATCTCCAGGAGTTTTTCTGACTTCTGTTCGTTCTTCCATTCAGATATTTTCTCTCTCCTCTGATGATCGTTTACACGCTTTAGAGAAAGGTCCACGTATCCTCTACTCTGATTAACGCCAAGAACTTTACAGACGGTTCTCTGTCCCTCCCTCAGAAAATCACGGATGTGCTTGACCCAGCCTGTTGCAACTTCTGCTATGTGTACGAAGCCCTCCTTCTCAGGATATTCATCAAGCTTGACACTGGCTCCGAAGTTTCTGACTTCCTTGATGGTTACGACTACAAGGTCACCAACATCTGGAAGCTCTTTTCGCATTATGCTTCTCCGCTGAATTCCCCGGAAACCGATATGGTTCCGCCCGTGGGCTTAGCTATTGTAGCACCGCAAATGTTACATATAACAGTTGATGAACCTTTGGAATAAGTAATCTGTTCACTTCCACAGTCCTTACATTTTATCTTTATGAATTTGTTTCCAATGCTTTTCAATTTGACAAATTTCTGCTCACTCATTTTTCACGCCTCCATAAGCTCAAATTTCTTTGCCCTCTGTGTAGGATGTGTCGATGCCCTCTTGCACGTTTGACACCTGAACCTTATGCTTACTCTTTTAGTTGGCTTCTCTCTTCCTTCAAACTTAGGCCTTGGAAAACCTCCAAAACCAGAGGTAACGCGCCTGAATCTTCTCTGTCCCGCCTTGAATTCACTGGCCTTCTTCTTCCTTACTCTTTCGACCTCATGCGGGGTATGCTTGTTGCAGAATCTGCAATACATCATCATTGTCTTTGGCATTTTCAACTATATCACCATCATACGATTTTAAGCATTATACCTGCTAGGCAAATCTCTGGTCCGCCACTGCTGGAGAGGTTACCATGCCGGGACAGTACCATTGAATCTTATGCTGTCGCTCCTTATTTCAAGCATGGATATAAGTCTTTTAGGATAAATCGTCATGCATGGCTGTAACTATTTGCACAATGACGGTATGTTACGTTATGGTAAACAGAAATCGTAATGTTGCCATAATGGGTGTCAGCGAAACTCTTGGGATTCCCCTAATCTCGAATTTCATAAGAAAGGGCTGGGATGTTTTCATTTCCTCCAGAAATGGTAACAAGCTTGAGAGCATTGCAAGTTCCTTAAAGCACATGGGAAACGTCTACTTTTTGGCTGGTGACCTGGCCAGCAAGGAGGATACAAGCAGAATTATTAACAAAGTTATGGATTCTCTTGGGTCCATTGATTGCCTGGTGATTCAGGTCGGTGGATATGGCGAGGATAATATTGATGAACCGAATCAGCTCTCACCAATGTTAACGTCGCATGTAAACATACCGGTGAACGTTTCCTCCACGGCATTAAGATTCATGAAGCCAGGTTCTTCCATAATTCTATTCAGCAGCGTGGAAACCTTCCGATACCCTGATCCGAAGAAATTATCCTATTCGCTGGCAAAAAGTGCCCTTAACAGCATCACAATGTCAATGGCAGCTTATCTGCTGAAGAAGGGCATTCGCGTCAATGCAGTGGCACCTTATTCAATCGGCGGTTCAGCGGATGATTACGTACTTGGAGGACCAAGAGACCCCCCAGAACTCATTTCTAACGCTGTAACATGGCTAGCAGACAGTGAATCACTACTGGTCGATGGAGTGGTCCTTCCAGTGGATGGTGGTACCCGTCTCAGGCACTGATTAGTATTACTAAGCTTCCGCAGCGGCTTTCTTTTTCGTTGGATCGGGCATGTGCACTTCTGTGTTTATAACTATCGACCTGACCTTCTTTTCATTATGAGACTTTATAATATATTCGATGGATTTTCCGGTATCATTGGCTATCTGGCATATTGCCCTCGATTCCTCCTCGCTTAAAACTTTCCAAGAATCGGCTGCATACTTGCCGGGTCCTTCAGCCGCAAATTGTATTGTAATCTTATGAATCTTTGAGCAGTCATACATAGATTTCTACCTTCTGATACGCAATTCTAGTGATACGTTAACTCTTTAAATCATTTATCCCTGATATAAAAGTCGTTTACTTGACATGTGAGCTTCTTGTGCCCTAGACTCTGCATTGAAGAAGACCTTCCGGTAGGAAAATCCCGACATCGAAAAAGAGCAGCACCTTCACTCAGGGCTAGTTTGGCAGAGTTGCTAATTTTAATCGAGTCATGAGGAGAACAGTTAATTTGCACGTTTGTTCTGTTGGGGAAATAGGGTTTAAATAATTTAAGCACTTATGAGATTGTGAGGAGAGCCTTTGAATTCTTCCCTAGCACATTAATGAGTATTCCGCTGCTTATCCTTGTAGAAATTGGGTCAAGCAAGTTACTTCAAATCATTTACCTACTCCCCATTATCTGGTCATCTCTTCTGGTTTCCTCTTATCTTGTTGTATGGCTACTGAGATACAGTATAAAGTCCAGAGCTGTTGTATTTCTGGTGTTATATCTTGTTGAGGGAAGCATAGCTACCCTAGTGTCAACGATCGCATATTTACCCTCCCTGCTGGAAAAACAAATCTTGGGAATTATAATCTTAACCGCCCTCTTATATTCGGCTTCATACTCCATTATCCGCTTTACGAAAAGAAAAGCAGATAATACGGTTCCGGGCGGGGTGTACAGTGCAAATCTGACAGAAATGGTCCACAGAACGCTTGGACGTGATGACGGCAATATTCCTTCTGTCTTCCTTTCGGAACTTATGGTACGCCCAGACAGGAAAATTTATACAGTACGCAGGGAAAAGAAGATATTTCTGCTTGATTCATTTGCAAAGATGCTTTCCCCAGAAGAAATGAAAGCTTTACTTGCCTATTCAATATACAAGTACTTTCATAATGAAGATGTCAAAATGATTTACTTGATCGCAACTTTCTTTGCCTTTGAAGCCGACATCTTTGCTTATGTAATGATGGGTGGTTTTCCAAACTTCGGTGTTATCATCCTTCCTGTAGTAGGCATTCTAATGTTTGTTGAGATCATATTCTCTCCTGTAATTGTCGGTATTATCGCTGTTAACCAAAAAGGGAGTGCAGACAGATACGCTGCAAAAGTAACAGGCGATCCGGCTGCAGTGGCTTCCCTATTACATAAACTTGAAGGGTCAGACATTCAAATTACTTCGATATCGGGAAGATCCGGAAAACTTTTGTCGTGGTTTATTCACAGGAGCAGGAACCGGAGATTATCCAATCTCTCGAAAAAACAGTAAACTGTTTACAGAGAGACTCGAAAATTAGTCAGGAAACAATAGTCTCCTTCTTTCAATTTCACGAACCGCAGGATTCCCATTCCCACGTCAGCAGGAAAACCTGGGTGAATTGAAAGATCCTAATGTGAAGTATCCCAGTATATCGCTATTTTTCAACTTCATGTGACAGAAAGAAGCCATATTAAAAATCGTTAATACTCCTGAGATAATAACAGCAAAGATATGCCAGAAGCAAAAACGGTTTTCTTCGACCTTGATGACACGCTAACAGATTATGCGTATGCCAGGATATACGCGTTTGTGGAATTGAAGAATCATTTTTCAGAGTTAATAAATGCACCGCTCTTTGAAATGGACCGTGTGTGGACAGAATCATGGTACAGATTTCTCCCGAGTACCCCGATCAAAACAGACAGTGAGATGATGCTGTTCAGGAGCAGGCGGCTGGGCATGGTATTTGAGCACTTCGGGATGAAACCACACAAGCAGGAGATTACTGATGCAGTAAGAATTTTCACTGATAGTTATGACTCAAGTTTGAGTCCCGTGCCCGGGGCAAAAAAACTACTTTACGAGCTCAAGAAGAAACACACGTTGATATGTGTCATAACCAACAACCCCACTGTAGGCCAGGCTAGGAAACTTGAATTGTGTGGCCTGAGTGATCTTGTAGATATTCTCGTTACCTCTGGAGAGGTTGGAGTTTCAAAGCCGGATTCAAGAATTTTTGAATTTGCGATGACCAAGGCAGACACTATACCGAGTGAAACCGTAATGGTTGGCGATACCTGGGAACAGGATATCGTTGGAGCTATTAATGCAGGCATACGTGCGGTTTGGCTCAACCGGTTTTCCGTAAAAATGCCGGTAGAGGTGGATCATGTCAGGGAAATCTCATCATATGTTCCGCTTGGTCCGGCAATTAATGCAATTCTCGGATAATTTTACCATTTGTCAGCTGAAATTTTTTTATGGAAACAGCCTCTTAACTCTTCCCTGTAAACTCTCAGTAAAAGAATCTAGATTTACATTTTCAAAAAATATATTTTTTATGCACAAATCATTACGAAAAGTATTCTTGTGCACGGATTAGACCAGTGTTACGTCTTCACTGTCCACTTGGCCCACGCCAGGAACGGCAGAAATGGCCTGCTCTACCCTGTCTATCTTTCCTTCTTCATCGGGAACAACAACCTGGACTTTCAGAGCCTTTATACCAAAGCCTATGTCTTCCACCCCTACCTTGTTGACTTCGCAAATTCCTTTTATCCTCTCAACAATCCTGCTTTCCAGCAACTCAATCTTCAGCTCCGAATCCTCCGGAAGCACCTTGAACACCACGCAAACGTCGCCCATCTGAATCCCCTAAGGTCCTTCGAATCCGCAAGAGCCGCAGACGTAATGCGTAGAGTGTTCCCTGCAGTCCTTGCATCTGCCAATAACTTCTTCTCCGCAGTTGGGGCAGTCGAATATCGAATACCCTACCTCAACAAGCCCAATCCCGCAAGATGTGCATGTATCCTTATACTTCATCTATCATCATTCCTGAAGCTCTCCCGCAATCCTGAATACGTATTTTATGAATAGCCTTTGGCAGATGCTCCGTTTTATCGGATATTAGAAAGATATTTAATCCTTGTCCAAGACTGACTTTCTCTAAGCAGGTCACGTTATACTATTCATAATCATGGCAGGTATTATCTATAGCAAGAAGATCCTTTCAGCATGGAAATCAGCGTTACATTTTATCTCGATGGAAAGGCCAATTCGGAAAAGTTAATCCACACATTCACTGCATCGGTTGAACCTCCATACCTTGGCGTAATTCTCAAGCCGGGAAGAGGCATTTGGGAATATATGAAGAATCATGATGACCTGGTCATAAACCTTAAGCAACGATCAGTAACTAGCGTCATAAAGTACAGAATTGACGTAGGCGAGAGTTCAATTTTCTTCCTAACCAGCGAGGATCAGTCCTTCAGGGAGATAGTGTGATCAGTATTAAAAGAACAGATACACGGCCATCGCAAGCGAAGATGCCGTGAAAATAAGATAATAGCTCATGTTCCACCTTATTACCTTTGACCCGTCCAGAGGAGGGAACGGTATCATGTTGAAGAACGAAAACCACACATTGATGGTTGCGGCGAAATAGAAAACATTTGACATAAGAGAACCAGGCAATGTAGCTGCTGCAATTCCGAGGAAGATAATACCCAGTATCAGGTTAGTCATTGGTCCCGCCAGTGCTATCTTCCCGACCTGGTCTTTTCCATATAACCCAGAAATGTTCACGGCTCCAGGAGCCGCAAATATGATCCCGATCACCGAAGTTATCAGTGCAAGTACTATGCCGAATGGCCACATTCTGAAGTACGCGGTACCTCCATATTTTCTGGCGAGATACCTATGTGATAATTCATGGAGAAGAAAAGCTGATGCCATCCCAACAACCGCCTCAAGCATATATTCGGCTGCATCATAAGCACTGAGCCGCGTCGGGCTGTGTATAGCATTGAGAATGAAGAAGGCCAGGGTAAGAGCACCAACTGAAATCAGGATATCGCGAGTCTCTTCTCTGCTGGACGGCCTGAAATAATCGTTAAACACTTCCAGCTCTCCCTCCAGTATTAACCGATGACACATAGCTCATCAGCGAAATAACTTCCATGGCCTCCGAGACACCAATATTGAGCCTACAGGCTACTCTGTATGGTTCTGGTCCGGTGTCCTGCTTGAGTGCAATCCGCAAAAGTTTTTGCAAATCCTGATCTTCAATCCTTGGTTTTCTTACTCTCGAAGTTTCTCTCTTGATATATGCGTAAATGTTTTTCGCTATTGTCACGTCGCGTCTGTCCATATTGTTGTAAATAACGCTTATGTTTAGATCGCCTATGTTACTTACCTTTGTCTTCTTGCATACTCTTTGTATGATGTCTCGGGATAGCATTTCATATTTTTCGTCGTTCATATCGGTGTATCCCTGGTCGCCGGTAAGGAATAAGAAGACATCTTCCACCTTTTCAAGAGGTATCGCAGCTCTTGAAACCGCGTCTTCAATAGAGAATTTCTTTCCAGCCTTGTATTCAAGTCTCAGCAGCCTGTCTGCATAGTTCATTATGTCCCGTAATTCCCTGGCTTTGCCGATCTCTTCCGTAAATTCCTGAAAAGTCTCGTTACTTACGATAGACCCGTGGTATTTTCCCACAAGAGATTCTGCAGAGTCATAGTCCCCAAGCTCAAGGTAGCTCCGCACGATGAAATGAATGTTTGTAGAATCTATCATATCACGGTTTGACTCGTAGAATTTCCTGATCTCTATGTACATTCTCTGGCCGTAATATATTCTCAGCAGGCTGTCTACGATCTTTGCCTTATTTTCAGTTTCCACGGCGATCTTAATCGCATGCTGCAAAACTTCAACGGCTTCCCTGTATTTCCCGATTTTTTCGTACGCACCTGAGAGCTTAAGGAGGTTGCCCACATCTTCCGGATAATTCTTTCGGATGTTTCTCATAACGTCTATAGCTCTCTCATACTCATTGGAATCCATGAGCCTGTCGGATATTATATGACCAAGGAACAGGAAACCTTCCTGTTCATATATCCCAATCAGGATGTCCCTGACCTCCCGGTTGATCCATAAAACTCTGGAGATGTATGAAATTCTCTCCTCGTCCTCCCTTGTCTCCACGCGGATATTCTTGAGGAGATCGATTATTTTCTGTATCTCCCCAGCTTTGTAATATAGCTTGAGTTGATCCATTCCACTTGGACTATTTGCCCCTATCAATTTTCTTGCTTCATCAAAATTCTTCGTCTCGATCAGTGTTTCGATATAATTAGAAATAGATTCCGGTTTGGCACCTCTTGAGATCGCTTTTGTATAAAATGCCAGCGCATCATTGAAATCCCCTTTTTCGAAATACCAGTCTCCGATCATGTTTTCGATAAAAATTGATCCTCCGCGTTCCTCCTGCTCAAGCAAGAATTCTATTACCGTATCTCCCAGTTCGAGATTTTCCAGGATATGAACATGAGCTTTAATATCTTCGTCCTTGACATCCTCCCCAGAAATGATGTTCCTCGAATACTTCTCGGCCGGCACGAAATTAGATGCAGCTATCTCTCGGTCTCTCAGTAACCTGTAGAACCATGGGTTTTCTATTCTGACATCAGAAAGTGCTTCAAGCAATCTGTTCCTGAATTCAAATGACCCGGTCCGGCCAACGTAAGCGTACAGTTCAGAAAAATCAATGAAATCTCCGCATCCTATGGCAAGGATAGTGTCAATATCGTTGAGTGCCGCTTTTTCCCGATTTTTTAGCAGGTTAATGCTGATTTCCAGATTAAAGAAGTCAACATTCGAAAGCATGGATATTGCCCTAGCTATGGATTTCTCCGACTGGGTTATGTCACCTTCTTTGAAAAGGAGCAATGCTTCGACATAGTCATAAAACGGATCCTTGTCCCTCTTGTCGACTAGGGAATTAAGCTGCTCCCTCGCCTTGTCCAGATAGCCTTTTCTTATCAGTGCCGTGATCGCCGGGAAACGCTCCTGCTGGAATATCATTATGTCTTTTGACACTCTTGACGAATTGATTTCAGATATTGTGTCTATAATTATCTGGATGTTCTTGTATTTTGGCTTAGATATTAGTTTTCTCAGGGCATCTGGAATCACTTCAGGAGTGTCATGAACATTGTCGAAGGTGACTATGGAGACAACTGAGACAGGAGATGAGTCGGTAACAATCTCAGGCAGGGAGTCCCTAACGATGACCTTCTTCCCCCTAACATTGTCCAGCACCATTTCAATGTAAGGGCTCTTTACACCGGTCAGCAGTACAGCATGCTGAATCTCGAGAATTTCTTCATCCTTGTCAACAACAGAATAGATAGCATCTATCAGGTATTCGCTCTGGATAACCGATGGGTTCACGGTTATTTTTTTTACAGCTTCCTCAAAATTTCCGAGGTAAAGGAGAGCGGCTACCACCTTGCTTTCATACATTGATCTGGTGTTTTCATTCTCTATCCTGGAAATTCTGTCGAGAAATCCCTCATAGTTGGACTTTTTGAACAGATCATCCAGTATATAGGTTGTAGCGGGTTCATCGCCGGGAGATAATTTGAGTATTTCCTCTGCCATGTTCAGAGAATCCGTTACCTTACCTAGCTTAATGTCGAGGTCAAAGAGCAACCTGCAGAAATCCAGATCCTTAACCGGAGAATTTTGTTCATTGATGTCCCTAAGCGCATCGTCGAACATTGAAAGCTCAATTTCTGCTCTAATCTTCTTCAACACTTCGTCCTTAGAGCAGACCAGCTCCGAACACAGGATATCAATCCATTCTATCATGTCCTTGAAGTCCCTTGTTTCTTCGCTGATGCTTATTAGTTTCCTAACGGCGTCATAATCGTCCTTGAAAAGATTGTGGATACCTGTGAATGTTTCACGAGCAGCATCATAATTCTTCGAAAGATATAATGAATCCCCGAGTGCCGAGAGAAGCTGGTGATCTTCCGGATACTCCGAAAGCGCATGCCTAGCTATTTCTGAAGCCAGAGGATAGTTCTCGGACGCGATGCTCTTCTTGATTAAGATCATGAAGCTGTCAACATCTCCTATTTCATCATAGTTGAGCTTGCTGATTGCTTTCGACATCTTTCCAAGTTCTCCGGCCTTCTGATATGAGTTTATCAGTTCCGTATCGTAAGCTATAGAGTGCTCCTTCTCCGTTACAACTTCCAGGAACCTGGATAGGTCACCATATTTCTCGCTCTTCTGGAAATTCTTGATGATTGTAGCACTAGTATCGTCATCAAGAGACTCCTGAAAGTATCTGGAGAACATCTTCTGATCGTATTTGCCACACATGGAGAAAAAGATCGCAGCCTTTGCAGGGTCGGATATATTATCATAAGATTCCATGAATCTTGATTCAGTATCTTCGTCACCGCAAAAATCGCTGTCCGAATACACATATTCAACAAATTCGTCAGGCTGTTCTTTTTTATATATAATAACAGAATAAAAATGCTTAATATCCAAGTTGTCAGGGAAAAATATCAGAAGTTCCGTCAGGAGAGGCTTAATCCTTGAGTGACTGATCTTCTTTACACTAGTTATTAATTTAGATATTTCGTGATTCAGGTCCAGCCCCTTGAATTTGCCCGGATCATTGTCAAAACCCTTAAGGTATGTGATGGTATCCGCCAGCTTTTCCTCTTTCTCTTGGCGGCTCTTCGCCAAATAAATATCTCGGATCAAAGCCCTGATATGATCCGGGTCACTAAGCTCTGAATCGGGATCTGGCATCTGAACCCTACATTCTTAATGATATTATATTATTGTCTGATCTCTCGACGGGATAATTAATCTGTATCATCTTACAAGTTCTGTAAGATCTTGAACATAGCGTGTGTGACATGCACTATCTCTGCACAAGAGCCCATAATTACTGAATCATGTCGGCATGGTTAAATAGGCTATAACAATTTGTCAGCAGAACTACTATGCCAAAACCCATCATTAATGCTATTAAACCGCTTGACGTGCTAAAAAACTCCATAGAGAAAAATGTGCTTGTAGATGTGAAAGGGAACAGAGGATACTCTGGCATACTGGAAGGATACGATGTTTACATGAATCTTGTGATCAGGGATGCTGGCGAAATAATCGGCGGTGAATCTAAGGGAGTTCACGAGAGGATCCTTGTAAGAGGAGACAATGTAATTTTCGTTTCGCCATCAAGGAGTGATTGAATATGAGTACTGGAACTAGCTCAATGGGGAAGATGAACAATAAGAAGGTTCATATTACTTGCAGGAGATGTGGGCATCACACTTACCACATCAGGCAAAAGAGGTGCTCTCACTGTGGATTTCCCGCAGCAAGAAGAAGATCTTATAACTGGGCAAAAACCAAATGATCATTGTGCGGTAGTAGGGGTGATATCCCCAGACCAAGCATATGGCTTTATATTAAGCTCGTTAAAGTCTCTCCAGCACAGAGGTCAGGAAAGCGCAGGGATAGCTGCATTTGATGGCTCCATGATGAAAGTAAAAAAAGGGATGGGGCTGGTAAACGATGTTTTTTCCGATAAAGATAATCCAATTTCTGGAAATGTGGGAATTGGCCATACAAGATATTCCACAATGGGAACGAAGACCATTGAAAATGCTGGCCCATTTGTAATTTCAAGCGCATCTGGATATCTCGCCATATCACATAACGGAGAAATTACTAATGCCGATCTGCTCAGCGAAGAGCTGAAAAGAAGGGGCGCTACATTTTCAACCTCTACTGATACTGAAGTAATGTTAATGGAATTTTCCAAGGAAATTGCTGATAATGGCCTTGTCAATGGCATGAAAATCGCAATGTCAAAACTTCGAGGGGCATATTCAGCCGCATTTATGATTGACGACAGGCTTTTTGCAATCAGAGATCCTTTGGGCATAAGGCCGCTTATACTTGGAAAAGCAGAAAATACCTACATAGTGGCTTCAGAAAGCTGCGCCATGGATGTTCTCGGAGGAGAGATCATCCGCGATGTTCTGCCTGGTGAGGTTGTAGAATTGACCCTGCTTGGCCCTAAACGCCTTTTCCTGGCGCCTTCTCACGATGAAGCACACTGTATGTTCGAATATGTTTACTTCGCGAGACCGGACAGTATAATAGATAATATAGAGGTCTTTGAAACGAGGATTAAACTGGGCAGGTTTCTCGCTGGAGAGAGCACCGTGGAGGCAGATGTTGTGATTCCTGTTCCAGATTCTGGCAGGGCGCAGGCACTGGGCTTTTCACAGCAATCAGGGATAGTTTACAGTGAGGGGTTGATCAAAAACAGGTACTCCGGAAGGACTTTCATCATGCCCTCACAGGCACAGAGAACCGCTTCTATAAAGATGAAGCTTAATGCGATCCGGTCGGTCGTGGATGGTAAACGTGTCGTGCTGGTCGATGACAGCATAGTCCGAGGGAATACCATGAAACATATCGTTTCCCTGTTGAGAAAGGCGGGTGCAACAGAAGTCCATGTGAGAATCGGTTCCCCTCAGATTGTTGCTCCGTGTTACTTCGGCGTTGACATGAAGACAAAGGATCAGTTTATTGCCAGGGGAAAAACAGTTGAAGAAATAAACAGGGAAATTGGTGCAGATTCCCTCGCGTATATCTCAATAGAGGGGCTTGTGAGATCCATAGGGATGGAAAGAAAGAGCCTCTGCCTTGGCTGCCTGACCGCTGAGTATCCAGTAAGCATACCAGGAGAGAAATATCTCTACCAGAGAGATCTCACCAACTACTGACCTGATTTTATCTGCTTGATTCTTTTATCCATCTGCTGTTTCATTAACTCTATATCGAGCTTAGTTCCAAGGTAATCTGCTCTCGTAGTGATAGCTATCTTGTTGGCTATCATGCGTGATACTTTTCCCCTCATTGATGACTTTAATGGGGAGACTTCAGGGTGTCGGAATATTACTCCATGTTTTGGAGGTGGACTTCCCGTTGTCATATGTTTGAAAAACGACTTTTCGGCTCCAAGAACCTGAATTGTACTGGACGGATATTTCACGAGCCTTTTCAGTCCACCGCCTGTTGATAAAATATCCAGGCTGAGATCCTCTCCCACCAACCCGGAAGTGTTATACATGATTTTTCTGACTTCTTTCTTGAGATACTCGGAAAGTGTTCTCCTGAAATCACAGAGGTCGATTCCTGTCTGCCACATCTCCCTCATAACTTCAGATCCCTCTTCGTTATCTGGAACCCTCTCAAGATTCCTAATGAAAAATAAACAGGGATCATCTTCCTGATAAGTAACTCCAGACAATGAGGCAAAGGATATGGCGCTCTCAAAATAGCTGTTTATCATCCTGTCCAGTTCTGCCTTTACTCCTTGAAGTTTAATCAGAACCTGGTCCTCAGCGAATTCTTCCCTTATTCTTCTTTTTCCGTAATTGATAAGGATTTCCCTTAAATCCGGTATTCCACCCTGGTTTTTCTCCCCCTGTGTTTCTGGGATTTTTCCTTTCCTCAAGTCGTCGAGTATCCCTTCTGGGTCTTGTTCCAAATCTTTGAACAGGTGGACGTCCCTGCCGCTTCTCTTGCCGTACCACAATATCTCTTTTCTGGATTTGCTCATTTTTGACAGCTACCTTAGTTCTTGGGGATATAAGGATTCTATCAAAGTCCACCACTTTCAGGTCTAGAATGTCATTGTACGAAACCATCATCTTGCCGGTGCCAACAACGTAGTTATCTTCTGATACAACACATACCCTTTCTCCCCTGGAGGGTGTGCCTATTATAGCCTTTATTCCTCCAGGGAAGAGATCAGATCCATGTGCTATATTCTCAAGTGAACTATTCTTAACTACTATCTTTGGGTATCCCCTGAACATGAATTCTACTGGGAGAAGAATTTCCGAATAACGTTTCCCTGAAGACGTGTCCTTGAGGTAAACGGCGTCCTTTAATTCCTGGAGAGTAACCATATGTTCCTCGTTGAACGGCCCGGTAGCTGTTCTTCTCAGTTCTGCCATCTGCGCACCGCATCCAAGCGCATACCCCATGTCTGTACAGAGTGTCCTGATATATGTTCCAGATTCACATTTGATCTTGAGAAGAGATAGTCTGCCAGCGTATTCCATGAGATCTATGGAATAAATCTTCCTGATACGCAGGTTTCTGGCAACGGCTGATCTCACCGGTGGAAGCTGGTAGATATCACCAGTGAACTCCTTGAGAACCTCTCTGATTCGATCCTCCGGAACATCGGCATACGTCCTCATTACACAGATATATTCCTTTGGCTCTTCATGTGCTATCTCTATGAGCTTCGTGGCACGCCCCATTGCCATCACCAGGACGCCGGAAACATTCGGATCAAGAGTTCCGATATGTCCTACCCTATCGCACCCCGTTATTTTCCTCACCCAGAAGTCCACCTGGTGGCTGGTCGGGCCCTTTGGCTTGTCTATTACAATAAACCCTTCAGGTTCACTTTCCGGAGACTGCCAAGACCCTATCATAAAGTTCATCCGCTATTTCTTCGGCACTCTTGCTTCCTGAATCCACGATCAGATCGTAAATGTCCTTTCTGGCATAGTCTATGTCATAATATGACATATATCTCTTCTTCTCAGATTCTTCCCTGTTAATTATCTCTTCCCTTACTTGTTCCTCAGGCTGGTTTTCCCTGTACATTACTCTTCTTACCCTTATCTCAAAGGGCGCTGTTACGAAGACCTTGATGGCATATATTCCATTCATAAAGCATAACCATCCTGAAAGCCTGGAATCCACTATCACGTTCTTCTTGGTCCCGAGCTCCTGCAGCAGGATCCTGTCTAATTCACGGTCTATGCTGTCATCTCGTTCGGCAAGTGTTCCGAACTCGACCAGTGTCATGCCACGCTTTTTAGCTTCCTGACGAAAAATGTCCCCTCCGGAGACATAAGCATAGCCAAGCCTAGCGGAAAGAAGATGTGCGACAGTAGATTTACCACTACCTATGTCGCCACTAATTGTTAATAGCATCTATCTCTCTCTTCTCATATTTCTTGAGCTTGAATGAGAAATCTACGTATTTTATGATCATCGTTGCGAAATAGCCTATCACCAGGCTTGCCACAAAATAGATTCCCATCCAGTATGGCGCAATCCACACATATGCCGTGGCGAGGTTTATATTCGGGTCCCAGGGCGTAGCAATGATCTGGTACGGAAGAGCCGGAACAAAAACGAAAAGCCAGTAATAGATCAGGAAAATGAAAAACGTCAATATCATGAGCGGTTTCATCGTATTCATGGATTGCTGCTGCTGTTCCATTGTGATGTCCATTCTCATCTTATTTAGTTTGGCGACCTTGTCTTTCTGATTCTGCCGGAATGCTTCCCTGTATACTTTGTTGAATGCTTTCATTCTGTTCTGGCTTCTACCCATGCTGATCCAGTCAGTGAAAAGATATCTCGGGATGGAAGTTATGAGGCCTATGAGTATACCTATGAGAAAGATTGTCATTAGAGGCATTGCGTAGCCGAAGCCGAAAACCGGGAAGAGGACAACGTTCATTGCAGAGCCGATGGTATTTCTTATGGACTGTTGCGAAAGAAGAACCAGCATGATAAGCATCATGAACATGTATATGAACTGAAAGCCCATAGTCTTCTTCATCGCATCCTGCGATGACATCGGTTTCTGTACGTTTGTATCACTCACCAGCTACCAACCTCTTGACTATATTATCTGCTGCTATTTCTGGTTTACCCTCAGGATTTTCTATGAAATTCACCGTCGCTCCTGAGAACACTGCATAAGAAAGTGCAAACATTCTGTTTACCTGCTGGTGTTCCCTGATGGATTCCACTGTATCTTCATCCCTCCTCCTTGTTCCATCCTTGTTTCTGCGGCTCTCTATTATTTTTTCATCAGCCTCAAGTAGGAAATACGAAGAGATCTTCAATTCACGTAAAACCCATTCAGGCAACCCCGGAAGATATCCTCTTGGGCTCTTTATGGCCATATGGGTGTCGATGATAACGTTGTCCATTCGGCCAATTGCATTTGAGGCTTTCTTCTGGAGGTTGACCTGCGTGTCCACATTCAGCTTGCGTAGTTGGTCCCTGTCTTCAACAAGGTGTATCTCCTTTGCCATCTCAAACATAAGCGTTCCATAGTTGATGATGTCATAGTGGGTCTTTTTGGACACTATTTCAAGAACTGTGGATTTTCCAACACCGGCTACCCCACAAATTACAACTCTCATGTCAATCATCCTCCCGCAAAGAACTGTCTTATTACAGGGTGCATTTCCATTAGTTGCTCTCTTCCCATCGCTTCATACGTCTGAATCACAATGCCCACAGCAAGTAATAGACCCGTACCACTGGTATCTCCTACAGTACCAATAAGGTTAGCCCCTGCTGCCAGCAAGCCAACGGTAGCCCCACTGAATACAGTAATTGCAGGAATGTACTTAGAAAGTACCCTTTCCATGACCTTTGGATCCCTTCTGAATCCGGGAATCTGCATCCCGCTAGATTGAATCTGTTTAGCCACAGAGCTTGCACCCATATTTGTTGTCTCGATCCAGAACTTAGCAAAAATAACAGATGCTATTACCATGAATGCAACAAAAACCAGTATATGCATTCCCTCCTGCCACGGTGCATGCCCTAACAATATGCTTGAATAGGATGAAGGCTGCAATATTGGGAACAACCAGTCTGACAACCCGTTGGGTGTGAACAGGTAGTATGCGAGACCTCCTGTAGGGGTAGTATTCTGCAACACGTTAGACCCGTATGAGGCTATCATTGCCGCTGACGGGTAAGACCCGAGCAGGCCGTTATGCCCAATTATCGGAATCTTACTCAAAACCGGACTGTTCCAGAAAAGCAAAGTCCACATTGAAACATTGGCAAGAAGTGCAGTAGCAAGTATGACCGGGATATTTGAGGCATAAAACAGCTGTATAGGATAACGGCCCCTTGCTCCCCTTACCCTCTCATGGGCTATTGGAAGTTCTATCTTACTGCTCTGGAAGTATGCTACTATGAAGAATATCAGCAACGTTCCCACAAGCGCAATCATGGGATTAGGCTGTTGAAAGAGTATCTGCACTGCTCCATTGCTGTACATATATCCTGATGAAGCATGGGTAATGATGAAAATCATCTTAGGAATAGCTCCAGCCGGCGTATTTCCCGTGGCGAGACTGAGGGGTGTTCCTACAACCTGAGGTAGCCAGTTGAAAGTACCGGTGAACAGTTGCTGCGAAACGCCTGCGGCAATGAACAGTGAGATACCTGATCCAATCCCATACTTTGAGACTACTTCGTCCATCAAGAAAACCAGATATGACCCCAAGAACAACTGCATTACTATTATTGCCTGTGAAAGGAACCCCCCGTAGCCAGGAACAACTGCATTGATCGAAGAGACCAGCGAAGCATCTGGAACAAGATATCCAAAAGCCTGTGGGATTGCCTCCACAAATATCATAATTATCACAAGTAGCTTCTGCATCCCCTGGTAAATAGCCTTGTCCTCGGAATTTTGCAGATCAAGATTGAAGATCTTTGCGCCAGCGAAAAGTTGCATGACTATGCTTGCCGTAACTATTGGGCCGATACCCAGATCCATCAGTGAACCGGAAGCTCCAGCAAATATTGCCCTGAACGAGGCAAAGACATCCACTGTCTGCGATGTGTTTAACCCATAGACATAGACATTAGTCAGTGCAAAATAGAGAATTACGATGATGGCAGTCCACATCAACTTGTACTTGAATTCTACGTGACCCTTCGCTTTCTTCACAGCCGGTAACTTGGCTGTTAGACCTTCAATTCCGTACAGCTTGCTCTTTTTGGGGCCCTTATAGCTTGCGATGAGATACGCGATATAGAATAAAGGCGCAATCAGCAGAGCAGCGATCAGAAGTTTAAAGCCCGTATAGCCGCTGAAGTAATAGAATCCCGCAAGAACGATCCCAAAAAGGATGATTATGGGAATTGCTATTCCCTTATTTCTCTGTATCTCCGCCGCCATTTACCTCTACCGTAGTTCCGAAAGTGGAAAGCTTGCTTATAGCCTTTTCCGTGGCTTTCTCGACTCTTATAATACCTTTCTTGTTGAATAGACCGGATCCAAGAAGTTTGGTATACCCGGCAGATGTCAGGTCTATCTCGTATTTTCCCTCTTCCCCTTTCACATATCCATTAGAGAGCAGTCTGGGAAATTCCTCATTCAGCTCGCTCAGTGTAATTGGAATGTCAGGGTTAGAGGGGTGGTGACTGGTGAAGCCTTTTCCGCCAAAATGGAGCGGATCGTTTATAAGGGTCCATACCCATCTGTGTTTGTGAAGACCGGCCATTCCGGAACCTCCACGTTTGCCCTTTCCTCTGCCAGCCTTCATTCCTCGACCGTAATGCCCTCCTCTAAGCTTCTTTGTCTTTGCTCTTACCATTAAGATCCACCCCCGGTTTTATCATTCTCCTGATAAGCTCGTTGATTTCCTTTCCTCTGTATCCTGCAGACCCTCCCTTCCTGTAATGCTTCCTGATTGCTTCGTATCCCCTATATGGTGGGTTCAGTCTGATCACCGGTACAATATCCTTTACGTCACTGTATCTGATCTTCCCCTTGAGAAGATCATCTGCCAATTTCTTGTATGATGCATATCCCGTTACATCCTTGAGACCATCTTCGGGAATCTTCTTTCTACCCTTAAAAAGGGCTTTCTCTCTGAGAACCTCTATAAGAGTTTCGCTGTCGATTTCTCCCCAGGTAACGTAATTCTCTACCCGACTTATCATGCCACGGTTGACATCGTTGTCCTCTATTACCACAAGGTGATTTATCTTGTGTAGTCTCAGAAGCTCCGTTGTCTTCTGCGCATCAGGCCTGATTCCTGTTTCTCCTCTAATTCTTATTACTGCTAACATTTGCAACACTACCCAGATAAATTGGTGTACTCAGCTTTATGGACTGGTTAATCTTGGTTCTGGAGGTCTCTACGAGGGCATTATAGACTGCAAGGGAATAATTCACTGTAGTCTTTGTGTGTCCCTTTGCGAATCCCCACGCATCGTCTATCCCCGCATGTTTTAGAATGATTTTCGCTACATCGCCAACAGCTCTTCCGACACCCTGCGGCGCGGGTTTGAGCGTCACGATTACTGATCCTGATTTCCCTGTGACTTCAAACGGTAGAGTATGGGCCCTTCCGCAACCGCATTCCCAAGATCCACAACCCCTTCTTATTTCAATGAGTTTAAGCTTTGCGTTGTTGACTGCTTTCCTTATGGCAGGTGCAGCTTCCTTCGCCTTGCCCATGCCCACTCCAACAAAACCGTCCTCGTTCCCCACGACAGCCGTAATGGAGTAATTCATCCTTCTGCCAGAGTCCGTCATTCTCTGCGCCCTTTCAATGTTCAGCACTTCATCTTTAAGGTTAGGTAAGAGATAATCAACAATCTGATACTCCTTTAGGGGAAGTTTTGTTCTCAGGGCTTCAGAAATTGTCTTAATTTGACCTGACGCAACAAGCTTTCCTAGTTGAGTCCTTGGCGTCCATTCTTCTTCAGCCATTATTTCACCTCAATCTTTGACATGAGTTCATCAAAGTTGCCAATCTTCAGTTTCGTCGATGAAAGATGGCTTCCCCTGATCCTCTCCTCTGATGGGAATATCTCGGGATCATGCGGTATTTCAATCCCTGAATCCACAAAACCCTTAAGTGCGGCAGCAAGTCTACCACCCTTTGTAAATCTGTACCTTCCCGTATCCAGAATAGCTTCTGTTTCCCCAAGTTTCTTGGCCTTCAGCCCAGCTGTGTAGCCCACCAAGTATGAAACAGGGGTGCTGTTACCGAATACGTCGAGACCCATCTTTTTCAGTGACCTGTCTGTGACTGTAACCAGGACGTTGTCACCTTCCGGTTTGTATTTAATGACCTGTACCATGACCCCCTTTCCTGATCTCCTGACTACGAACCGCGACTTGCCAGATCTTAGAATCTTGAGCCTCTTTCTATAATCCGTCAATCCTAATCTTTTTCTCTTGAATTCTGCCGGTGTTTTCATTTTCCTGCCTCTGTCATTAAGCCCATTGTTCTTATCTGGGAATTCAACTGTGCCCTGGATTTTATGGATCCGCCCTTTATAAGCCTGTAAAACTTCCTGTAAGTCTTTTGATCTATGGATTTCTGCTTCCTGAGTTTCACGAGCTCATCCCTGAGTGCTCGGACCGTTTTCACCCAGCGATCTTTTCTGGGGAACCTTGCGAATTTTGTGCCTCTTACCGAACCCTGTCCCCTCCTCCTTTCCTTGGAGAGCTGTGTAATTCTCTTCTTGTGCCTGAAGGTGGAGTTGCCTTTCTTCGGCTCTACCTGAATAACGTGCCTGTTTATGAGTTCCTTTATATCTGATCTTGTTGCTGATTCAAATACTTGGTCGAGGCTATTTGCGTCGATCCAGACCCTAGAAGTGCCTGACTTAAACCTGTCTGCTGCTACCCGTTTTGCCGTATCAACTCTCATTTACTCACCTTCGACCAATCTGTTCAGAACTCTAATATTGAGTTCATCTGCCTTTTCCTGCAACGCAAGTTTTTTCCTGGTTCCCACAGAGGATGCTATTCTGGCTGCCTGGACCTTCGGATCTATGGAAACTAGATCTTTCTCGTTATTTACAAGGACCTCCCTGAAACCGGAAGGATGGAGCCCCCTTACGATTCTAGGTGACCTGAAGCCAGCGTCAACCACGGGAGGCCTCCAGTCTAGATGTTCTCTTAGTTTGGAATGCTTGCCTCTTGGTTTCCTCCACGAATCGCTGAACCTGGCATACCTGAACCACTCCTGCCTTCTGAATGGAGTCCTTCTTCTTGCTCTCTCTATCTTATACTTCAGCAGTTTCTTCTGTTTCTTACCCAGTTGCGACTTTGGCTCTGCCATTTCAGTTCTCTCCCTTGAGGAGGTATACCCCGTCCTGGAATACCCTAGGGTCAAAGCCCTTGATCTTTGTAGCCCGCTCTATATTCGCAGCGGTTTCACCGACGTGCCTCTTATGTATTCCATTGATTATGACTCTGTCTCCCTTGATGCTGACCTTCGTATTGCCGATGATTTTAGCAAGTCTCGGTGACCGTTCCCCAAGAAAGTTTTCTATAAGGACATTGTCTCCTCTCACAGAGACCCTCGTAGGGAAGTGCGTGTAGTCGATCTTCATATGGTATTCATAGCCATCGATTACACCCTTCATCATGTTTCTGATCTCGGAAGCCCACGTACCAACTATGGCATTCGTCCTCTTATTTTCCTTGCTGGTGCTAATCAACAATTTTTCCTCATTCAGAGCTACTTTGACATAGTTGTCCCTGAAATCCATTTCAGATTCGCCAAGCTTCCCCTTCACCTTAACAACAGTGTCGTCCATGGTGACAGACGTGCCCGGAATTATGTCAACTTGCTCCTTTTCTTTCCATTTGATCATTTTGTTCACCTAATAAACGTAAGCCAGAAGTCTTCCTCCCAGGCCCTGTTTTCTGGCTTCCACATGGCTCATTACACCCTTTGTGGTGGAAATTATGAGGATGCCGAAATCCTGTGCAGGAAGGTACCTGGATTCATATTTCTCGAGGTTAACCAGTTTCACTGGCAGTCTGGGCTTTATTATTCCACAATTGTTAATCGTATCACTGAGGACGATCCTGAATCTGCCCCCCTTTGATTCATCCACTATCTCGAAGCTCTTCAGGTAATTGTAGTCCTGCATCACTTTGAGAATTCTGCCTATCAGCCTCGCAGCTGGTTCTGCTGTTACTTCTCTTTTACCTATTCTTGAAGCGTTCTTTATCGTATTTATTATGTCGTTTAACGGATCATGTCTCATATGTCTGCACCTCTAACTATATTTCCTGAATCCAATTGCCGGAGCGGTTTCCCTGAAACATTGTCTGCACATCATGAGACCATACCTTCTGACAATTCCCCTCTTCCGCCCGCATCTGACGCAACCATCCTTGTGCCCAAATTTTTTCTTAGGCTCCAGTTTTACCTGTGACATTTATTCACCTTACCACCGTAACATTAAAGGTTTCAGAAATGAACTTCATTGCTTCTTCTCTTGTAACCCTGATTTTCCTTGGCAATTTCTTCGTGCGTATCATTCTTCTTGAAAGCCTGAATCCTCCTCGCCTTTTAAGGACAATCGCAACATCCATACCAAAAATTCCAATTTCGGGATCGTACTTCATGCCCTTGAAATCAGTATAATCCGGTATTCCGAAGTAAGCATTGCCGTCCCTGTCAAAGGAATAGGCAGCAATCTTGTTGTCCTTAGCATAGAAACCCTTCTGGAGAAAGTCCACAGAGTCTGGGCCCCTCAGCGTCACCTTTGTTCCAATCTGTAACCCTTTTCTTATGTTGAAGTCTCTCACGGAACCCCTCGCAGACGTGAGCACCGCTTTATGATCCGTAAGCATTTCTAGCACCTTAGCTGCCTTGTTCAATCTTTCGCCAGCTTCCCCTACACCGATGTTCACCACGACTTTCTCAATAACAACTTCGTTCATTCCTTCAACCTTAGTTTGTCTCGGTGTCCTCTTCTTGGTCTTGGGTGCCTCTTCCTTTGGTTTTGCTGCCTGCTTCTTCCCCTTTGCCACTGCAGGTTTCTTTTCTGATGCCGGCGGAGGTGTCTTCGGCGCTTTTTTCTGCTTTACTGCCTGCTTGGGACTTTCCATATTCATCAGTTACCAACTCCCGTTGACGGTACATCAAAGGTGTACCGAGGTCCACTCACAGGGAAAGCGTAATCAGTAATAGTGGAAAAATCTTCCTGGAAGTGAATCAGATTTGCATGGGAAGATTCCTTGATTTCTATTTTCTTTACCGTTGCAATTGTGCCAACGTGACTCCCTCCGGTTAAGAAGACTTTATTGCCGGTCTGCATCTTTACCACTTCCTTTATCTCCTTTTCGGGAACCTTCACAATGAGAACGTCACCCGGCTTTATGCTGGCGTCTTGTGTAAGTATGTTCTGACCGTCGTGAAAAGAAAGCTGGATCTTCCCTCCCTTTGTCACAACCTTTTTCATGACCTTCATCGGCTTAAGTTCTCTGTTTTTATCGCTTTCTTCCCTGATTACAAGCCTGCCTTTGGTATCATAAATAACCCTGTAACTCTTCTTAATGGATGGGATGGATACTATGTCCATGAAGCCGACCGCAGTCCTTCTCTCCTTGACTACTTTGCCGTCTACCTTGACTTCACCAGCGGAAAGTATCCTGGTGATCTCGCGTTCTTTGTCCCCAAGTTTTGCATAGTCCCTAAGAACTGTAAGCAGCGCGATCGATGACTCCTTGTTATGTTTTCCGGTCTGTGGGGTTACCGACCAGAAATAGGTTTTTCTAGGTATCAGTACTGCTGGTGGAACCATCTGTCTCTTGGTTTTATTTATCATTCTTGTCTCCTCCTTCCGATGAATCTTCATCCACTTCTTCAACGTCAGAAACAGCCTCGTCGCCCAGGTCTGCATCTTCTGACATCGGTTTTTGATTGCTGGAATCTTCAGTCTCAGGCGTCTCTTCCGCGGTTTTTGCTTCGCTTTCAACGGGCTCTGGTTCCTCTTCTACTGTTATATTCTTTTTGGCTGCCAGGTTTCTGATCTTCTGGAGTCTTTCCTGCCTTGAAAGGTCGAGCCTGGTTATCTTTAAGTTGCTAGGGTCCACGAAAAAGGCTTTCTGTTTGTTATCTGCTTTACTCACCGTTATGCCTTCAATGGATATTCTTTCGCTTACATGGTCTACTTCGATCACCTTTCCGCCTTCTCCCTTTCTAGATCCAGCTTCTATGGTAACTATATCTCCCTTTGCTATTGGAAATGATCTTATTCCGTATCTCTTTCTCAGATCCTTGCTAAGAAATACCTTAAATGTATTTTTTATTGACATTCTATATCACTCATACTATGGATGATGCAACCGACGCTATCCTTGGCCATCTTTCGGCCGCTTCCCTCGACACAGATCCTTTGATCTCAGAACCCCTCACTTCACCTTCAGGAGTAACCAGTACTGCCGCATTATCCTCAAACCTCATCATGGTTCCATCAGGCCTCCGGTATGGGCGTTTCTGCCTAATAACCACTGCGTAAACGATCTTGCTTCTCATCTCTGGTGTGCCTTTCTTGACACTTGCAACAAACATGTCCCCAACGCCAGCCGCAGGTATTCTTCTCGCTACTCCGTGGTAAGCCTTTACATCTATCAGGCTAATGATCTTCGCACCACTGTTGTCCGCACATGGCATGGTAGCACCCAATGGCAAACCCCTTTGCTGCCTGCCCGCAATACCCTTCATTGGATCACCTTCTCCACTACCACAAAGGATATTGTCTTTGACAGTTTCCGGCACTCAGCAATCTTTACCATGTCACCCGGTTTTACGCTCAAGCATTCTGGCACATGGGCATGATATTTTGACGATCTTGAAATTTTTCTCTCGTACTTGCTCACTGGTCTCTTGTAGTCCCTGGTTATCACAGCGCTTCGTATCATTGAAGCTGATTTCACTTCACCTATGATGACCTGTCCCCTGATCTTCAAATCCCCATGAAATGGACATTTCGCATCATGGCATTCGCCTTCTGGCGACTTAACGTCCAACCCTATATTTCTGCTCATTAATTCCCCCCCTTTCTGATCAATCTTTCAATTTTTCTGTGTTCTTTTATTCTGTCCTCTGGCCTGAATAGAATGTTCTTGCCCGCTATTGTGATTTTCTTTTCACCGTATTGCATTTCAAATAAGCATATTTCCTTTGGAATGACCAGATCCCTGTTGCCATTATTTATGGTCAGGGTCTTCTTGGTTTCGTCAACTATGATACCGGACCTGTTTACCAGAGTCGGATTGCTTGACAATTTTACAGACGCCCGGACACCGATGAATTCACCTATATATGACATAATATTGGAAGCCATTTCATACTACCTCTGTCTTAAATCCCATTTCGTCGAGGAATTTTTTTGCGGCGTCCCGGTGGTCTCCCTGAAGCTCAACAGTCTTGCCATCCTTGACGGTGCCACCTGATGCTACCTTTTTCTTAAGTTCCTTCGCAATCTCGTAAATGTCTTCTGATTTAGGATCAATGCCTTCGATTATGGTCATATTTTTACCGTATCGTCTCTTATCAACGCTTATTTTTATTGACTGAGAGTCTCTTGTGAATCCTTCCCAAGGCTGCAATTCCTTTGGTATTCCGGTGAAACTCTTATCCTTCATTCCTTTGGTCCTCCGCTGAGAACTGTGTTAATTCTCGCTATCTCTCTCCTAATTGATCTTATCTTACCTGGATTTCTTGGTGCTCCGCCCATTGCAACTGAGGCTCTCTCCTTCAGTAAGGACTCTTCAAGTGATTTAAGTCTCTCCTGCACTTCTTCCGTCTTCATTTCCCTAATTTGCTTGGCCCTCAGTTCCATCAGGTTTCACCTCTTTTTTAATCTCTTGCACCGTCGTATCCGTAGCAGAAGCCCGTACAGTATTTATTGGCCCTATCTTGATTTCGTCCGGTAGTTTGTAGTTGTTATCTAGCATTCTTACTGTAACGCCAATTACGCCCTGTTTCAATTTTGCGACAGAGAATCCTGTTTGCATCCCGGATCTTGATGGGTCTCCAGAATACTTCACCGAGCCGTAAATGAACTTCTGCGTTCTGGCCCTTTCACCTGAAATCTTCCCACCAATGCGTATTATTACGCCTTTCGATTTGTTCTCAATGATCCTCCTTAGTGTGGTGTTTCCAGCCTTTCTGTATGCCCACCCTTTTTCCAGGGACAAGGCTATCTTTTTAGAAACCACCTGGGGGTTCAGGTCAGCGTTTTCTATCTCCTTTACCTCTATTTGAGGAGATTCAACATGATATTTGTGTTCTAGATTCTCAGTGATTTCCTGGACCTTCGATCCTCTCCTGCCTATTACCAGGCCAGGCTTGTTAACCATCAAGGTTATATTGGTTCCAAAGGGCGTTCTCTTCATTTCCATCCCCCCAAATCCAGCGTGATCGGTTTCTCTTCTTATGAATTCTGAGACAAGGAGCTTTTTGACAGCTTCACTTACAAATTTTCTCTCCTTCACTCTTCCACTTCCTGCAGTACTACCTCTATATTGATCAGATCCTTGAAGTTAGCTCCAGCCCTGCCGTATGCCTTCGGGGTGAATTTCTTGAGAACCCTGCCCTTGCTCGCGGCAACGTGCTTGACGACCATGTTCTCCGTATTGAGACTCTTAAAATCCGCATTTGCTTCCGCGTTTTGCAGTGCGGCCCTAAACTCTTTAAGCGCTTTGACCGGATATCTTCCCGGACCCATCCCCTTTCTGTGTGAAACTGAATCCAAATACCTGAAGTAAGGAACGGGAAGTTCCTTCCTGATTCCCTTCTCGATTACGTCCTTTGCTCTTTCAAGTGTCATCCCGCGTATGTAATGGGCTATGTTGACCGCATCTTTCAATGAAATATCCGTCTCCACGACCCTCGCAATTGCACTTTTTTCTCCAAATTCTGTTGTTGAATAACCTTTCATAAGATCACTTCAGGGGCATGAATTTCGACGATCTGGTAGCACCCACCCCAGGTCCCGAATGCTTGACTTCCTTTCTCGTCTGTGCGTATTCACCAAGATAATGCCCAAGCATTTCTGGCTTTATTTCAAACTTGACATACGAATTTCCGTTGTACACTTCCATGACCTTTCCCACGTATTTTGGAAGAATTATGAAATCCCTGACATGAGTTTTGATTTCCTTCTCTTCGCTGTTCATCTTAAGGTAAAGCTGCTTCTGCTCGTGGTTCATCTCCCTGGTAAGTGTTCTTCTGGCCCTTGATGGAAGTATCTTAATAAGGTCCTGATCACTCATATTTTTAAGCTCCTCAAGTGTGAAACCACGGTACATGAACTCCTTCGCCCTTCCCATGGTGACCTTCTGGGACTTTCGTGATCTTCTCTTAATGGATTTTACTGATGCCTGTTTTTTAACTACCATTAGGACTTCCTCCTCTTTGGTGACAGCCTTCCAACCTTTCTCCCTGGAGGCGTTCCCCTACCAACAGTGCTGGCTCTGCCTACATGCTGGTGGTTACCTCCACCGTGTGGATGGTTAACGGCATTCATTGCCACTCCTCTTACCGTGTATGGTCTCTTGGCTTTGCTCTGCAGATAATGAATGTGCCTTCCGGCCTTAAGTATTGGTATATCTCTTGCTCCTGATCCAGCAACAAGGCCAACCGTTGCTCTGCAGCGCGGGTTGAACTGCTTCATCTTGCCGGATGGGAGCTTCAGTGTGACAGCAGTGCCATGGCTCACCACAAGAGCGGAGGAACCTGCCGTTCTGCAGAATTTCCCGCCATCACCAGGCATGCTTTCGATATTGAATACTATGGATCCATCTGAGATATTCCCAAGCTGTACAGTGTTACCGGCCTCTAGGGGGGATTCTTTTCCAACTGCGACTACCTGACCAACATAAGCACCATTGAATGCTAGGGAATTGATCTTTTTACCAGACTTGGATTCGGAGACTATGACCGGTGCATTTCTGCCTGTTGCCTGAACAATGCCAGTAATCTTGTATTCCCCGTCATCAGGGTGCTTGAATACCTTGACGTGTCTGTGGCTCGGGCTCCTGTAGACTAACCCGCCATGACCCCTTCTTTGCGGAACTATATGTTTACCCATTTTATCACCTCAGAATACTCCTATCCTGCCGGCGATTTCATCCGCAGAATAACTTTCATCGAGTTCCACGATGGCCTTCTTTCCATTCTTTGTAATAACGGTGTTCACTTTCAGCACCTTGAGTTCGAATCTCTTCTCGACCTCTTCCTTTATCTGAGATTTGCTTGCTTTCTTTAGCACTAAAAATGTCAGCTTGTTTTCTTTTTCCATTGCAAGCATGGATTTTTCTGTGGCGATCGGACTGATAATAACATTGACCATTTACTGCACTTCTCCTATTTTCTTTATGGCAGCCTCTGTGAATACAACGAGTCTTCCACCAATGCCACCAGGAGCCAGCTTTCTTATGCTAAGGCTGTCTGGAGTTGCGGTTTCAACGCCCGGTAGGGATCTGAATATTCTTAGCTTGTCAGTTGAGGTACCTACAACAAGGACACTCTTTGGCTCCTTGTATCTTCTACCTCTCATTTTTCCCCTTCCTGCTCTGATCTTTTTACCCTCTTTTGCCCTTACAACATCATCGTAGATTCCAATGTTTTCAAACAGAGTTATTACTTCCTTAACTTTCTTGACATTGTTGACGGTGTCATTGATCACAATTGGAAGGCTTAGTTCCTGATCGAACCTGTGCCCCCTGCGCTTCACAGCTTCCTTGTCGGCTGTCATGGCGATTGCACTGAACTTTGCGATTTTTCTTTCCCTTTCGTTAATCTTCTTATAAAGAACTTTGTTTGATCTCGGAGAATGTGCGCTTCTCCCACCCACCATGCTGGCAAGTATGACTCCGCGTGAAGAACCGGACACTCTGGGCAGTCTGGCAATCCCATGGTTAGCTCCGCTGTTATGTCCTACCTGCCTCATACCGGCGCCTGGAGATGATCCGTATGGTTGTCTCAGCGTGAGAGTGATGGCTCTGAAGGCCTTGCCAAGTATATCTTCCCTTGGGACTGTGCTGAATACCTCAGGCAATTTGATTTTACCAGACTTGTTTCCTTCATTATCGTAAATATCTGTTTCCATTTTCAGTCACCCTGCTTGGATTCCTTTGAAATGTATGAAATTGTAATATTATCAAGATCAGGTGATTTCTGCCTTGCAGGAGATCTAAGTTTAATGAGTCTCTTGGAAGGGCCCGGAACCGAACCATGAACAAGAATGTAATCACTCCTTACCACACCGTATCCAGGAAATCCTCCCTTAACGTTTATATCGTCGTTTGAACCCTTTTTTGAGTACTTCAGAATCCTTATGTTTGAAGCCGTTCGCTGGTGTGTACCCATTTGCCCTGCCTGGGGAACTGTATTCCTCACCCAGTCGGGATGCCACGGACCAAGCGTGCCTATCATTCTCCTGTGTTTCCTGTTTTTATATGGAAGCAGCTTAACGCCGAACCTCTCCACATGTCCAGTGAAACCTTTTCCCTTGGTTATTGAAATTGCATCCACAAATTTCCCAGGCAGGGTGAAATCATCAAACGATATTTTCTTGCCCAGCTTCTCAGTGGCATAATTAATCTTTTCCTTCAGGTCTGAACCTCCAATTCTGATCTCAAACATTTCCGGAGTCTTGGACGGAACGCCAGTTACCTCGGATGGATTGGTACTTACCATCAGCCTGACATCAATAACTTCATTTACAGTTGGAGTTTCTGGCTTCTCTTTTCTCTCGGGCAATCTTCTGTAGATTTCCTTATCCAGATTTTCAGCCCATTGCTCCGCAACAACAAAAAGGCCGTTTTCATCTCGGTCATAATATCTCACCCCAACTACTGACAGTGGAGGAACTTCAATTATTGTCACAGCAGACATTATAGACTGCCCTGATGTTACACTGTTTTTTCTGTAATCCACCATCTCCACGTGTGTCATGCCGACCTTGTATCCAGCGAATGCCTGGATCTTGGGCTTTCCGTCTATTTCAGGCCAGCTACGAATGCTGCTTTGCATATGCTGAGCGCGTACCCTAGGGTAATACCCTTTCGACCCCCTTCTGGGGTGATGTGGCGTTGCCATTTATTTCACCTAAAAAACCGTTGCACTTCTCGACCAGGCTAAGAACATTAGACCCGACCATAAGGGTTGCCTGTGGCATTGCCCAATTAGTGTATGGTTTTTCTTAAACCGTTAGGTTATAACCATATTTAAACCTTTATTGGATGCAGTAATGCCAATTCAGCCAACCGATTCAATAGGGTTATGTTAAATGTCACAGACATCAGCCTTGTCCACAAAGCGTTTATACAGAAGTAGAAATTTTTAATGACATGGTGTATAAACCGCGCATGTCAGGCGATGAGGTAGAACTGAGAAAGCGTTGGCACGATGCCATTTACATAAAAATGGAGGATAGGAAACCCTCCCGAATGCAATATCTGAGACGGAGACTTTTTGTACCAAAGGAAGTCTCGCCCCCAGCATGGATGTCTAAGCTACTCGGAAAGACAATCTTGGAGGAAGTAGAAGAGAATGACTCTGTTCTTGACATGGGGACCGGAAGTGGTGTAAATGCAATTCTTGCAGCTTCAAAGTCCCACAACGTGGTAGCCGTCGACGTCAACCCATTCTGTGTAAAAACCGGAAGCAGAAACGCTGACATGAATTGCGTTTTGCCCAGAATAGAATTTCGGGAAAGCGATTTATTCAGCAATGTGACGGGGAAATTCGACCTGATAATCTTCGACCCCCCCCCTTCAGGTGGTTTCCCCCAAGAGACATAAGGGAAATGGCTGTAGCTGATGAAAATTTTAGAACCATGACACTGTTTTTTGATCAGGTAAAGAATTACATGAAACCCAAAGGCAGGTTACTTATGGAATACGGAGACTCAGGAGATATGGACTATTTCCAGAGCCTGATCGAAAAAGGGGGATTTCAGAAAACACTCATGAAAAAGAGGTATATCATACGAAATGGCCGGAAATGGAGATATTACGTTTGGAAACTGACTACCTGAACCACGTCTCTGGGCTCAAATTTTGAAAACCTTAAACGAACCGAAGCCGTGATCCCTCCATATTCCCCTTATGATTTTTAAAATCTTGCTTTTGGCCGGGTACATTAGAGCGCTCAGAAACATATATGGCCCGCAATTGAGGCTTCAATAGAATAGTTACAGTCCTCGAATGAGTCTTCTATTTCCAGGGAAGAACTTCTAAACATAGACTGCAGGTTCATTAAGTTCTCTGTACAATCACATCCGATTCTATAGAACAGAACAAAAAGATACCTCCAATGAAATGAGTTCCATATCACTTCACACAGGAATTTCTTATTTATCTTAAAGACAGTTCAATTTTGAATAAAGTTAAAATTATTTTACCATGTTTAAAATTGAATTTTCCAATTCCCCTGGTCCTCCCGGCCCAATATTTCATAGTCTTAATAATTAACTAAAAAAATAACATCTTCAGAATAATTGGGTAACAGTATCCCGATGATCTCATTCAATTCTGGGGAAAAGTATACATGTCAAAAAATGCCGGCAAGAAATTCATTCCTGCCGGTACTCCAAACTTTCAAAGTTTGCAGCTTTGTAAACCGCAAGGGAATCTCCTGTTTGGACATGCGCTTGTTAGGATAGTTGCCAATGGTTTCCAGTTCTATAAATTCAGCAAATTTTTTGATGAAGACGGTGGTGCAAATCTCGTATTGAAGATAAATTTCTTTCCCTCTCTGTTTGCGGTTAAGGGAATGATCGTGTGATGATTAAAAAGAAATTATGAAAGAATTCTAGTCTAAATACGAGAAAAGGAGCCTAATCCGGTTAAATATCCTGTAGCTTTGAAAATATGATGCTGAGCCTAATACCATTACAAAGGAGAATTTACCTATGTCCGTTACAATCGTTAGCTAATCGGTTCATGGTAATATAGAACACAGTTCAAGAATTCTCTATGTTGGGTTAAAGGTTGAAAATTGTTCTTAAGTGTATTTCAATAATAATTGATATCGAACATCTCAAAATTTGTTTCATTTTGCTTTCTAAATCCGAAAATATAAATCATACCGGAATATTTCCAAAGACTGGGTCCGTAGCTTAGCTAGGTAGAGCGATGGACTCTTAATCCATAGGTCGGGGGTCCAAACCCCCCCGGACCCGCCTAATCTTTATTTGCTTCTATGAGCATTTTCATAGCTGGTATTTATGTGAATATGAGGATGAAGTCCTTCGTTCAATTTTGGATGTGGGAGAACTTAGGATTAGACCAGTGAGAATGGAATATTTGTGTTAAAAAAGTAATTCTTACTCATTGGTTATGCCCAGGAAAATAACGGTTTGAATACTGGCCGGGTATTAATTCACAAGGCAAAAGAAAAGCCTGCGAATTAAGGAAAAACGGAACAGACGACCAACGTGAAAAAGCTAGGCAAAATAGTCGAGAAAATTTATAGAGTATAAAAATGTGAAAAGTGTATGGTGATAAATGTTGTCGCTTTTGGAATTGATGATAATGTATCCTACCTTATGATTAATTGATAAAATATAAGCTTGCCAGCAGCAAGGCGATACCTTGAGATGGATAATGCAGAATGGTATGTAGGCAGCCAAAAAAAACAGTGGATCAGAAAGAAAAAAATAAAGCCATTATCGAGAGATGGAAAGAAAAAGGAATTCCGGAACTGCCTAAAGACTTATCAGAAATTTCAATGAAGGACTGGGAGTGGAGTTAATTCCAATGATACCAACCTCATAATTCAATTTCTTAACAGCAGAGACACTAATCACGCATGAGGCACTGAAAAACCTAGACCGTGATGGTAAAATGGTCACATCAGCAGTGGCTGCTTTGGGGTTAAAATCCGTTCTTTCTGGGACAACAAGTCTATGCCTGGATGAAATAGAAACTTTTGTAGACTATTCACCTGAAATTAATATTAAAGTCCCGGAAGTAGACAAGTATAAAGTTATCAGCAATTCCAGTGAAATCGCTGTTAAGATAAGAATGAATACTTTAGAGGTATTGCACATTTTCGCTAGCTTGACACAAGAGACTGATGACTTTGTAACTTTTTACCCCCAAATTCGCAGAAAGGAAAAAAATAGCGAATATTGGGTCAAGAATTAAGTCTGGATAATAGAAAAGTTATAAGGTTCATGAACCCAATGAACCTTAAAATTTAGTCTTCTTGCCGAGAATATTGCAGGGTTATGAAAGAGCCATCTTTTCAGCCCTGAAATAACTCATTTTCTTAAACTCTTATTCAGGTAATTCTCAAGTTTCTTCATTATTGAGACAAACTGCCTGAACTCTTCTGGACTGAGTTCATCGAATAACATGTTCTGTATTTCCGTGTATACCATGTACCCTTTATGAACTGCGGCTTCACCCTCTTCTGTCAGCGCCACGTTAACAACCCTGCGATCTTTACTGCTCCGTTCCTTTGTAACGAAATTCCTTTTCTCAAGTTCATCAACTAGCCCCGTAATCCAAGGTCCGGTTACGTCAAGATCAGCAGACAGAGAGGTCATGGTGCTTGGACCCTCTTTGTGAAGGTAATGAAGCACCCGCATCTCCATGACCTTCATGTCCATCTTCTCCAGTTCCTGACTGAAGATCCTCCTACCATTTCTTGCCACGCTTGAAAAGACCTTCCACAGGTCGTCCTGAACTGGCGGTGCGTCACCACTTTCTACAGTCTCCCTGAATTCGTCCTTTTGATCCATCACTTTACTCCCCTGCTTCCTTGCGAATCAGGAATCTTTGCTTCTATCTGTCTCTCGACCAGAGGTCCAAGGGTTTTTGCACTTTCGTCTGTTGGTTTAGAAACTTCCGTCATTTTTAACGGTTCCGAAAATATGTACCGTTTTCCCCTGATCGCGGAGAGGAATGCAGCAACAGCAAAAATTATAGCCCCGAGATAGAATGACATTCTCAGGGATCCCATAAATGCACCTTCAAGAGCCATCGGAAACCACGTGGTTCCCTCAAGTATAGCCAGCGTTCCGCTGGAGAATAGGGAAGACGTGAAGCCTGCGGGGAATAAGCTGAGAATGGTCTGCACAGGGTTGTATCCCAGAAATGCTGAGAACAGTGCAGAGGTCGGAGGAATCTGATTGAAGAACGGTATAAGCTCGGGTGTTCCGGCTTGGCCAAGGGCCACGGAGAACGCTCCTGGAAGTTTTGTCGTCAGTGTTACGAGAACGATTGTGAAGAATATACCCATACTGGCTGTCTGCCCTGTGTTCTGCAGAGTTGCCCTCATTCCAGATGCAACTCCTCTTAGTTGTGGAGGCACAGAATTCATTATTGCTGTTACGTTTGGAGCAGCAAAAAGGCCCATTCCAGAACCCATCATGAAAAGCATGAGGGCAAAACCTGTATAGGTAAAGTTAAAGTTGAGTGTGGAAAGCAGTACAAAGGAGACCGCGGCTACTACCATGCCCACAGTAGAAATGACCCTTGCCCCGGTTCTATCAGAAATTGCGCCGCTTATCGGCCCAAAGACAACAAACCCCAACATCATAGGAATTGTGTAAACCCCTGCCCAGAATGGAACACTTGTATACGAGTACCCGTGTAGTGGCAACCAGACACCCTGGAGCAAAATTATGATCATGAACATTGCCCCTCCCATTCCCATTGACTGCAGCATTCCAGCGAAGCTACCCGTGGAAAATGCCTTATTCCTGAACAGGGACATGTTGAACATAGGCTGGTCTACGGACCTTTCAATGAACACGAAAGCCATCAGCATGATCATTCCAGCAATCATTGATATTATTACCCATGGATTACCCCAGCCCATGCTGGAGGATCCATACGGCATTAAACCGTAGGTTATGCCTATAAGAATAAGGGTTAGCCCAGCTGCAAAGGACAGGTTACCTAACACATCTACCTTCTGATCCTTGTGCCTGACAGAATGGTCCTTGAGTTTAGCATATGACCAAATTGTGCCAAGAAGCCCGACAGGTACGCTTACCAGGAATACGTATCTCCAGTTTATGGCAGCCAGTATTCCCCCAAGAATCAGTCCAATCAGGGAACCTGCCAGGCCAGCGACCTGATTAATGCCCATTGCCTTTCCTCTTTCTTCCGGGCCAAAGCTGTCAGTAATTATAGCCGCCGAATTTGCAAACAAGAATGAGGCGCCTATTGCCTGGACAATCCGGAACATGATTATCTCCTGTGCGCCAAGTGCTCCTTTGCTTGGTGTCACAGAGAGAAGTATTGACCCAACCGTAAATATAAGGAACCCAAGGTTGAAAAGTCTCACTCTCCCAAATATATCAGAGAGCCTGCCTACCGTCACGAGCATGACTGCTGTTACGATCATGTAGCCCATGAGTATCCAGAGAAGATAGACAAACGAGCTTGCCTGGAAAGGATCAATCTGAATACCGTTGAATATGGCTGGGAGGGATATCATCATAATTGTCCCGTTAATGGAAGACATCAGTACCCCTATCGTTGTATTCGACAGTGCAACCCACTTGTATTGGACCATATAATCTTGGAGGAATAGTTATCATGAATAAATACTTAATCACTTAACAAATAACTAGTAAAGTTCTTATATGGTCTAAGGATTGCCGGCACCATATGCCACTGTCTTCAAAAACAATAATAGTAGTTTCCGTTGTTATGCTTGTCGTGTTCAGTGCAATAACAGTGGAAACTATTAACAGCGCAGGATCCTCCATGGCAAACACATCATTGAAGGGATCGTCTTCGTCACTGACAGTGTATTCGCCGGCTAACAATTCCCAGATATTTATAAATTCGACAAGCAAATCGTTCAGCGTAAGCCTGAGCGTTACATCGAATGAATCCACCATTTATGTGTACGATCTTTCCCCCGTGAATATTACATCATTACAGAGCAAGTCTCAAGTGAAACTTTACTCACTGCCAAACCTAACACATTTTAATAGCACCCTGTATCCATACAATTATCTCAAAGAGCAGCTGACCCCGTATAAGAACACCACTTTTAATCTGACGCTTTACGTGAACTACACGCAATTCAGCAAGATGAACGCATCTGATCCCATTACGGATACATTTTATCCATACGTTGTTGAGATTCTCGTGGAAAGTTCCTCCGGAGCCAGCGGAATAGGCTTTACTCTGATGAGGATTCCAGCATAATGAAGACCTTTTCATTCACCAGATCAAATTGGCGAAATCTCATTTTATTTCTGGTGTTTTCTTAATAGTCAATGAAGTGAGTGCCTGTGTATGTAAATAAGTCCATCATTTTATCACATACAAAAATTTCGCTGCACAGTCCAAAGCGAAATTTTTCGATTTTCGTCAGAATGGCTATTTTCAAGGATATCTATTTAATTTAACCCATGCAGAACTCATGCGTTTAGGAAAAAGATTTATATTTATGTAGCTAATAGATGCAACATGTGCGACTGGCATCGAATCAGTAGAATATCTATTGAGGCGATAGTGTACATTAATAACCAGAGAGCGCAGTGAGGGTGATATCCGTGAACATTGATTCTTTAAAAACCGAAAAGTGCTTGCATCCTACACTTACGCCACCGTGCAACATGCCAGGGAAAACTGATCGAGGTCGCATATAAGAGGAAGAAAGGTATGGTCACAGTTGGAGTAGATTTGGGATACGGAGATACAAAGGTAGTTGGTGTGGATGGTCGCAGAGAGAAATTCCCATCGAGATGGGCCAGATATGATGCCAAACAGTGGGGATTCGGTGGTTCCATACTCTCGCTTGCAATGAATGACGATGAGCCTTTTATATTTGGAGAGAACGCTACTGGGGCAGGCGTGAGGGAACCTCTCGGAGATGGGAGGCTTTCCAGTGCAGATTCATTGCCTTTGCTAGGGGCGGCCCTGTGGCTCAGTGGCGCAGGAGATGGTGGCGCCCAGACAAGCGTGGTGCTTGGAAGCGGAACACCGCTGGGTACATTTGACCAGGAAGTAGCAGCCGCCAGGGAGTCTCTTGAAGGAAAGACCATAACCATAAAAGCAAACGATGGAAAGTCAAGACAAGTCCATATTGAGAAGCTTGTGATGAGACCTCAGGGAGTGGGGGCTGCATTATACCTCGTAGAAAAGGGTTTGGTCAAGAGCCAGCCTGGATACGGACTGGTGGTGGATATTGGATCAAGGACTACAGATGTCCTCACTATTAACCTTATGAACATGGAGCCCGTTGTGGAGATGTCTTTCTCCATTGAAGCGGGTATAGGCGATGCGGTTTCAAGTATTGCAAAGCTCATTGCCAGGCAAACAGGTTTCGTAGTCCCGACGGACGTAGCTAGGCAGGCACTCACCTCGCCTGTTATGTTCAAACAGAGGCAAGTTGGAGGTGCAGAAGTTGGTGCGCCGATACTCAAGGAGCTCTCAGACAGGATACTTGATAATCTCAGGGCAAATCTTAGGGGAGAACTTGACAGGGTCACTGCACTAATACCAGTAGGGGGTGGCGCAGCTCTAATAGGCCATACCCTAGATGTTCTGGCACCGGGTGCACTGGTGACTGCAGCTCCAGAAGACTTGCAGTTTGCTAACTGCCTTGGTTACAAGGACGCTGCAGAGCGAACGAAATAAACCAATTTTTCCTTTTTTATTAGATATTATTTCGCGCCCTATTAAAGAGGTATCTATAATATGCCGGCAAGGAAAAGGACAGTCAGGGAAACAAAGGAAGAAGAACCGTATAACAGCATGGTTCTTGATGGAGACGATTACCTGGTCCTTGAATTGCTCAAATGGCCCGGTGAAACTGATAAGGAAGCGATTCAGCGGGTTCTGCGTGAAGCCCTTGAGGTTCCCAAGCTCAAAGAATTTGTGGAAAAGCTTGCCGAACAGATAAACAAGATCCTTGGCGAGAGCAGAGACGTTGTTTCGATAGTTGGTATAGAGGACTCCTTGACCAGCTACAAGAAGGATGCCGTCGGCCGGAACCATATCTGGCATCCCAAAGACCAGTATGTACCGATTCTGCAGGAAAATGATGCAGATTCTGCCAAGGAAAGGGGGTCTGTTGTAAAGCATCATGTGCAGGATCCCCGACCTGCACCTGAGGAAATCAGGGCAGAAGACCCTATTTTAGAAATCCCGAAGATCAGCGGGGCGGTGAGTGAAACAACCAAGCCCGAGACTGTTAGAGAAGTGAAACCGAAAAATCGCCTGCCAAACATTCCGAGTGGAAACCCGAACCTGATAAGGGAACTTATGTCAAAACCGGTGTCTCTTAAAACCGGGAAGACCGAACGGATGCCGGTTAAGAGATACGCCAAAGGAACAAAGGAATACGAGGATGAAATCTTGCGCTTAAAGCAGGCTCTCGAGGGCCCATGGCACGGGTACTGAGTATCTCTGAACGGTTTCCCCATATTCGTAGATAATAGAATCAATGAATAATGAAATTAGGAAAATAATAATAAACTCATGAAATCCAGTGCCATGTCAGAATTTTTATATATGATTAACCTCAAACACTATTCAGAATCCACGGGTAAGAATGCAGAGAGAATGGCCAGAGAATTCTCAAACTTGAACAGTAAGATGAAAAGGAACCTGCGGATTGCACTCAGTACAGTGGATCTGCACATTTGTTCTGAAGTAAAGAACGCCGTATCATTCATGGCCCAACACGTTGACCCTGTAAGTTATGGGGCATATACAGGAAAAATATCCATGGAAAGCCTTATGGTCATGGGAATAAGTACATCTCTCCTTAATCATTCTGAGAACAGGCAATCCAGGGAAAACATTGTTGAAACCGTGAAAAGATCTAATAAAATAGATTTCGATATAGTGCTCTGCCTTGAATCCCTCAGAGAGGTTGAAGAGTATGTTGATCTACATCCAGCATATATAGCATATGAGCCTCCTGAGCTTATAGGTGGTGAAATCTCAGTATCATCCGCCCGTCCGGAAGTAATCGAGAAAGCGGCCAGAATATGTAATGCAAACGATGTCCCCCTTGTGGTTGGCGCCGGCATCAAGAATGCTCGAGATGTGGAAGAGTCATATTCACTCGGAGCCCGTGGTATACTTGTTGCGTCAGGTGTTGTCAAGGCAAACAATCCCTCTTTCGCGTTAAATTCATTAATGACTGTTCCATAGGGCAATACTCATGGCGAAACAGAAAGCAGAACCTATTTTTGAAGAACCAGAATTTGATGAGCGAGAATATCTGGAGGGTGAAAAGGAAAGGGCCAAGACTCTCGTCATAACCTTTATGATAGGTGCCATAATAGGGCTGTTTTCTGGATATATCTACATTCTCGGATACGGGTATCTGGATATACTGCTTATCATAGTTTTCCTTGTTTTCTTGAAGCAGATCCTTAATGCACTGAAATTGACCCTTCCGAAAAGAACATGGCACTGGATCCTAGTCGGCGGGGAATTCCTGCTAACCATTATCATATTCTGGACTATATTTATAAATCCCCCTATTACAACGGTTTCAAACATTCAGGTTTCTGGACTACAGTATCAGAATAATGGCCAATGGGTCTCGCCTCCTTCTTCTAATGGTCAGTATCAGTTGAGTCCAGCTCAGAGCGATTTTTCTTTCAGAGTCTATGTTAACTACATTTCTCCAATTACAAACATTTCTTTAAGTTCATCGGCATTAATTAACAGTAGTTACAGCAGCTCAAGCCATTACGAGTATTTCAACGTGACATTACCGCCGTTCGGCAGCTCGGTCACTGTCACACTGACAGCTAATGCTTCCGGGAGATCCATCACTGAAAATTTTATTCTGACGCGCATATCATAATGTGCCAATTATCAAAATGCTGCAAACTTATTTAATTACAGAAATAATCAGGTTGGGCTTTAGCAGGTGTAGTGTAGACTGGTCTAGCACGAGAGCCTTCCAAGCTTTCGACCCGGGTCCAAATCCCGGCACCTGCATTCCCTCAGCGATTATTCCGGCCTTTTATCACTTTTCAAGACCTAGCCTTTATTTCAATTCACATAACTCAAGGAATTTTTATTCTGACCGTGTAAGCGGCAAAGATATGGAAACGAACTTAGAATTGATTTAAGGGCGAACTTCCCAAGAGTTGCATGGAAACCCCAGTTTTTTATCGTCTTCCAGCTATTTTGCGACTCTACTATCTTTATTAATATTATTCTCACAACTTGCAGCGAGGCATGATTCGTAATTACTAGAGCGTTCGGGGCTAATCTTTCTTCTTCTCCTTTAAAGACCGTTCCATTAGAATCTCTCTGACTATTTCCACGATATCGTCTTCTCCAAAACCTCTGGCAATAGCATCATTGATCAGTTCACGTTGCCTGGTTCTCAGGCTTGACTCCGCGTTCTCATCCCTGTTCCCGGAGGAAATTATGTATCTTCTGTTCCTGGAAAGCGATATCACTCCATTGTCTCTCAGAAGTCGGTATGCCTTATTCACTGTGTGAAAGTTCACATCGAGGGTACTTGCCATCTCACGAGAGGGGGGGATTGCATCGCCAGTTTGAAGCTTGCCTGTGAAAACGTGGGAAACGATCTGGTCATATATCTGTTTGTAGGCAGGGTCCCTGGAATTATGGTCTACACTGATTGTAATCATATGTCTTTAATTCTATATGATCTATAATCGATTAATCTTTCCGTAACCTATCTTATAAGGCCGATTCTGGTCTAATCTCAAGTAACTATTTAGATTCTGTACACATACTGAAAATGTATGATAGTACTGGATGGAGAAAACCTCTCGGTGGACGACCTATACAGGATAGCAGTTCTGGAAGCTGAAGTCTCTATTTCTAAGGAAGCCCTGTCAAGAATTAAAAAATCCAGGGACATACTTGAAAAAAAAGTGAAAGATGGTTCCACAATTTATGGAGTCAATACTGGCTTTGGCAGCCTTCTAAACGTAAAGATCAACAGTTCAGATATTTCAGAATTGCAGAAAAATCTCATTAGATCCCATTCATCAGGAGTTGGTACCCCGCTCCCAGACGAGTACGTGAGATCGATGATAGCCATAAGACTAAACAGCTTCTGCAAGGGTTTCTCAGGCGTGTCTTCAGATCTTATCAGCGCTGCCCTGACATTCCTAAACAAAGGTATAACCCCGGAGGTTCCCAGGTACGGTTCCGTAGGAGCCAGCGGAGATCTGGCGCCTCTGGCGCATA
>JAVYSB010000002.1:133965-170952 GCA_038729425.1 Thermoplasmataceae archaeon | reverse complement strand
TCGCTCTTGCACTCATGGGCGAAGGGAGGATACATTACAAAGGCAATTCCTACGAAACAGATCAATTTCTCAGGGAACATGGCATCCACCCGTATCATTTCACCGAGAAGGAGGGTGTTGCCTTCATTAATGGCACAGCTGCAATATCTTCCATACTATCCATTGAGGTTTTCAGATCATTAAGGTTGATGAAGAACGCAATTGCCTCTGCATCACTTTCATTTGAGGGGCTCAGGGGGACGCTGAAAGCGTTCAGGGAATGGGCTGTGGGTTCCCGGGGGCACATGGGGCAGAAGATCATAGCTGCCTCTTTCAGAGACCTGCTTTCCGACAGTGAGATAGTCAGGAGGTCTAGCGAGGAAAAGGTTCAGGACCCTTACACGCTAAGGTGCATACCACAGGTATACGGTGCAGTTCTTGACACCATAAATTACGTTAAGAGCGTCCTGGATATCGAGATAAACTCGGCAACAGATAACCCGTTGATCTCTGAAGATGAGGTGATTTCAGCTGGGAATTTCCATGGAGAACCTGTCGCTCTTGTCAGTGATTTTCTCGCAATCGCGCTCACCGATCTGGGCAATATGATTGAAAGGCGTGTAGCACGTATCACAGATGGCAACCTGAGTGGACTCCCTCCGTTTCTTGTTAAAAACAGCGGCCTCAATTCAGGGTACATGATACCACAGTATGTTGCTGCAGCACTGTGTAACAGGAACAAGACTCTGAGCTTCCCATCTTCTGCGGATTCAATACCTACTTCAGCCAATCAGGAAGACCACGTAAGCATGGGCATGAATGCAGCGCTTAAACTCTCCGAGATTGTCTCAAACCTGTTTTACATTGTTTCCATAGAGTACCTGACAGGATCTCAGGCGGTCGATCTGATTGCAGGAAAACCATCCGAATTTACCTCACGTATCCATGATGAGGTGAGAAAGGTAGTCCCGACGCTCACGGATGACAGGGCACCATATCGTGATATCAACGCCATTTATGCCATGATCGCCGGCGATAAATATGATCTCGAAAGCCTGAAACCTGTAAGATTGGAATAAATATTTTACCCGGAACCTTATCACCCTATTTATGAGTGCGCAGGAAGGAATGATAAAACTGCGGTTTTCCGGCGGTCAACCATTTAGAGATTCCGTTCCAGAGAGGCTGAGGAAAGACGCAGTTGCAGTGGAATGCAAAGGGGTGCTGCTGGATCTGTCTTCCATTCCGGAAATAGACGTGGAATGCAATCTAATAACAAAGTACTCCAAGCAGGGCATTGAAATATTAAGACATTCTGCGGCCCATCTATTGGCTCAGGCTATCCTTGAACTCTATCCAAATGCATTGCCCAACGCTGGTCCAGTAACGGAAGAGGGATTCTATTATGACTTCGATATGGAACCGATCTCTTCGGACAAACTTCCAGCAATCGAGGCAAGGATGCGGGAGAACGTTGCAAAATCAATTCCCATTATCAGGGAGGAACATAGCAAAACTGAGCTTATGTTTATTTTCGGTAAAAACCCGTACAAGATAGATAAGATCAGAGATAACGTGCCGGATAACGGGAGATCCACAGTTTACAGACAGGGTGACTTTGTTGACTTCTGCCGCGGTCCCCATGTTCCAAATACGTCGTTCCTTGGATCGACTAGGCTGCTGACCATAGCGGCTACCCACTATAAGGGTGAAACTGATGGGACGCCAATGATCAGGATTTACGGAACCGCGTTTCCGGATGAGAAGTCTCTTAACGTATATTTGAAGATGAGAGAGGAGGCTTCAAAGAGAGACCATAGGAAGATTGGTGCCGAAATGGACCTGTTTCTCTTTAACTCCGAGCGTGCCCCTGGGTTCCCCCTGTATTCCCCTAATGGTGTCATTATAAGGAATGAGCTGATGAATTTCATGCGGGAAAAGAACTCCGAGAGAGGATGGATGGAGGTATGGACTCCGCACGTTTTCAGAGATACCATATGGAAACAATCCGGGCATTATGCAAAATATAAACCGGATATGTTTACCTTTGAACTGGAAAACCATGAAGGCTATGGACTGAAGCCCATGAACTGCCCTGGTCACATAACCATATTCGAGCGAGAGCCTCACAGCTACAGGGACCTTCCAGTGAGATACAGTGAATTCGGAACTGTCTACAGGTATGAAAAGTCAGGTGAGGTCGGCGGCCTCACCAGGCCCCGCGCCTTTACCCAGGACGATGGACATGCCTTTCTTTCCATGGACATGATTCTTGGCGAAGTAAAAAGCCTCATAGGGCTCGTAAAAGAGACTTACGAAACTGTACTGGGTACCACAGAGGCTACGTTTGATCTTAGCCTAATGGACCGAGACCACCCGGAGCAGTATCTTGTTGCGTTTGTCTGTCAGGAATGCGGGAACGTGGTAGAGATCAGGAAAGTCAGCAGCAATGAGAAATTCGTTTGCCCAAATTGCGGATCGGAAAAACTTGACCCGGACCTGTCTCAGTGGGATAAAGCTTCAGATCAACTGCGACAGGCTCTTGTAGAATCTGGAATAGATTTCAGAGAGTTCCCCGGGGAAGCTGCATTTTATGGTCCTAAAATAGATGTTCATACCAAGGATGCCATTGGGAGGAGCTGGCAGCTTTCCACCATACAGCTTGACTTTTTCATGCCTTCTAACTTCGGCCTATACTACATAAACAGCCAGAGCAAGAAAGACAGGATTGTAATGGTGCATAGAGCCATATTTGGCAGTCTGGAGAGATTCATGGCCATCCTGCTGGAACACTTTGAGGGAAAACTACCTACCTGGCTTTCTCCAATGCAGATATACCTGACACCGGTGAGCATATCGTCAGCACAGTATGCAGAGGAGGTTTACGAAAATCTGAAGAAAGCCGGTCTTCGCGTTACCATGGATCTTTCCCCGGAAACCATAAGCAAGAAGATAAAGATGATAAGGCTCAGGAGACCATCGTACATCGCGATCGTTGGAGAGAACGAGCGGCAGGACAAAACCATTACGATCAGAGGAAGGGATAATAAACAACAGACCTACTCCATGGAAGTATTCCTGAACAAAATAAAAGAGGAAATAAGAAATAGAAAGATAGAACAGATGGTCTGAAATCTATTATTACTTCTTCTTTGAGGCCATTAGCTTCTTCTTTTCTTCCCTTACGGATTTTATTAGCGCCGGCAGGGCTTCATTAACATCAGCGTTAATCAGGTAGTCCGAGTACTTGAAAATCTCTGCGTCCGGGTCAGTATTGATGGATATTATGGTCTCACTGTTTTTCATGCCCAGTATATGCTGAATCTTTCCAGATATTCCGGCTGCAATGTATAACCTCGGCCTGACTGTCTGGCCAGTCTGCCCGACCTGATGATCCCTGGTTATCCAACCCATGTCTACAGCCGGTCTGGTTGCTCCAACGGTCCCGTTGATCTCTTCCGCAAGCTCCCCGACCATTTTGAAACCTTCAGCCTTTCCGAGGCCCATTCCACCAGAGACAATTACGCTTGCTGCGGTAAGATCAAGTGCCTCTTTCTTCCTGAACTCCAGTACCTGCTTTTTGAGCAACTGCTTGTCTATCTTCACATCCTTTACCCTTACTTCACCCTTTCGAGACTTATCCTTTTCTGGCAATGGGAAAATACCTGGCCTAGCGGTAGCCATCTGTGGCCTGTGTTTCTTGCACAGAATTTCGGCGAGCATGCTTTCACCGTATGTTGGCCTGTTTGCCGATAGAATTCGTGTATCCTGTTCCACATCAAGTTCTGTGCAGTCCGCAGTCACTCCTGCTTCGCAACTGACGGCTATTCTTGATGCAAGATCCCTGCCATTCCTTGTCGCTGGTATCAGAAAAATATTTGGTTTTTCAGTCTTCACGAAGTCCGAGATTATGTGTGAATATGGCAGAGTTGTATATGTCCTGAGGTCTGCAGATTCTGCGCCAAGCACTATGTCACATCCGTAAGAAATTGCCTCTTTGGCTTCATCTTTTATGTCTCCACCGAGCAGCAAGCAATATAACTTCTCGCCGACCTTGTCCGCAATCTTTTTACCAACTCCAATCATTTCAAGAGCAGGCCTGATGAGCTTATCCTCCCTGGTCTCCAGGAAAACAAAAACGTTCTTGTATTCATCAAGGTTAGCAGCTGGAGTAGCCATTTTTATACCTGCCAAGATTACACCTCCTCCAGTTTAATTATATTTTTTTCGTAAAGTTCTTTGACAAGGTCACCAACATTAGAAACCTCGAACTTCTTTGCTGCACGTTCTCGTTCCTTAATGGGCCGCATTCTCCGTACTATTGTCGGAGAACCCCTGACTCCTACCCACTCCGGAGCGAGGCTAATCTTGTCGTGATCCCAGATCTCAAACCCCTTCTTTGTGGCATCTATTTTCCTTCTCAGGGTCTGGATCCTAGGAATGTTTGAGTTAAGCAGAATCGTTACCAGAACAGGAGTGGGAACGCTTACCACTTCTGTTCCCCCTTCTAATTCCCTGTCCGCGATGACTCTGCCGTCCTTGTAATCCACTTCGCTTGCATAGGTAATCTGATCTATGTCGAGAAATTCCGCAACACCAGGACCAACATGACCAGTACTTGAATCGGTACTCTCTTCCCCTGCGAAGATAATGTCAAACTTCCCGATCTTCTTGATGGTCGCGGCAAGAGTCAAACCTGTCGGATACGTATCCGCACCTCCAAAGAATCTGTCGGACGCGAGTATGGCCCGGTCAGCTCCCCTCGCTAAACACTCTATCATTGTCGTTTCTGCCTGAGGAGGGCCCATTGATATAACTGTTATGTTAGCACCGTACTTATCCTTAAGCTTAAGGGCAGCTTCCAGAGCATTTTCATCTGCACCGTTGGTCACGTTCCTGGTCATGCTCCGGTTAAGGTTCATCGTAACTGGATCAATGACAACTTCCTGACTGTCTGGAACCTGCTTGACCATAACTATAATTTCCAAGGTCATTTCCATCACCCATATTTATATTTGATTCCGTGAGCGCCCTTTGGATTTGTCCAGGCGACACTTCCATGAGAGCAAGCCACGTCACACGTTCCGCACTCCACGCAGTCTTCATACTTGAAATTAAGTTTTCCCTCAATCAGGGTGTAGCATTTTGCCGGGCAAGCAAAAGTACAAAAATGATCTGGACATGTTTCGCATATCTTGGGATCCACCGTTATGTGCGCGTATGCCTTGTCGGTCTTGTAATTTAGCACAGCAAGGCGGTCTTCTATCTTCATATCACATCCTCCTAATCATTCTGTACGTCTCAAGCAAACTAGATGTCCTTAGCATACCGTTCTTCGACATTGCATCCATAAGGTTTGATGTAATGTGTTTCTTTGGTTTCCCTTCCTCCATAAAGAGGCTCATCATTAAGGATTCCAGCATCGCCGGGACCTGCTTGTGAACAAAAGGACTCCATGTCACTTCCTCTATCCCTCTGAATGTTTTCATGTCTCTCATCAGATAGGATGAATCAAGCATGTCCTGGTAAACACTCAGAGACTTTTCAGAATAATCACCTTTCTCCTGCGCTTTTATGAATGCATCGGCAGCAACAACGCCAGAGTCTATGGCGTAGTTCATACCCTGCAGTACAAGGCCATTGCTGAAAGAGAATCCCGCGGAGTCTCCGGCTATCATATATCCATTTCCGAAGACCTTAGGCATGGACCTGATTCCACCTTCCTGAACCAGATGGGCACTATACTCCTGCATTTTTCCTCCAGCAATAAGCGGAGCTATGTAAGGATGGTCAAGGAACTCCTGGATGAGATCATAGGAGTGTGTTTCACCATTTTCCCTCAGGTGAGCCATGTTTACGACTATACCAACAGATATGCTGTCTTTGTTTGTGTATAGAAATCCGCCTGCCTCAGTTCCGTTTTTAAGGTAGCCCAGAACGTACTCGCATGCAAAGCCAGCACCACTCTTCAGATTGAACCTCTCATTAATCGTACTTTCAGGCAGGCTTATAACTTCCTTTACGCCGATGGCCACGTCATGATCAGACAGACGGTCATGGATACCTGAAGCGATTGCAACTCTTGGGTTTGCTCCCTCGCAGAGAATCACTGTGTCTGCGGTAATGACATCTCCTTCCTGCTCAACTCCGGTGGCCCTGCCTCCCTCCATATGGAGTTTTTCAACCGTGACACCATTTATAACCATTGCTCCAGCTTCTTTGGCTTTCTTGGCGAGCCACTGGTCAAACTTTGTCCTCAAGACCGTATAACCGGTCTTTTTCTGCTCGAGTTTTTTCGAACTGAAATCTATTGCGATCTTGGAATCCTGAGTCAGGAAAGCGACTGATTTTGTGTCTACAAATCTTTCAATCGGGGCTGTTTTCTCCCAATCCGGTATAATGGCGGACAGTCCATTCCCCCAGAGTACACCTCCGGATACATTCTTGCTCCCAGGAGGGTCGGATTTTTCCACCAGCAGAACATTTTTCTTCGATGATGCAAGTCGAATAGCAGCCGACGCTCCCGCTGGGCCGGCTCCAACTACAATAGCGTCAAACTCACTCATTTCTATACTGAATTTCTGAATCAATTATAATGTTTTGTTTGATTTATAACGGCTATTATTAAAGCTCCATAACACAAAAAGGTGTCGCAACCTCAAGCGGTCACGGACATTATATGGCAACAATTTTATCGGGAAAGCAATCCATTAATTGAATTGAATACAGGGGAAATTTACGCAAATCTGCTAAACCGTTATGGTGACATGAAATGGTGGCCGGCCAATTCAACAGACGAAGTTGTAATTGGTGCCGTATTGACCCAGAATACGTCATGGAAAAACGTGGAGAAGGCTTTGAATTTACTTGCTAAAAATGGAATCCTGAGCCTAAAGGGGATTTCTGAGTCGGGAGAACTGGAGATCATAAACGCGATAAAACCATCCGGTTTCTTCAATCGGAAAGCACGGACCCTCAGGGTTCTGGCAACAGAGATCCTGAAACGCTACGGGAGTATTGAGATGATGAAGGCTGCATCACTTTCGGAAATTATGAATTTCCTCAACGGCGTAAGTGGAATTGGCAATGAGACCAGAGACGATATCCTGCTGTATGCCTTAGATATTCCTGTGTTCATCGTTGACAGTTACACCAAGAGAATTATGACCCGAGTCAGAGGATCACTGGAATTTGTGGAAAGCTCAAGATTTGTATCTGAAACAATCTATGATCTCGGCACAGATGTTGGAAAATTAAAAAATTATCACGCCATGCTTGTCCAGCTGGGGAAGGATTACTGCAGATCGAGTCCACTATGTTCTGGCTGCCCACTGAAAAATATGTGCCTGTACGCTAGAGATCACGATCTTTAAACGATATTGGTAATTTTCCCATAACCAATAAGCCTCCACCGGTTGGAAATTCTCCTTCCGATAGCCACTCTTTCCCCTATATCTGTTGCAACAGGGTACTTTAAAGTAAGCTCAACGTTCTGATCCCTTACGGCATTCGCCATCCCAACCGTGTTAGCTGTTCCCACGGTAAGCATGAGGTTCTCCTTTGATTTCAAAGGTTCGACCTTCTGCTCTTCTTCAAATCCTACAACCCTCTTGAGAAGATTCACTTCGATAGTCATATTGAAAACAACACTGGGTACCTTTCCAACTTTCCCGATAATCTTTCCTGTAAAAGAATCCCCCTTAGTGAGGAATGGATCAAGTTTGGTGCCAACTGCTGCAAGGCCGCCAGGAATTATACGCTCATATGTACTCTTTCCAGCCATCAGGCTGACGATCTCAGTTACAACATTTTCCCATGTTGTCTTGTTGCCCTTGGTTACCTGTATTCCGGGGGTTATCTCTATCTCATCGCCCACAGACAGCGAACCTCTTATCAGTGATCCCCCCAGGACACCCCCCTTAACACTGAGTGGGTTAGCACCGGGCTTGTTGACATCAAATGATCTGGCGACATACATCATTGGGTTGGCATCCGGATCGTAAACCGGCGTAGGAATGACGTCATTTATGGTTTTCATGAGAACATCTATGTTTGTGTTGTGATAAGCACTAACTGGTATTATTGGCGAATCCTGCGCAATGCTTCCCTTCAGGAAGTTCTTTATTTCCCTATAACTCTCCAGGGCCCTTTCCCTTGTGACGAGATCTATCTTATTTTGCACCACTACTATGTTTCTTATTCCCATTATGTCAAGGGCAGTGAGGTGCTCCCTTGTCTGCGGCTGAGGGCATTTTTCATTCGCGGCAATAACAAGAAGTGCTCCATTCATTATGGATGAGCCTGAGAGCATTGTGGCCATAAGAGTCTCGTGACCAGGTGCATCCACTATAGAAATTACCCTGCTCAATTCACAATTTTCATTGGTTCTTTTACCAGAGTAAATTTCATTGCCCTTATCGTCTGTACATCTGTAAATAGGCACATCTGCATACCCGAGTTTTATTGAGATTCCCCTCTTTATTTCCTCAGAGTGCACATCAGTCCTTGTTCCTGTAAGCGCCAGTGTCAGAGTGCTTTTGCCGTGGTCAACATGGCCAACCATACCAATATTTACAGAAGGTTGAGGGAGCATCACTATTGTTCCTTCTTTTCTTCCTTTCCACCGAGCGGATCCGGCCCATATTGAGTAACTTTCAGATTCAGCTGGGCTATGTCTGGCCCGATGATTGACCCTCTGAAGGTGACCCTCTTTCTCTTTCCATTTTTGCCCCTGCGACCTTCCTTATAGGTAACAAGAATCCTTTTCTTTCCACCTATCTGAAGATCACGCTTCATGGGAAAGCCGTCATTCGAGCTTCCGCCTGTCAATTTCATCTTGTATCCCGGCAGGTTGAAGAATATCCCGTCCAGTTCATCACCTATCTTTCTACCAACTAGTGCGTTCAGAGAGTCCTGTGTAACTTCTACTTTGTAAGTTTTACCGTCCTTCGGATCAGCTATTATTGCAGTCGAGTTTTCCATCTGTACAACCTTCTACTTTATCTGTATTACGCGGCAAATTTGCTTTGAAATTGCTATTCTTAATTAGTAGCTTCCTAATAAAAGTATAGATGGGAAAAGCGTGCTCCAGATAAAGTAATGACCTAAGAATGTTACAAACAGGGACCATGCCCTTAAACGAAGCCACCAATCCTTTTTTAGCCAGAGAGAATTCAGTCAGGATGCGCGTTCTCGGGATTGAGGGTACAGCCCATACCATTAGCTCTGGTATTGTGGATGAGAACTCAGTGCTTTCCAACGTGAACTCAGTATACATACCGCCAAAGGGCGGAATACACCCCAGAGAGGCAGCAATACATCATGCGTCAGAAGTTTCTAGAGTTATCAAAAAATCAATCCTTGATGCGAGAATTGATATAAGAGATATCGACCTTTTTTCCTTTTCGTCAGGGCCTGGACTTGGACCTTGCCTGAGGGTTGCGGCCACTGCAGCCAGGACACTTGCAATCAAGTACAATAAGCCAATTGTGCGGGTAAACCACCCCTTAGGGCACATAGAGATTGGCAGAAAGCTTTCAGGTGCAGTGGACCCGGTGATGCTCTATGCTTCAGGCGGGAATACACAGGTTGTCGCACATGTAAATGGGAGATACAGGGTTCTGGGCGAGACCATTGACATTGGTGTGGGAAACATGTTGGACAAACTCGCCAGAGAATTTGACATTCCGTTTCCGGGCGGGCCAATTATTGAGAAAATTGCACGTAAAGGGACCAATCTTTTGGATCTGCCTTACTCAGTGAAAGGAATGAACTGCTCATTTTCTGGAATATACACTGCTGCCCTGGCGTACAAAAGAGCTGGGAAGATCATGGACGACATATTTTACAGTGTGCAGGAAACGGCCTTTTCAATCCTCGTTGAAATTCTCGAGAGAGCCCTTTACCTGACAGGAAAGAGAGAAATAATGGTCGCAGGCGGTGTCGCTAAAAACGATCGTCTGAGAGAAATGATAACTGCGATGGCAAGTGAGTCCGGCTATGAGGCAAGGTTAACAGACAAACAGTACTGTATGGACAACGGTGCTATGATAGCACAGGCAGGGATGCTACTGTTCAAATCCAAGGGTGGAGAGAGGATCGAATGCACGCAGGTAAACCAGCGAGAGAGAATTGATTCCATAGATGCTCCTTGGATAAGATCCGGTAGATTCTCTCCCCAGGAAGGAATTGGTGCGGAATCAGTGACTAAAAAAATTAGTTACTTCGGCAGGAGTGCGATCCTAAAACAGAGGATGAAAAAGGGTTACAGAAACCCGCAACTGGATAGCAGAATCCGCATGGCACGCCAGAGAACAGAATTCGTCATACTCAAACGGCTGGGCGAACTTGGGTTAAATTCCCCCGTGATCTACGATTACGACCCTTTCAACAACACCATTACGATGGAAGATGTAGCAGGTGAAACACTTTCTGTTTACTTAGAGAAGGGGAGAGACATAGAGAGGGTTGTCTCAAAAGTGGGAAGAGTACTGGCAACTATGCATACCAATGGAATTACTCACGGAGATCTTACCACGAACAATATAATGATAAGGGGAGAAGCGATATATTTAATCGATCCCAGCATGGGCAAAATTGGGGGAAATTTAGAGGAAATAGCTGCGGACCTATACCTGATTTCTGAATCATTTAAAAGTATGAACAGCGAGACTCCTGTGCTTACTGACTTACTCCTGCAAGGCTACAGTTCTGTTCTGAAGGATCCAAAATCCATCTTCGATACCCTGATCTCAATGGAAAGCCGGAGAAGATATGTATGATAAAACTGGTAACAAGCAATGAACATAAGTACAAAGAGATAAAATCCATCTTCCTTGAATTCGGCTTGGAGGTTGAATGGGTAAAGATGAGTTACGAAGAGATTCAGGACGAATCCACTGCCCGTATTTCGGAGGACAGCTGCAGAAAACTTCAGGGCATGATTGAAGATCCATTCTTCCTGGAAGACACGGGTCTCTATATTTTGACTCTGGCTGGGTTTCCTGGCCCATATTCATCGTACGTAAACAAAAAAATAGGGAACAAAGGAATTCTGAAATTGGTTGGAAGTGACAGGCGCGCCTATTTTGAAACAGTAATTTCCCTGAGTTATGGGGGAAATATATACAAATTCGACGGTCACCTTAACGGTACAATTGCCAATGCGGAATCTGGATCCGGTGGGTTCGGATACGATCCCATTTTCATACCGGATAAATATAACATCACTTTGTCAGAAATGGGAGAAACTGAAAAGAACAAGATCTCTCACAGGAGAATAGCTACAGAGGATCTCATCCGGTTTATAAATGACACGATGCGGCTATAACGCATTCTACAAAGCGCTTTTTGATTTTACACCATAACAACTTAAATAATTCCAGATTATACTCTTGCTGAGTATGATCACAAAGTGGAAGGATTACCAGTTCTTTATTTATCTTATACTCCTTGCAGTATCTGTCCTGATTTTAATAATTTCCATGAATGACGTATTGTTCCATAACAATAGCTTTTCCGCATATTTCATGACATTCTCACCTTTTGGAAACTGGGTCTACTGGATTTTTGCGGCTGGCATTATTTTTACAATTATTTTCTTTTATCTCTTTTACAGGGTCATCCTTGATATGAGAAAGTTCGATGAACTTGTTTCAAAGGGCAGCAAATTCAACTTTGTGAAGTCTCTGAAGGAGCTTAGAACAATATCGAAGAGGCTTGGTCCCAGGTACCAGAGGCTACTGTCAGAAGCCATGGAGAAGTTCAAAGTGAAATGAACATCTCTTCTTTTGAGGCAAAGCTGGGCATTCATTGAATTAAGATAAGAGGTCTTTTACGAATTGTGGAAGACTGAAAGATCCCTTTAGAATTTCCGAGTTGAAATATCTTCCTGACTTAACTTTATCAGTTCTGCCGGACATGGCAGTATCACTTCCAAGTGTGAATGACCAGAAACCGCTCGGGTAGGTCGGTATAAAGGCAGTATAGACAGAGACATGCTTGAAAACCTTTTTGAGTCCATTCCATGCAAGCTTGAGACCTTCAGGCTGATAAAACGGTGACCCGGATTGTGTTACCATCACTCCGTGAGGTGTTAGAGCATCTTTGACTGTCCTGTAGAAATCTTCATGAAAGAGGACCTCAGCCGGTCCAACTGGATCCGTTGAATCGACGATAATGATGTCAAATTTTTCCCTCGTGTTTTTCAGATAATCTGCTCCATCCCCTATAATTAGATTTACCCTCTTATCCAAGAAAGAAGATGCTAATTTCGGGAAAAATTTCTTTGACACCTCCACAACCTGAGAATCTATTTCTACATTAGTTATCCGTTCCAGCCCAAGTTTCAGCAATTCGCCGGCAGCTCCACCATCGCCTCCTCCTACAATCAGGGCATTTTTTGGTCTTTCATTTATAATGTAGTATGGCACACTTGTAATCATTTCATGATAGACAAATTCATCCTTCTCCGTAATCTGCACGGTGCCATCTATCGACAGTAATTTTCCGAAATCATAAGTTTCAAAAAGATCAATCCTCTGGAAATCCGTTTTCACGGAGAGGAGTTGGTCCATGACACGGAAAGAAAGCTGCAGATTATCAGAATACCTCTCAGAAAACCAGTTTTCTATGAGCTTCATATATTCTCCATTATTTCAGAATATTTAATGCTACTTTTAGTTTTTACTGACTTTTGTCTCATAAAACTAAGAGCAATGTTTGCATGCATATAGGAATCACGCAAAGATTAAATATTAGATGATGAGTTGTTACACCAGCTATTTTACGGCATCTCTGAACTATGTTATTATGTGATGATTTTTATTATAATATTGATATATCTCAAAAATGCTTGAAACATAGCGTTTATATAAAATCCGATGCAAATATTTTAATACTTCTAATTATATTATCATACTGGAGGGATTAAGTGGTAGGAATAAGCGAAATCTCTAAGTCTGTAGCGAAGAAGACTAACTCGACCCAGAAAGTGGCAAGAAATGTCATAAAGACGTTTCTGGACACAGTGATAACAGAGTCCGACAGGGGATCGAAGATCAACCTTGCTGGATTTGGAATCTTCGAGAGAAGAACCCAAATGGCAAGGAAGGCCAGAAACCCACAGACTAAGAAGATAATCGATGTGCCCTCAAAGAAGAAATTCGTCTTCAGGGCATCCAGCAAGATCAAATACAAGAAGTAATCTTTTATTTCAGACCTTATATTTTCTTTTTAATTTTTTGACCTAATTATTCAGGGTTGTATCTTTTATCTTAATTTATCATGCATTTGAAGTGATAGAACATTCAATTTACAAACCTCAACTGATTTTTTGGGAGACAACAAAGGCCTGTCCGCTAGCGTGCAAGCACTGCAGAGCTCAAGCCTTGTTAGAGCCACTTCCAGACCAACTTTCGCCTGAAGAAAGCATTAGTATGATTGAGTCTTTAACGGAGTTCGGAAAACCATACCCTGTGCTCATCCTGACAGGAGGAGACGTTATGCTCAGGAAGGATCTTGAATCCATACTACGGAAGGCGAAGGACCTAGGAATCAAAGTGGCACTGAGTCCAGCAGTTTCTGAGAAACTAAATGAGGCATCAGCTAAGCTAGCTCGTAGGTATGGAATCCATTCAATATCGCTCAGTCTTGATTGGTCATCACCGGAGAAACAGGATTCGTTTCGTGGAAAATATGAAACTTTTGCGAGGACACTGGATGCAATTCAGATCTTCAGCAGTTACGGAATTCCAGTACAGATTAATACTACGGTATACAGAGACAATTTGTTTGACCTTCCCAAAATGCTCAGCCTCATCTCAAGACTTGGGATAAAGGTCTGGGAACTTTTTTTCCTAATAAGAATAGGTCGAGGAGAGGTACTGGACGACCTTACCCCCTATGAGATGGAAGCTGTAAATGGATGGATTGCCTCAATTAAAAAAGAGAGAATGTCAATAAGGACCGTGGAGTCCCCCATCGTAAAAAGGATTGAACTTCAGGGGCAAATCTATGAGGGAAGTTTAAAGAATGAGGTTTACCAGAAACTTATTTCCAGCACAGAAGCGGACTTCTCCTATAAATATGGAGAGAACCCCGCATTACCTCCTGGTCGAAGAATGAAAACAATATTCATAGGTCAAAACGGGGATGTTTTAATCAATGGTTTTGTGGAACGATCTCTGGGAAATATAAGGAAATCATCGATCACGTCTATCTGCACAGACAATGAAATACTGGACAGACTAGAAAGGCCAGGCTCGTTCAATGGGAAGTGTGGCTACTGCGAATATAATAAAGTTTGCGGCGGATCAAGGGCTAGAGCTTATAGTACAACCGGAGACCTGTTTGGAAGCGATCCGGGATGCATATATGTTCCAATGGAGCAGAGACTAAATATGTAAGGTTAAAGTTTTATATATCGAAAGAAACTGAAATTTTTATGCCTGTACTTGAATGCTCAATAGCGCCTCCGGATGAAAGCGGGGAAAGGCTTGAGAAAGAATATCCTGCATTCAAGTACCTTGTGCTCGCTATACTGTTCTTTTTAACTTCAAAGTTGAAGTCACTAAGATTTAGAAGGGGCACTAGGAAAAACGTCGCTGGATCTTCTAAAAGAGACTATTAGAGAAGTCCCCATAGCAATGACTCCTGACAGTACCCACGCATAGGTGTAATTATTGTTAAAAACAGATACGATGAAAGTGAATATGACGGGTACAGCCACGCTAAATGCCAGCTGTATTGTATTAGTAAGGGCCAGGGAGAAAGAAACCATGGATCTGTCAGCTACTTCCATGCTAACCATGGTATATAATACTGAGAAACCGGCCACTACGAGGAGACCCTCAGCGGACAGGATCAACAGGAGAAGATAAGAATTCCTTGTGAAAGGAATAAGGGAAAGTACTATCCCACCGGTAAGCATTATAGAGAAAAATGCAAGTTTCTTCCTAGGTATTTTCTGGATCTCTTTCCCTGCAAGCACCCCTCCAACTATTCCAACAATCATAGAAACTCCTGCGAGCAGGCTTGCAGTAAACGTTGTTAGACCAACGAAGGTCTTTCCATAGTAGACAAAGAACTGGCCTATTAGTGTCTCTGCGATTATACTCGAAAACCCAGCTATTGAAAGAATCCAGATATCGGGCATTCGTGAAACAGCAACTATTTTTCGCGGGATATCTTTCGCTGATGAAACCTCTTCATGTATCCCCCTGAAAACCCCGGCATTTTCCATGGCCATAATCAGTGCCATCAGCCCAGAAACTACCAGGGCTGCGCGCCATCCCACATCCTTATCGAGAATTGCCCAGCCTATTATTCCAATTCCTGCTCCTACATTAAAGGCGCCATTGTAAATTCCAACATGTGTTCCAAACTTCTCATGTGGGACAATGTTACTGAGTGCGCCTATACCTGGTGAAAAGAATAATGCTGCTCCTGCCCCTGCAGAAACCCTTGATAGAAGCATTATGGTTAAATTTGGCGAGAGCCCAGTAATAACCGTAGATCCGCCCAGAATTGAAAGACCAATAATAGCGATTTTGGCGTTTCCAAGTCTTGAAGCAAGAATGCCGCCAATAAGTTGGAATACAGCAAGGCCGGCATAAAATCCTGCCGTTATTATACCCAGCTGAGTAACGTTTAGGTAAAGGTCACTGCTTATGTACGACAAACTGGGTGCCATAACGAACCAATTAAGGGCGTATACAGCTCTTGAAACATGTATTGAACCAGCCCTTAGAAGATAGTTCAAGTTTTTATCTCCGTATCAGGTTTCTCTCAAGTTTTTGACATCAATTTCTTTCGTTCCTTTGAATTATACCCTGTTATTTCTTCTATCAGTGTGTTGTAAATACTTATTGCCATTGCGGCATTTTCCCTGATACTGTCTGAAGCCGTTTCAACCAAGAGCTTCTTTCCATCTGTTGAGAGATCAATATCTGAAAGTCCGGGACAGCTGGAATGAACGTGGTCTCCATCAACTCTGGCGTTTCCAGTGACGCCTTTCGCTTTGTCCCTGATATATTCCAGACTCAATTTTGTTCCCTTTTTGACTGGATACTCCCTGACCATATTCTCGACCCCTAATGTACAGCTTTCTTAATAGTTGTTTTCTTCTGAAGCTTCTTTGAAAAAGTTCTAAGATAGATAAGGTACATATACTGTGCATCATGTTCAAGCAGCGGGGATGATGATATAATGGTTATATCCTCGTCTCTGCTGGCTATTGCTTCAGAAAGCGTTTCAAATTTGAGGTCCCCGTGCTTTATCGCTGTCAATTTAGTCTCATTGTGATCCTGATATTCAACCCCGGAAAATTCAGTGTATATGTCTCCCTTAGAAAGTTTGGCAAACTGATCTATAAGATCCTCGAAGTCCTTTATCTCAATCAAAGAACCACCGGAAAGAGAATGAATATGGGGGAAATTTATAATTGGCTCAATTTCCGGGACTTTCTTAGCTAGAGCCATCAGATCAGGTACTGATCCGAAAATTTCACTCTTTCCTGACGTCTCCACAGAAATTGTAGGAAAGCCGGAACCACTGGGACACACGTTATATATTTTTGAATAAACTTCACTTGCCCTCTTCAAGCTTTCCTTCTTGTTTACCTTGTAGAAACCAGTATGCGTGACAACTCTTCTGGCCCGCATTGCCTTTCCAACTATTAGGGTCCACTTTAAGTGATCGAAGGATCGTTCTCCTATGTCACCTTCATCCAGGAGGTCCATGTAGTAGGGGGCGTGCATGGAGAGATTCACATCTAGTTCCCGGGCTAAATCTCCGCCCTCCCTGAGTTCATCATAATTCCTCGCCATGTTCCAGAAGATTTCCTGAACAATGTCATTCTCTTCTATGGTAGACTCTATTCCCACAGGCATGTAGTTTCCGGTCTCATCGCTGCGCAGCACTTCCACTATAATCGACTCTTCCACATCCTTTGGCTTCATGCCGGAGTACTCTAGTGCAGGTCTCTCTTCAATATTCACCCTGAGAAGTTGAACCTCAAGAGCGTCCAGTCCAAGATTGTGAACATCTTCAACTGATTCAATAAATGTCCTACCCTTGCTAGTAAGTGGAATACCTGCTATGCCAAACCTGATCATGATAAACTTCTTAGTTAATGTTTAATTCATTATATAAATTTCCGATTTTCGATTAAATTTCAGATATTATGAATGCATCCCAAGATGTCCATGGATGTTGGACAGTTTACTGTCTATTTCCTTATCGAACAGATTATATATCCTGTAGTCATACAAACAGGATGGTGATAGAGAGAACAGACTATTGTTCTATCGTTATCTCACAACAAAATATCTACGGTGATAATAATGAATGTAGATCCAAATTTAACAAAATACATGATCAAAGCCAAGATATCGACCGATGGGGTGGTTGAAAAACCAGACGTAGTTGGTGCTATTTTTGGGCAGACAGAAGGCTTGCTTGGTAACGAACTTGATCTCAGAGATTTGCAGAAAAGCGGTAAGATTGGAAGAATAGAAGTCGAGATAGATAGTAAAAAGGGCAGGACTGAAGGGTTTGCCCTGATTCCTTCTGGCCTTGATCAAGTGGAAAGCTCGATCCTCGCCGCCTCGCTTGAAACGATAGACCGCATAGGCCCGTGTAAGGCTAAGGTAGAGATAGAAAATATAGAGGATGTCAGAATCCAGAAGAGAAGAAAGGTTGTTGAACGAGCAGAAGAACTTTACAAAAAAATGGGAGAAAGCGGCAAGACCGTGAGCGAATCGATCGTCCAGTCCGTTAGAGAAGAGGTGGAGAAAGGTGAAATTACAACCTACGGAGAAGATCATCTTCCTGCGGGACCTGCAGTAAAGGATTCAGATTCCATTATTGTTGTGGAAGGAAGAAGCGACATACTGAATCTGCTCAGATACGGAATAAAGAATACAATAGCAGTGCAGGGAACCAATATACCCAAGACTGTACAGACTCTCTCAAGAGAGAGAACTGTCACAGTGTTCCTTGACGGTGACAGAGGAGGAGATCTGATTCTTAAGGAAATGTTGCAGGTTGCCGAAGTCGACTTTGTTGCCAGGGCACCTCCTGGAACTGAGGTTGAAGAACTAACTTACAAGCAGATCGTGAAGGCACTCAGATACAAAACACCTGTGGATCAGTACCTCTCAATGAGGGGGATGACGGAGGAACTCAAAGAACTCTCAGAAAAAAACTCTACCGAGAACCAGAAAGGTCACAAGAAACTAATCCTGAGGCAGGCAGAAACACTTGAACCTAAAAAGAACAGAGAAGAGGAAGAGCCTCATGAGGAGCCAACCGAGCCAGAAATTACCGATGATCCTAACAAAGTTGATCTGTCTAATCCAAGAGCGATTGAAAAGAAGGCCAATAACTTAATGCAGGACAAGCTTACAGAGTTTTACGATAACGTCGGTACGAGAGTTGCCTCTTTCCCGGTAGCTGAAGCAGTTGATAAAATGCTCGACGTCACATCTGCTGACACCCTCATCACAGGGGGAGTCATTTCTCAGAGACTGGTTGATGTTGCTTTCACGAAAGGTATAAGGAATATATACGGGGTAAAAATGGGTCATTTGACCAAGAAGCCGTCTGAGATAAGGGTAGTATCATGGGAACGACATTCCTGAATGCGAACTATGAGGAATTTGCTGACACTTCTTTCGTAAAGATCCCCAGCAATCCACTGGATAGGGTCATAGGGCAGGATGAAGCGGTACGAATGGCCATGATTGCTGCGAAACAGCGCAGGCACCTCCTGCTCGTTGGACCTCCCGGAGTAGGCAAGTCCATGGTTGCTCAGGCCATGTCATTTTATCTGCCCAGGCCAAAGGAAGAGATCAGGGTGGTTCACAACCCCCAGTACCCTGAAAGACCTTTTGTAGAGGTAAAAAGCGCAGACGACGTAAATGCAGAAGCTCTCGAACTTGGATCCGTGGAGGGGATGATAATAGAACCCCAGAACGTACCTGTTAGTGTTGCAGAACGCCTTGGGTATAGGTGCCCCAGATGTGGTTTCTATTCTGCTTACACAGAGCAAGTCTGCCCGAACTGCAATTCGCCCAAGGTTCAGGTCAATACCCAGGGACCCTTCGGAGATGTTTTCAACGTAATTGGAGCTGCATTCGGTGTTCAGAATAACAGTGAGAGAGTTACCTCCACCAGGAAGCTTGGAGACAGGGAAGAGGTAATTGTTTACGAAAGGGCCGGGGAAAATATAAGGATACTAGATGAAAAAACTCTCGAAAGAAAGAGAAAGATGGAAAAAAAGAGCCCGAGCAAGGTCATAGTTCCATTGGACAGGACCCCATTCGTTCTTGCGACGGGTGCAAGCGAAACCGAACTCCTCGGCGATGTGAGGCACGATCCATACGGTGGGCACCCTCAACTTGGAACCCTTCCATTTGAAAGGGTCATTGCTGGCTCCGTCCATGAAGCCCATGAAGGTGTTCTATTCATAGACGAGATTACACACCTCGGAAATCTGCAGAGGTTTATACTTACCGCTATGCAGGAGAGGAATTTCCCAATAACAGGGAGGAACCCCCAGAGTGCTGGAGCAAGTGTCAGGGTGGATAAGGTCCCTGCAAATTTTGTACTGGTTGCCGCGTGTAACATTCAGGACCTGCAATACATTCTTAGCCCACTACGATCAAGAATCGTTGGGAGCGGATACGAAATCCTCATGGAAACGACCATTCCGGATACAACAGAAAACAGGATGAAATATATACAGTTCATAGCCCAGGAAATTATTTCAGATGGCAAGATTCCTCATATGACGATGGATGCAGCTAGCATGATTATAGAGGAAGGTGCCAGAAGAGCTAAAGAAATCGACCACAAAGACAGATCACTGACGCTTAAACTGCGCGAGCTTGGGGGCCTGATCAGGGCTGCAGGGGACATTTGTGTATCCGAAGAAGGAAAGATAATAGAGAGGAAGCATGTGCAAGAAGCATTGAAAATGTACCTGCCGGTCGAGGAAAAAATAAAGAAATATTACGGAAACCTTGGCGCTGCCATATCATCAGAGTCTACGGATGCTCAGAAACAGGGCGAATACTTTTCCAACTACCATAATTACCGGGATGACCGGTCATATCAGTAATCGAACCGTCGCTAAATTTAAATCGATTCTACTATCACAGCATAAGTTATGGATATAACATACTTGCTAGAGATGGAGAATCCACATACTCACTTCTTCAGAGTAACAATGAGGCTCAATGATCTCACAGAAGAAAAAGTTCTTCTGACAATGCCTGCATGGGCTCCGGGATCTTATTCAATAAGGGATTTTGCAAGGAACGTGAGAAAACTAAGGGCGGTTGGAAGTTCAGGAGAAACACTGGATTCTGTCAAGAAGGATAAGTCGACGTGGATTATAACGTGCTCCGGCTCCAAAAACATAGTCATAAGCTACGAAGTTTATGCAGATGAATTCACTGTGGAAACCAGCCACCTTGATGCGACTCACGGGTTTGTGCTTGGAACTAGTGTCTTCATGTATATTGAAGGGTATAAGGATCAGGCTGTTGAGCTTCAGATCGCCCCTTACGGAAACTGGAAAATTTCCACTGGTCTTGAAAAAATCGGAGAAAACAGGTTTAGGGCGATCAATTATGACATTCTTGTTGATTCACCAATTGAGATCGGCACGCACAGGAGCCTTTTCTTTGAAGTGGACGGAAAACAACACGAAATTGCAATATACGGACATGGTAATGAAAACGAGGAGGCGATCCTCGCCGATCTGCCAAAGATTGTATCTGTTTTTTCAAAGATGTATAATCAGTTGCCGTTCAAGAGATATGTGTTCATCTATCACCTTATCGAGGAGGGAGCAAGAGGAGGTGGACTGGAACACCTTAACTCCACCACAATTGATATCGACAGATTCAGTTTTTATCCGAGGGAAAAATATCTTGACTTCCTCTCGGTCACTTCGCACGAATATTTCCACCTGTGGAACGTTAAGAGAATCAGGCCGGTAGAGTTGGGTCCATTCAACTATAAGGAAGAGAACTACACTACGATGTTATGGGTAAGCGAGGGAATAACAAGTTATTACGAATGGATTGCACTCTTCCGCGCGGGATTGATTACAGAGGAGGAGTATCTCAAGCACATTCTTGAATATATTAGGTATTACGATCTTCTTCCTGGATCGAAAGTTGAATCTGCCTCAGATTCCTCTTTCAATACATGGATAAAATTATATCGGCCTTCGCCGAATAACACCAATAGTTACATATCGTATTATCTGAAGGGAGAGATACTGGGGTTCCTTCTGAGCCTGAGGATATCGGATGCTACCAACGGATCGAAGAATCTTGATGACGTGATGAGGCATCTGTTCGAGAAATTCAAGAAAGACGGGAGAGGATTCAATGAAAAAGACCTTTTGACCTCTCTGAAGGAGGTCTCAGGAAGAGATTTCAGCGATTTCTACGTAAAGTATGTCAAGGGAATTGAAAGGATCAATTTCGACAGCGAACTTGAAAAGCTTGGAGTAAGCATCAAAAAGGGATACAAAAAAGTTGACAATGTCGAGCCCTCAGAAAAGTCTTATCTCGGACTATTTGCCAAGTCTGAAGCGGGGAAGTACATAATAAGCTCTGTGCTGGAAGGCTCACCCGCCTACAAAGCCGGTCTGAATGCTGGTGATGAACTTCTGGCCATAAACAAGATGAAGTTCTCTGATCTCTTCCTGAAGAATATCAGGGACGACATAAGAGGGATGAAAATGGACAACCCCTACATGTTTAAGCCGGGTTATACTGTTTCAATAGATCTTTTCCGAAGAGGGTTGTTATACACCGTTGATGTGCACCTGGAACCGGCGCCGCCTGAGATATATGAACCGGTTATCGACCGTTCTCTTAGCAAACTTGAATCAGTGAGGATAAAAGTACTTTCCGGCTAATCACACAGTATTTATATCCTCACTAAATTACATCCCATGCTCCTGTTGCTGGAGGAATACTTCAAATCTTATCCTACCAGGAAAAGAGTTATAGAAAGCCTCTACGACAATGGTATTTCAATTGTTAACGGAAAACTGTTTCTCAGGGATATTGAGATCTCGATTTCTGAGATTGCCAAATCCCTCGCTGTTAACAGGAGGACGGTGTACGAGACCATAAAAACAGTTGAAACCAACGAAGTCCTTAGAATGGTAATGAGCAAACTGGCCCCGATGGAGGACATTGCAAAGGTTGCCCCGGTAATCGGGAGCCAGGTGATCATGGTCTATACGACTCCTGGTTTCTTTTCGAGAGTTCTCAGCGATTTCACTGAGATCGTCAAAAGCTATGGGTGCAATGTCAGGGACATAATGGGGAAGAACTGTGGCAAGGATGACACGTACATACGGATTGTTTTTTACAGAACAGTTCCTGCAAGGATTCTGGATAAAGTCGGGAACATCTTCGGAGTGAGCAGAGTAGTTATAACGACGCCTGAACTTAATCCAGAATACCTGGCCTGCACGAAATGCGAGGTTGTCATTTGCCCAAACAAACTGTCAACCAACGCGTGGGAAAAAGTGGAAATTGATTGACCTATGTAGGAAGCATATTAGGCAAAAACTGAATCGAATAGCTTAAATACTGTATGCAATATTTGTCTTTAATGGAGGATAACCGGCGTATCTTTATCAGAAGGTTGTGCGAAATCCTCGGTAAGAAGGGATTTCTCACATCCGACCCAGATCTGGGTGGTATGATAAGCTTTGAGATTATAGCTCGAAGAAATGATGAGAAGTACATAATAAAAATTCTCCACAATGTAGACACTTTCCGGGACTCCAATGCAAAGGAGATGGTAAGGCTCTCAAAGATAACAAGCGCTGCTGCGGTTGTAATAGGTGAGAGGGCTGGAAACGGAATTCTTGAGGACGGGGTTGTCTACTACAGGCACCACATTCCCATAATGTCTCCCGTGACGTTCGTCGATTATATAGATGGGGAGAGACCAAATATTTTCTCGGGCCCCGGCGGTTTTTATATCCCAATTGACGGAAAACTGATGCATAAGATAAGAGAGAACCTCGGATATTCCATAGGCTTTGTTTCTAACAAGGTCGGTACTTCACGCAGATCAATTTCCCTTTATGAAGGGGGAAGCGCTTCCACGCTTGATATATATGAGAAACTAGAATCTTTGCTTGGTCAGAACATCAGCTCGAGTATAGACATACTCAGATCCATAAGCGAAATTGATCTTCCCGAGGAAAACAAAGAAGAGTTAAACCTCTTTATGAGGGAGGTAATCGAGAATATTGTAAAGACGGGTTATGAATTTTATAAAATGAATAGGGCTCCCTTCGACGCGATTGCAAACCGTGCCATGGACACAATGTTTCTCATCGGGCTTTTCGACAGCCTTAGCGAGAAGATGGGGAGAGCACTTGCCATAAAGAACGTCAGCGAAATCTTCCAGAATGAGCCGCTTATTATTACCAGGACAGATACAACGAAGGAAAATGTTGCAAAATGCCCTGTCGTAAGCCTTAGCGAACTTAAAAAAGCTTCATCTCCGGATGAACTGGAAATTATTATTGAAAGAAAAAAGAACCTTATGTGAGATGCCGTATTATGGAAGAAGCATCTTCGACTATCACGCTTTTTGGAGGGATCAAGGGACTGATCAGGGATGGCGATGCACTGGAAAAGTACCTTTTCGAGTTCAAGCCGGAAGTTATTCTGGTCTCTCTCTCAGAAGAGCATATCATCGGGCTCAAGGATTTCCTTGAGAACCCTTATGAAGTCCAGTTGTCAGACTATGAGATAATCTATGGGGTGCGACTGTCAGTGTACGGGGAAGTCATGACGCCACCACCGATTTATATTGAGACTGTCAAATACGCAACATCGAATAACGTTACGCTTATTCCCCTGGACATGAATGAGGATACCTACAGCGGGCTTTATACTAGCTCAATGAGATCCATGGATCTTGTGAGACATTCCATAAGAAAGCGCCGCCTGCTCAAAAGGGACCTTAAGGACAGGACCCCTGAAGAGTTCGTAAGAAACTGGGAAAGAGCTATTAACAAGGTTTCTGGCCTGAGGATCATTGACGAACACAGGCTTGCGTTCATAGACGAGAAAATAGGTTCTGCCTTGGCACAATTTGCAGGCAAATCTATATTCATCGTAGTTGATTATGAATTCGTTGACAGGGTACAGAAATTCCTGGAATCCTCTGGAACAAGGTTCACTAGGGTCTTTCCCGTAAATTGAAGAATATAATGTATATTTCCCTGCTTCCAGACCTGGAAGCCTTTGGTGTTGTGATCTTGTATCCCCTGAATTTTCCAGACCACTTTTCTATTAAATTTTTTGTCAGGTCTCCCTGGAAATGCTTGATAACAGCGTTCCCCCCTTGAAGGAGTAATCTCTCCGCTATTGACATAACCCTGTCACATATCAGGTAAGAGGAGGCATGATCTCTGCTATGATTACCGCTTGTATGGGACATTGCGTCGGAAAGAACGACGTTGAATCCGCCTACTCCCATAGAACTTAAGCGCTCATCCAGAATCCCCCAGATTTCATCCGAAAAAATATCCTTTCTGATTTGTGTTGCGCCGTCCAGTTTTTGGTATGGAGAACGATCGACACTTATGACCTTTACTCCATTAATGGAAAGAAGGAACTGGGTCCAGCCTCCAGGGGCAGATCCTATTTCCAGGACCGTGTCCTGCTCCCTGATTATGCTGAACTTTTCCTGAATCTCAGAGAGCTTATACACGGCCCTGCTGAGGAAATTGTCCTTTTTCGCTTTAACGTAATATTTGTCCTTGCGATCGGCCATATCATTATTCTGCGATTAAGCGCTTATACTCGCTCGCAGAGAGTCCCCCGGTTACAGTCATATCCACTGTGCGTATCTTTACCAGCCAGTTTTTGTAAGGGTCCTGATTTAGCAATTCAGGCTTGGAAGAAACTTCCTGATTGACCTCAATGAGCTTGCCTGAAACCGGCGAGAATACGTCTTCGGCAGACTTGACGGATTCTATTGTAAGCAGGCGCTCTCCAGATTTCTGATCAGAATCTTTCTTTGGGAACTCCACATAGACTATATCCGTCAGCTGGTGCTGAGCATAATCCGTAATTCCCACAATAGCCACATTACCTTCGACTTTGAACCATTCATGCGTTTTTGTGTATCTTAGGTCTTCCGGCACACTGTACATGTTTCCAAGAGCATTGTTAAATATATAAACAATATTTATCAAATGTTAGGCAGTTGAGAACCTTCATAGCTTGCCCTGTTGAAAGAAATTCATTGTCCGAGGAAATTCTGTATGACCTCAGCCAGATTAAAGGAGTGTCTCCGGTGAGGACGCCTGAACTTCACATTACTTTACACTTCATCGGCGATACCTCTGAGAATGTCGCAACAGACATAAAGATCGGCCTCATTAAGTTAAGATTCCCCGCATTTCGAGTGGAAATGTCCGGGGTCGGGTGTTTTCCCTCAGCGAAAAGTCCAAGGGTTATCTTCATTGGCGTGAAGGGATTTCAAGAAGATCTATATGATGCGACGATGAAAGCCGCTGGTATGGAATCATTTGATAGAAAGTTCGTTCCACATATTACAATTGCCAGGATTCGGCAAGCGGTAGATATTCGGAATCTGTTAAAAAAATATGAAGGGGTGAGATTCGGATTCCCTGAAATTAACAGGGTGTGTTATTACAGGAGCGCCCTCAAACCTGGAGGTCCAGTATACACTGAAATTACCTGCGTTCAGCTTATGTAATTAGTCTTGTCCTTTTCGTCATTTTTTGACTTCGAAGTCAGGAGTGTCTCGTCAGAGAACTCTATTGCAATCACAGACGAAACTGGAATCAGGCGAAACAGTGACTTTTTCTGCTCATTTACGACTTTGAAGCATATTACACCCTCTTCTCCAAGAATTGTATATCCGACAAATTCCCCTTCGGTTCTCATGGGTGCATCATCACCGCTGTTCGATATGACAAGATATTTTCCACCTTTTTTTATTTCTATCATTTCCATATACTTCAAAGAGCGTGACTGAACCTTGAAAATGTTACTCGTCCGCTTCTCCCGAACGGCTTAGCGTCATTTGGAATAAAAATTTTTTGCGAAGGATCGGAAACAATAACTGGAAATAAGCCTACTTGAGATTCCTGACCCCAGCATCGATCTGCTCCACAGTCTTCTTATAATTATCGAGAGCCATTCTTATGTTGACTTCAACCCACGTCCAGGCCCTCAGTATGTTGCCAGATCTGAGCCTGTATTTCTTGACTTTGCCTTCCTGGATTTCTTCGAGAAGGTCCATGGATTTCAGTTTGTTCAGGTGCCTATAAAGGGTAGTCCTGCTTGTTGAAAGGTAGGCGAGAAGTTCGTCACCAGTCCAGTACCTGTCCGACCTTACTAGAAAACATTCCTTGAAAAGCCTGAAATATGCAGACCTTGCTATGACCTGGAAGTCACTGGATGGTTTCAACCTCGGGATGTAGCCTATGTCGGAAAGGAAAAATGCTACGGTTCTGTCTAGATCGTTGTCAATGGCCCTTGATGGGGCCGATACTATTGTCATTCTGAACATGTTTCTTCCTCCAGATGGATACCCAAGTGATATAAAACGCTTTAGAGCGCATTCCAACGATATTCGTAAAATGTTTAATAGACTGATATAATATTCATACATGCCATTGATTGAGGCAGCACCGGTTATGATCGGAAAGATTAAGATCGGTGGAGAAAAGGCAACGGTTGTAACATCTATTTTTTCAAAGTCCTCCGTGTCACTCTTAAATGAGCTCCAACGCGGAATTTATAATCCAGATTTTTTGTATGAGATAAGATATGATCTGTTCAAGCAGACAAGCGTAGAGGAGCTCAGATCGATCTTTGAATATCTGCAGAAACGACGCTTAAACTTCATATTCACCTACAGAGCCGCCGGATCTCCCCTGATGAAAGAGCTATATCAGCTGGCAATAGATATGCAGGCTCCCGCAATTGACATTGATGTCAGTTCCTTTACGGGAGTGGAACTGGAATCCTTCGGTGGAACTGTGATACTTTCTACTCATGATTTTCAGGGAGCAAGGGTTTCTCATATGCTCAGGGCAATGCTGAAGCTTGGGGGGAATATCTTCAAACTGGCTTCCAGTTACGCGAGTTCGAATGCATTTCTGCTGGATATGTTTGACCTTTACACGATGAAGGAGGAACTGAAGGTACCTCTCGCATTCATACCAATGGGTGAAAGAAACTCCGCACTCCGTCTCTTTTCTGGCTATTTTTTATCTGATATAGTATACGCCAGGGCTGGCCAGAAAACTGCCGAAGGGCAACTCACCAGATCAGATTATGAAAGGTTCTTTAGGAAATTTTAAGCGATAGCTGAAAGGATTCCTGATATTATGAAACTCACGGCTATTGCGGCAAGCAACAAACCCATGATCCGAGAAACTATGAGCAACCCCGTTTTTCCCAACTTATCAAATATCTTTGTGGAAAACCTTAGGATGTAGTATGTAAGCATCATTACGATTAATATGGAACCAAAAACGATTCCTTTCTCCGGAACGCTTGTGCTCAGTGAATTAAAGTATATGATGGCAGTGGTTATTGTTCCTGGTCCTGCAAGCAATGGAGTCCCTATTGGTACTATACCAATCGCTTCTCTCTCCTGAGTCTCTTCCTTTTCCGCCTCGGTCAGTTTCGTATTGGATATCCTTCCCTGCAGCATATCAAAGGCAACCTTGAAGAGGAGGATCCCCCCAGCAATCTTGAAATCCGATATATCGATTCCAAGAACTTCAAAAATGTATACGCCAACGAGCATGAATCCAATTATCATTCCGGAGGCGACCAGTACGCTTTTTCTGATGACTCCATTTTTTTCAGAGATGCTGTAGTTCTGTGTAAGGGAAACAAGAGTTGGTACAGCTCCAAGTGGATTCAATATGGAGAACAGGGCTACAGTAACAGTGACAAAGAAAATGAAGAGCGACATTTATAAATTGCATCATTAGTAGATATTAAATTTTCTCTTTGATCCTTACTTTCCAGATCTTGCAAAATGCCAGTATGGCAATGCGATAACCTGATGGGATCCTCCCAGAACAACTTAAATACAACATAACGATGCGGCACAATGGTAAATCCCGGGTTTCTCAAGAAAATAATGGTAGTAGGTGAGAAACACATTCTAGGTGAAATGACTGAATACATCAATATGGGCCTTGATGCCACGTCATTACTGGATGAAATGCTGGAAGCCCCCCCGGAACGAATGGTTGAGATTAACGAAAAGATAAGACTGCTGGAAAGGAAAGCAGACGATTATGGCATGAAGCTTACACATGAGATCACCAGCGGAGCGATCAGTTCCAACCTGATGGATAATCTCCTGAAGTTGACGGATACCTGTGATGATATCCTGGATAAGTCGCACTACCTGGGTAGAGAAATAAAAAGAATGAATATAGACTACAAAAATGCTAGGTCTACTGCGATTGTGACTACTTCATACAAAACGTTCAGGATAATGATCCAGAAAAACAGGGAGGCTCTGAAATCACTGTCCGTGATGCTATCCAATTCAAATATGGAGTCTCTAAAGTCTGAGAGAAAGAAGATAGAGGTACTGGAGGAGGCCGTAGATGAACTCAAGGACAACCTCATAGACGAAATCTATCGCAATGCGGATAAGTTGCATTTCCTTGTATACGATCACCTGATGAGCCTGGTACACAAAATAGATGACATGGTGGATGACTGTGAAGACATTTCTGATATGCTGCTCAACATAATACTGTCCGTGTCTAAATGATCTCAATCTCGTTCATTTTAGCAGTATTTCTGGCGGGTGCTCTAACCGCGTTTGTTGCGGGAAATAACCTTTCCGCTGCCGTTGGAACCATAATTGGGTCCAGGATTACAAGCAGGTCTGTCGGGATTGTAATCGGGATAATCGGATTTGCCCTTGGCCTATTACTTGAAGGGAGGGCACTTCATTCAGCTTCCGCAAACCTTATCCCACCATCATATCGCCTTGAAAGCTACGCATTCCTTGTCGCATTTTTGCTTTTCATTGCAGCGTATTTAATGAGAGCCCCTCTTTCTTTGACCATGGTGCTTGTTGGTGTATCTGTGGGGCTGTCACTGCATTATGGATATTCGATCAATACAGGATTTATTTCTATTGTAATTTTAGCTTGGGTGGTAGCTCCGATAGGATCGATTGCATTTGCCTATCTCCTGAGCGTTGGGTTGCGAAAATGGAATCCACGCAATTTCTGGAGCGAAATCTCACTTCTGAAGGTCCTCCTTGTGGTAGTGTCGTTCCTGACTGCTTTTACACTCGGAGCTAACACACTTGGCCTGATAGCAAACATGGAAGGTTTTGACGTCTACGTTATAATCTCCATGCTGTTGGGGATAGTTATCGGATCTGTTTTTCTCAGCAGAGGGATAATAAAGAGAGTGGCTCAGGAGATGTATCTCATGAGGTATTCAAATGCCTTGACATCGCTGCTAGTTTCATCCATATTCGTGGAGGTTGCGACCATCCTGAGCATCCCCTTATCCAATACACAGACTCTGACTTCCAGTGTATTCGGCACTGGGATGTCGTATAGGACAAAGGCGATATATCTGGGCCCCTTTCTTCTGGTTGCCGGGTCATGGCTGGTTTCCCCGATTGCCGGACTTATACTTGGATACCTGATCTGAAGCCTACGCCTTTCATTGGCAGAAACGCCAAAGCCCCTCTTTGTCATTATGCGTCTTACGAATTCTTTTTGTCTGACCAATAATTAAAGGTCTGTTGGAAACAGAACTGTCAGGTTCAGGGTTGCAGAATTCGGCAAAGATCGTGCTTCTTATATTACGTAGCCTCAGGATAGCAGATTTCAGAACGCTGGAGAAGGAAACAGGACTGTCCAAACGAAGCTTGCTATATGCCATCAAAACCCTAAAATCAATGAATTTAATAGATATTCAGATCTGCCTCAGTGACACCAGAAAAAGATTTTATTGCATTAGAATGAATGATACCCCGGTCACAGCTGGGATATGATTGTAATGACTTCCTCGTCACTGAATGGCCCCTCCACAGCTACTGGCAGGATAAGTGGTTCTTCCTTTCTGTCTGTTTCCTCGTCAGATTCAAACTCGCCCATCCAAATCATATAGTTGTGCCGGCCATATTTGTAGACCTTTATGAGTTTTGCCTCATATATCAGTTCCGAATCATGGCTTTCCGATAGAACCCCGTAAATATAGCCAACAAGGATATCCTCATCTCTGCTGCCCGAACCGCCGAATCCCGTGTCCCCAATGGACTGGCAGGCATCCATGAGGTCGTAAAGGTTTGACTCGTCGAAACTCAATCTTGCAACCCCAACCCGATGTTATTGGGTTCCTGTTTATAACAGTTAGGATGAATCAGCTCAGATATTGGTCTTTCGTGGTTCCACTACTTGAATTATCACCTTACACATTTTCACTGAAGTCTCTGTAATTACGCAAAATAGATATGCCAATATTGCAATATCAAATTATAATGAGTCAAATCAACGCTGAAAAGGTTGACGTCCTCATCAGGACGTTCAACTCCGGTGATACAATAGAGCAATGCCTGCAATCTGTCAGAGACAAGGTTCCTTACAGGAAGATTCTGATTGCTGACCATTACAGCACTGACGGAACACAGGAAATAGCCATGAAATATGGAGCAAATATTTTCCAGGAGGAAGTTGGTCTCGGAAAAGCAACAAAGATGCTCATCTCCATTGCCGAAACAAAATATGTGCTCTTTGTTGACAGCGATATAGTAGTGAAAAATAGAGACTTTGTTGATGATGCTATTCGCAGGTTTCAGGATCCGGGGACCGGCGCAGTGGTCGGGTGCCCAGTTGGTCACGATTTCCTTTATGGAATTCCACTTGGGCTGACTCTCCTTCCTCTTGATCTTGCACGTAACCTGCAAATGCCTGACTCCATACAGGGCAGAGAAACGTATTACTTTGAAACCCTGCTGAGAGAACAAGATCTGCGCATTGCCCATATCAGGGACTCGATGATCCACATAAACATATACAGGAAATACCCTTTCTGGCCGGAATGGCAGGGTGCGCAGATCAGAGCCACTCCGACCAGGCATTTCAGCCAGCTCGTTGAAGCCATCCCGGTCATTTACATGATGCACCTAAACAGTAAAAGCATCAAGAATTACTTTTATTCGCCGTTATTCTACATTAAACTGCTTAAGGGTTACATGAATCCGTCAAAATGGGGAAAGGTTGACAGGAGAAAGATAGGAGAGTATGTACATTGATATCCAAGGCATGGCATGGATGTGAATAGTTGAAAATTTATTCGGAGAGATTTCCCATAAAGTATCTCCTTTCAAATGAGGGCGTCTGCCTAGGGGTCGATACCAAGAAGAGATCGTTTCTCCTCATTATCTCCAGAAGAGGTGCCATGTTCAGGGAACGTCCTGCCGGAGATACGGTGGTGGAAGATCTCAATTACGGAATAAATGAGATCTTTGAGGCTATTTTTGCTTCTGCCCCGCAAGAAAGGGGGGATCCTTGAACTTGCAGGCGGTAAATGCTCTGACCATGCATGCAGGCGGTAAGCCCGTGAAGCTTGCCTACGCAGAAAGCGATGATGCCATATATGTCATTTCAACTGATTTTAACTCCAGATGGCCTTCGCACATCCTAAGAAACAGAACTGCCTCCCTGATAGTTGATGGAAACGTGATTGAGGGGGTTCCAACTCTTGTCACGTCGCTAGAGGATAAGAATCGCATAATAGGAATGTTCACGGGTAAGTATGGACTGGACTACGTATCCAGATACTTTTCCAATCCTGCGAGGTTTATTAGGATCAACAAGAATGGCAGCAAGGAAACTGTTGAATCAAATTACTATGACTGGCTCGAGGAAGAATTTGACAGCGTTGCCGACAATTATGATAATCACATCTTCGGAAACCGGATAAACATGCTTCTCAGGGAACGATCACTGGAGATGATCAGGAAGTATTCCTCTAAAGAGGCACGGATTGTCGAGATAGGTTGTGGTACAGGGGCTGAAACATTAGAACTTTTGAAGGAGGGCCATGAGATTTTTGCTCTTGATATTTCAGGGAGGATGCTTGACAATATCAAGGAAAAGGCGAGAAAGATGGGTTGCAGCTCAATGCTGACCACTGCTAAAATGCGAGCTTCAGACATTGATGAAATTGTATCTACCATTGGGGAGAGTGCTTTTGATCTGGGATACTCAACATATGGTGCGCTCAACTGCGAACCTGAGATAGAGAGACTCCCATCGGCTCTCAGCAGCCTGATCAAGCCAACGGGCTATTTCATTGCTGGCGTGTATAATAAATACTGCATTACCGAAACACTTGCAAATATTTTTTCCCTTAAACCGCAGAAATTGTTCTGGAGGGTTAAAAACCCGATCCGAGAAGGAAGGTCGAGATTCTGCATTGATGTTTATTCTTTCAGCATAAATGAATTCATGAAAATATTCGGCAATTTTTTCCACAGCGTGGAGATAGCCGGCGTACCAGTCATACTACCTCCATCAAATTTCAACCGGATAATCGATGGGGTGAGCAGGGAATTTGATTTGTTAAGTTCTTTCGACCGTATGATCAGCGAAAAGTGGCCCTGGAAATATCTTGGAGACCATTTCCTGATCGCTCTTAAGAATTCTAAGAGCGTATGATGTCTCTTTGCTAATTGACAAATCTTAAATTTATAGGCATTTTAGAGGCTATAATTATATTTAGGTTAATGAATTTGTAATTCATCGCACATAATAGATAGTATTAATTAGCTGTTTCTATTAAATATATCCAGAGATGTGTTCTTGTGTTGAGAATCCAGACCGAGGGGCTAAGTTTTTTATCGTCAACAGATGCTACTGAACGCTCGGTAAGACGATTGAAACTGTCTGAAGCTGAGAAGTTTGTGAGAGCCATAGAGTGTGAAGATATCCTCTTTGCTGGGGTCTCCGGATCGGTTTCTTACACACCGGACCCTGAGGATGACATTGACATTTATTTAATTGTGAGGGAAAACAGACTCTGGACAGAAATGTTCAGGGCATTCATCATAAGAAGGTTGCTCGGAAACAGAGACATATGCCTGAGCCTCAATTTTGACCACAGGTTTGCTCTGCAGTACTATGGGAGCGTTATTTCAGGTCTCCCTGTACGCGATTCTATTAATGCTGTTCCATTAAAGGGCAAAGATTACTATGAAAGCCTGCTCTCATCTTCCCCGGAGATAAGAAGGGTTTATCCGGATTTTAAAGACTGTGGACCGGTACCACATGGATCGGCCACTCGTGCAAGACCCGGGCCTGTGGAACTTTTCTCGTTTATCATACTCGCAAGTTGGTTGTATCTCAAGAACCTTATAGCGAACCGGTCCTTCGAGAAACGAGGTGAATTTAAGAACCGGTTCAGGACCGTAGCCAGACTACATGCTTTTTACCTGGAGACTGAAAAGTACGCTGAATTGAATCGATCATATTTAGAGGATTGACCTATGATACCGGTTTCCACCGTCGTGATAACCAGCTACAATGATGGGAAGATGCTGGATGATCTTGTCAGGGTAGTGATATCTTCAGACGTTGACAGGATAGTACTGGTTTGTGGGGGAACTGGCGCCGATTCTGAATATATTAAACATCTGAATGACCCTAGAATTATAGTGGAAATAGAAGAGGAAAGAGGGGGAAAATGTATCGCACTGAACCGTTCGATTAAGTATATAGAGGGAGAATACGTATTCCTTCTTTCTGGCGACATTGAGATCAATGCTGACATATTCCAAAGATCATTACTGGCTTTCAGTGAAAAGGTTGGAGCAGTTGTGCCGCGCGTAGTTCCGAAGAGGACGAGGGGATTCACAGGCATTGTAGGATCAGTTTTCTGGAAACTTCACGATGTGGAACTATCTTATCTCTCCCGGTGTGGATTTAACGCCCATGGAGGTGAATTCCTGGCGATAAGGAGAAAATTCGTAAACGAGCTGCCGTTAGTGATCAATGATGACGCGTACCTGTGCATTAACGCCAGAGAAAATGGTTATGGCGTCTTTTATGATGATGCCCTGACAGTGAGAAATATGATACCACCAACCCTGATAGAACTTCTAATACAGAGAATTCGGATTAATTTCGGTCATCTTGAACTCCTAAGGATGAAGATGGATCCTGCCGTGCTGACCACCCTAATAAGATCAGACAGGGGGAAGTTTCTTTCAATCCTTGCTTTATTTGCAAGGAAGTATAGACGGGACCTGGTAGCGTTACCATTTGCTTGTGCGCTGGAAGTATTCTCGCTTATAATTGCCAGCAGGAAGTTCAGGCGGGGTTTCTCATATCTTGTATGGCCATTGGCATCAAGAGACCTTCACTAACACGGATTTGCACCAGGGGTTTAGAAAAAAGGAAAATGGTGTGCTGTTATATTATTTCATTCTGCTGGAAGAGTGAAATCCCACAACAGCACCAATTATGTAAACGATAAAAAGCAAATCATACAAGCCCGGAATATAGCTCAAAACTCCCGGGTATTTTGTCACTCCGAAGAGATAGGTAGCAAAGTCACCAGGACTGCTGAAGCCTACCATGCTGTAAAGGGCAATGTCTGCTACCATGAACAGAGCAAGGATTATTGACCCAATTGAACCGGCAAGGATCAGACCTCTCCTGCTCTTTACAAAAAGTATGATTGCCGCAACCAGACTGACAATCGCCATTATCAGCATGCCGTACCAGTGGATATAATATTTCCCTGTTGATCCGAAGTCTGTCTGGAGGTTCTCATCCGTGAATAATATTACCATAGCAACGATGAATGCTATGAGAAACAGGATCCCTAATCCCAAAGATCCAGAACGCCCTGCAGGTTTCTGTTTATCTCCTGAACTTTCCATGTAGATTAATAATAGTTCCGGGTATTTAAGATTATAGCAATTATCATTTAATTCTGCATTAAATTATTTCCGCAGTGAGCGGAAGTGCTGGATTATCCTATCACTTTCTCATTTTTTAACCTAGTAGAACATCTTTAATATCCGTCGTAGATAAGTAATCTGAGATGGAGTTCAAGACGGCTTACAGGATTCCTGCATCGCTCTGCATCAGGTGCCGGGGAGGAAAATTACTGTGCGGGCTTTCCTACTGCCCTATTTCTGTAAAGAATCTCCTTCAGCCGAAGATCAAGGCATTTAATGGAAACGAAATTGATGGATCAACGCCACCCTCGGTATTTGTGGGCCGTTTCGGTTATCCCAAGGTCAATATCTATCCTTCAGCCCCAAATCTACATGGTGATACAAGCATTTATGAAGACCCGTCCAAATGGATGAAAATTGGGCTGGAAGAGTTCCTTTCCATGCGTCTTTCACTCTTAAGGGGTGGGATGGAAATTAACGTGAAGAATCTTTCATCCCCGGACTCTACACTTCAGGATATTCAGCTTATGTCACTCTCCGGGAAGCCAGTAGAAGTGGAGATGGAATTCACAAAGAACATGAAGAGCTCAAAGATCATACTGGACGAACATGTCTCTCCAATGGGGCCCGCGGCCCCTGTCAAAAGACTTACAGTTGGAAACGCAAGCGTTGAAGGATATGTCGATAGGATATATTCTGATACCGATCTGCTTGCGGCGGAGGGCATGAATAACATGTACAGGAGGGGTATGGATGTCACAAGGATATCCAAGATCCTGAGCGTAGGTGCACTCGGAGTCAAGAAACAGAGAAAGGCAGTACCAACCAGATGGGCAATAACTGCAGCGGACAAGAACCTATCGGACGAACTGACAAAGACCATAAAGCAGAAACAGCAGCTAGGAGAATTTCTGGCTTATGTTAGGAAGACCCCTGGTAATCTTTTTACAGCTATTCTGTCACCAAGGAACTGGATGTTTGAATGGGGAGAAGCCTGGTACCCCGGCAGCACCTGGAACCAGTGGAGCGAAACCGCGTTTGTCGAGATCGATTACGAGATGTATGGCGGCAGGAAGGACTATCCCGGAATTGGCGGTTGTTACTATTCGTCCAAACTTGCAGCGCTAGAGGCTCTGAACGGAATGCAGCGACAGGGTGCCGCTACTCTCTGGAGAGAGATATATCCAGGTTTCAACCTTCCAGTAGGAGTCTGGTACGTCAGAGAAAACGTTAGGGAGATGTTCAGGTCGAAACCGGAAAGGTTCAGCAGCTACGACGAGGCTGTAAACTACATTGGATCGTTCCTTACCGTCCCCCTGAAATTCTGGAGGCAGAAGTCCGGTCTGGACCAGATTCTTGCATATGGAGGACTTGACAGGTACCTTTGATCTTTATGAAGCTCAAAGACAGAAAAATCAGGATTATGGAGATTGAAACGAATCATGCACTGTCAAAATCAGGCCTGCCCGAACTGAATTATGCACTCAACCCTTATATGGGATGTCTCCACGCCTGTATCTATTGTTTTGCCATTGACTTTACCTCCGAGAGAGAACCGCGTGAAAACTGGGGAAGTGTCGTTGCAGTCAAGACCAATCTGCTTGAGACCCTTAGAAAGGAAATAACTGGGAGGAAGAGGGGTATTGTAGGGGTATCTACCATAACGGATCCATATCAGGCAATAGAGGGAAAGTACAGGCTTACCAGAGAATCTATCAAGATGCTCACAGAGAACGGGTTCAGGGTTACTGTCCAGACAAAATCACCCCTGGTAACAAGGGATAGAGATATCTTCGTTAGCCACAAGAAATTTGTGGATGTCGGGATGACGATAACCACCCTCGATCCAAAAATGTGGAGCCTTATTGAGCCGGGATCTCCACCCCCACAGTCACGTGTAAGGGCACTGAAGACACTAAGCGCCGAAAGTATCAGCACATGGATCTTCCTTGGACCAGTGATGAAAGGTTTGAACGATTCAAGAGAGAACCTCAGAGAGGTTAT
>JAVYSB010000002.1:112910-133865 GCA_038729425.1 Thermoplasmataceae archaeon | reverse complement strand
CTCCACCCCCACAGTCACGTGTAAGGGCACTGAAGACACTAAGCGCCGAAAGTATCAGCACATGGATCTTCCTTGGACCAGTGATGAAAGGTTTGAACGATTCAAGAGAGAACCTCAGAGAGGTTATATCTGCTGCTGCAGAAACTGGATCGAGGATAATCTTTGACAGATTTGAAATTTACAGAGGAGCTTCCCGCCTGATTGAGAAAGCGGGGTTGAACCTTGACACTCTTAAGGACTCCTCTGGAATGAGTCCATGGTGGGAGTCAACCAGATACTCGATAGAGAGTTTATGTGATTCGTTTGGGGTAACATGCACGTATCAGCCTGAGGAGTGGAAATATGAAAGAGACAGGATTTTCAGGCCACTTTTCTAGGTCGTATCTATAGATCGGTGAGGCACCACATCAGGCCGGAAAAGCATCATCGAGCACCTTCATGTCCTCGGTGTCGAGATTTATCGCACCTGCATTCAAGTTTTCCTTTACGTGACGCGGGTTTGATGCACGAGGTATTGGGAAAATCCCCTTCCACTTGCTTGTCAGCCATGCAAGCGCAAGTGTAGACGGTTCCCGTAATCCGTGCTTTTTCATTAAATGATCGGCTGCTTCTGCAGGCCATCTATCCTGTCCTGAGAGTTTTCCATGAGCGAGCGGAAAATAAGGCAGTACTGCAATATTATTCTCAATGCAGTGTGGCAGGATATCTTTCTCTATATTCCTGTGCGCTAGGCTGTAATTCATCTGTGTGGATGTTATCTCATATTTCTTGGTCGCATCTTCCGCTTCTTCCATCTGTTTCATGCTGAAATTGCTTATGCCAAAATGCCTTATCAGGCCCTGATCGACGAGATACTCCATAGCACCAATGGTTTCCTGTATCGGTACGCGGCCGTTCGGGAAATGTACCTGGTAAAGATCGATATAATTTGTATTAAGGTTCCTCAAGCTCTTTTTGCACGCCTTGATGAGGGAATCATGGTGAAGGTGGGATCGCCAGACCTTTGTTGCGATAAAGAGATCTTCTCTTTTCCTGCCTTCTATTGCTCTGGCGACAATGTTCTCTGAGCCATAGAGCTCCGCAGTATCGATCAGGTTTATACCTCCATCGAGACCAGTTTTGATGGCTTCGAGATGTTTGGCAACATTCGGCTGTGCCCTGAACAACTTTGCAGTAACTATCCAGCCCGGATCATAATACGTTCCCATGCCGATTATAGATGTCTTAAACCCTGTCTTCCCGAATTCCCTGTATTCCATGGATACCCGATAGACCCATACAGATTACCCATATATATTATGACAGTTGAGAGGATAGCGTTCATAAACTAAAGTGACAGCTTGAAACGAGAGCTTGACATGCGTATCAATTAATATTCATGTTGTAATAACCCTTCTATGACAAAAGTCTTGTTCCTGATTGTGAGCGGTGAAGAAGCAAGTGCTAAAGCAGAAGCGGGTATAGCCGTCGCTGCCAGATCTCTATCGGCAAAACGATATGATGACTTGAAAGTCCTGTTCTTCGGGCCAAGCGAGAAGTACATAGCTGAGGCGGATGGATCCACAAGAGATATGATCAAGCAGCTAGTAGATGGAAAAGCTGTGGATTCCGCATGCGTATTTATTGCGGAGAAAGGTGGGATAAAGGATAAATTGCTGTCATTTGGCGTAGAACTGATGCCTGCTGGAGAAAGAATAGCACATTACGTCAACAATGGGTACCAGGTCATAACATTCTGATCTTGTCCCAATTTATCTGAATACCATTTTCAGCATCCTTCCTGCAATATAGGTAAACATCAGAAGATCTGCAACCAGATAGGTAGTAAAACCCGACAGGTTCTAAGGCCAGGCGCGGAGAGTGCGGCGCGTAGAAACCATAGGACATTGGGTCAATATATGAAACAGATTCAGCGATTAAAAATGCACAAATACTAACAAATGATATACAGCCATGATAAACGAGACCATCGTGAACCTGGGTGGTTCAAAAGTTTTCTACAGATCAAGGATTCAGCCAGGAAATAAGGTATCCATAATCCTGCTACACGGAAGAAGCTTTACTTCAGAAATCTGGATTGATTCAGGGGCATTTGAAAAATTCGCGGAACTTGGTATGAACATATACGCGCCAGACTATCCCGGTTTTGGAAATTCCACGGATGATAATTTATATAAATTTTCCAGGAACTTTAAGAATTCGTCTAAATTTGTTTTCGACTTTGCCAGCAAACTCGGACTAGACCAGTTTATGCTTATGGGAGCTTCTATGGGTGGCGGAATAGCGCTCAGGACAATAATAGACTATCCGGAACTTGTCTCCAGTGCGATAGTTGTTGGCGCCGCCGGCGTTGGTGCCATGAGGGATGAACTTGCGAAGATCGGGTCACCGCTCTTAATAATCTGGGGTGAAAACGACGATGTTATCAAGAAAGATGACGGAGTTATGCTAAAGGGGCTAGTCAGGAATTCTGATCTTGAGATAATAGATGGTGCGACCCATGCTGCTTATCTGGATAACCCTCAGGGTTTCTTCGATAAAGTCGCTTCCTTTGTGGAGAGACAGAAGAGCGTTTCATCGGCGAAAGCCTGATGCCCGAGGCCCTTCAATCCTGTATTTTTCTCATTGCATAATCGAGATCGTTCATTAGATCAGCTATATCCTCAAGACCGACAGAAAGCCGAAACAGGTCACTCGTTATACCGATTCTCTCCTTTTCTTCGACAGAGAGGCCACGATGAGACATGGTAAATGGGTGGGAAATAGTTGTCTGCGATCCGCCAAGTGTGTTTGCCGGAATGCAGTGGTGAAGATTCTCCATGAATTTTTCTTCTTTTCCCTTTGCATTCTTTACCCGGAAAGATACAACGCCTCCAAACCCCCTTAGTATATTCCCTGAAAAAGAGTGATCGGGATGATCAGCAAGGCCCGGATACATGACCTCAGATACCAGCTTATGATCCGATATCCACCTGGATACTTCAAAGGCAGAACGATTTATGGCGTCCATCCTGACCTTGAGAGTTGTGATTCCCCTCATTACGAGGAATGCCGTGTTTGGATCCAACGAAGTTCCCAGTGTGCGCCTCAGATCATCCACCTTCTGGACAGCAATCTCATTTCCAGCAGCAAGCCCGGCTATAACGTCATTGTGGCCTGCTATGAACTTAGATGCACTGTGAATTACAACGTCTGCGCCAAGGGCAAGCGGGTTCTGGTTCACAGGTGTCGCAAGTGTGGAATCGACCATGACCATGCATCCCGCTTTTTTTGCGGACCTGGATATTGCTGGGATGTCGTTAACACGGAGAATGGGGTTGGTTATGCTCTCGAAGAAAACTACATCCGCACCTTTTTCAATTTCTGAAATCATGTTATCGCTGCCGGGATCCACGATTCTGACAGATACATTCCACCTAGATAGAAAACTGGTAGCAAATTTGTACGTCCTTGCAAACAGATCCCTCGGGACAATAATCCTGGATCCCGGCTTGAGATGAGCTAGGAGGGTAGTGGTAACTGCGCCCATTCCGGAAGAGAACGACAGGCCCGATTCAGCACCCTCGAGGTTGGCTATCCTTTCAGAGAGAGCTTCTACCGTGGGGTTTGATTCCCTTGAATACCTGTATCTTTCCCCAAGTGGCATCAGGTATGCGCTTGTCTGGTATATTGGGAATGATAACGAACCAAATTGTTTTTCAATTTTCCCGCTTACGTACCTAGTATTGTCATTCAACGAAGGCACCTCCAGCTATATCGCACTTGCAGTATGTAAATGGCACCCCAGTCCTGGCAAATATAGATTCAGCTTTACTTATAATTGATCTGATGTCTGTCCGTGAGTCTGTGAATTCCAAAATGCTTGGCCCAGCGCCGCTCACGGAAACGCTTATGGCACCGTTCTTGAGAGACATTTCCTTCACTTCCGGATAGAAAGGGAACATAGGGAGCCTTGCCTTCTCCACAATATCATCGTGCATACTTTCCGCGATAAGGTCACGATCTCCGTTTTGCAGCCCCATGATTAATCCAGACAACCTCCTTGAATTCTGTATATGGTCTTCCAGCGTTACGCTGTGAGGGACCATCTCCCTAGCCTTTCTGGTCTTTTCGGCAATATGTATCTTGGGGATCAGCAACAGTATCTTGATCCGCTCATCCATGGAAAATTTCCTGACCTTGACTGGAGATGTTGATTGCACAAAGGCAATTTCCCCAAACAGGCTCGCCGAGACATTGTCCGCATGCGGAGAACCTGAAGATGCACGTTCTCCTTCCATCGCAAACCTGACAAGGTCGTTCAACGGGAGATCAAGGCTGAACAATTCATTAATTGCTTTCACTGCTCCAGCCGCGGAAGATCCACTGCTCCCCAGACCCAGGCCGTACGGTACACCCTTGTGGATCACTATTTTAATCGCGTCTCTTATTCCTGTTTCATCCAGTAATGCTCCAGCCGCCCTGCCAGCCGTATTGGCGAGGGGATCCCCGGCAATACCTTCGCAATCAACGGCGATCCTTTTTTCAGACCCATGGTCAAGCGGATAAACTGTGATCCTGTCAGAGAAAGCTGTATGTGCAATGGCCAACGTATCAAAACCTGGTCCAAGATTGGCTGAGGATGAAAAGGAAACGGTACTGCATTCTTTCATTTTTTTCCGTTATATTTTCTAGAATAAATCCGTTAACTTCTATAATATTATCCAGGGTAATAGACCAATATTTACCAAAGATATTGATCAAAGAGTTTCAGATTTCTCTCCATCTCGATCGCTTGAGAGCAAGGTACGTTATCACAACGGTGATACCTACCAGTATGAGCCAGTAGAGTAAAACTGTAGCCACAGAGAGACTCTGGAATCCAACTGCGTTCTGGGCTATCTGGGCTGCGTATGTTGTTGGAGAAATATATGCCAGATACCTGTACGGTATGGGAATATATGATATTGGGTAATAAACGGGCGGGATCGTGGTAAGTATAGGTGAGAGTATTCCTGAAAAAGCCCAGCTCTGGACTATGTCAGATGATAGAGTGGATAGGAGAAAACCAAGTGAAATTGAGAACGCGAAAATTGTAACCATGTCAAAGAATATAATGAAGGCACCAGCCACGTCAGTTTTTACGAACAGTACATTGAATATTACCAGCAGGGAAAGCGTCGGTATGGAATAAACAATTTCCGACAGTGCCATTCCAAACACGTAAATGCCAGGGCCGGTTGGTGAACTGACAACCATATCCTGGAGCCTCATGTCGTTCTTCAGGTGAGATAAGTCACCCTGCATTGCAGTACCGCTCGTTACCATTGTCATTATCAACGCTCCTTCGGCGGCAACAGGCAACAATGTCCCTTTGCTTGCGAATGTCACAACTGCCAGGATAGACAATGGCGCCAGAAGCGTGCTGATCAGTGTGACGGGATAGTTAAGCATGGCGTATACGGAATTGACAAGAATCGAAGCATAAAGTTGGCTACCCCTGCTTCTATTCACCCTCTTCATCCCCATTTACCAGAGTCTCAAATATCGTATTGAGTGATATTTCCTGAACTGTAAACTTGATATGTTTTGATAGCAGATCATTGACGATTCCATTTGCCCCATCCTCAGTGGTATAAACTTGCGTAACATTGTTTGGGAGTGCTTTGGCTTCCCCATCCAGTTCCCCGACTACATAGTTTCCTGAAAAGATCCGTATGCTCAGTGGAAATTTTGTCAGCCCCCTAAGTTCCTCAAGCGTGCCAAATCCCACCAATCTGCCATGGTTCATTACCCCAATTATGTCTCCCAGTTCCTCTGCTTCCTCCAGATAATGTGTTGTGAGAACAATGAGTCTATCCTTCTTAAGGGCCCTGAGGATTCCCCACAATTCTTTCCTTGAAATAAAATCCAGGCCTGTGGTAGGCTCATCCATGAATATGAGCGTTGCTTCGCTGGCGAGTGCCGTTGCAACCAAAACCTTTCTTTTCTGCCCGCCAGAAAGGTTTCTGTTCTTCTGTTTTTCCTGATCTTCCAAACCCAGCATCCTGAGCGTGTCTTTTCCCATATTTAATGAGGTGGAATGAGTATAGCCCCTCCACATAAGATATGAGGTTATGGTTTGCAGGGGAGTCATCCAGGGAACAGCCCTTGCCTCCTGCGGCACAGCAGCTATTAGTTCCCTGATTTCCCTTGCCTGCTTGATTACGTCATAGCCATTTACGCTGGCTTTTCCAGCACTAGGCATCAGTTGGGTGGACAACACCCGTATCAGGGTTGTTTTGCCTGCTCCGTTTTTACCTATTAGCGAGAAGATGCCATTATGACTTAAGTTGAAGGTTACCTCATCCAGTGCAAGGTTACCCCCGTAATAGGTCTTTGAGAGACCGGTTACCTGAATATCCACGCAGAAGTATTATAAATCTGTATAAAAGGGATAATCCTTATTAAAATCCGATGATCAGCTGAGACATTGATGTTCATATTTTCAACTTAATTGATGCTTCGATTCCGCTTCCTCATGCCCATTCCCAGATTTCCTGGCTGTAATCGCGGACTGAACTCAGCCTGAAGGATGAGTCAGGGACCTTTCTTGAAGCCACATACAGCATTTCAAGATACTCTCTCAGGAGAGCCTTGGGTAGAAAAGCAGAAGCTCTCAGTTTGTCGCCATTGATCTTCATAATGGTAGCGGCCCTTGGAATGTGGCGTTCGTTCGCGTCGTTTCTAACACGGTTCACCAGCGGGGAGTCTATGTCAGCTGCATAAAGTCCGCTTCCCTGTGAAACACTTCGCCAGGATGCTGGAACATTTGATTCTGTAGTTATCGCAAGTGCCTTCATTTTTTCCCTTTCACTGTGGGAGTAATTTACTTCAAAAAACGCATCTTTCATCCCCGATTTGACGATCTCCCCCGGCAGGTCCGTTTCAAAGGAGACAAATGAGAGCGGAATTCTCCTGTTCACTGCGTTTAGTGCCTGTATGCCTCCCGGATCAGGTCCGAGGGCTACAATTTCCATGTTATTCATCAAAGATAGTATCTCCCCAGCTAAAGAGGATATTTGGCCTAGGTCGGAGACGTGAAACCTGTAATCCGCACGGACTCTGGAATTAGAGAGATAGATGGAACTAGGGATTATTGTTTTCACCGAGAGTATTTTTTCAATGATGTCTGAAACCGCACCCATCTCACTCGATTTCAGTTTTATGGTCAGCAGATCGCCCCGCATAAGATGGCTATATGCACCTACAATGCTTTCTATGTGTCGAGCCTTTTCCCCCTGAATGAAGAGGTCAATGAATTCCTCACCGTTTGTCCTGTCCAAATGCAGAGGCACCTCACCGAACTCCTTTTCCACGAGAGGGATTAGAGGATGATTCTGTACCATAGAGACTGAAAACTGATAACCTATGACTTTATCTACGTCCCTGTATAACATTGTCACGCTGTTTTTACCCCCACCGTATCAATTTCTACTATACCAAGGTTGAATTGCACAAATTTTTGATATTCGGAACTCCATCCATTCGTCTCAACCCTCTTAAGGTTAATAAGTATTGTTATGGTCAGACCAGTATGCCACGGGCATACCGCTTTGCATACATATGGATTTGGATGATAGTTCTCGTATTTTCCAACTAATTTGGAAAAATAAAAAATGTCTGGCAGAGTTGATATTCATGGATCATTCATTCATCCATATATGCGATGAATGATGTTGCGAGGCTCATGAAGTTGCTTCTCACCAGCATAATGAACCATTTATCAACCACGTAACAAACACAAGGGCAGAGGGGATAGACTCTATGATAGCATTGATAGAAAAGATGGCCTATGAGTATTTTCGAAGGAGATGCGAGATTGTAGCCCTGAAGGCAGGCGTGAAATTTCACCCGCATATTGGCAGGCATACCTATGCGACAGAGCTTGTGAAGCAGGGTGTGTCCGTATACTATATTTCCCGGCTCCTGGGGCAGGAGGATCTGTCCAGCACCCAGGTATATCTCCATCCGTCCCAGGACGCAGCAATACAGGAGGCAAAGAAGGTGAAATTTTTTCTAGTACAAAATCCAGCGGGAATGGAGCTGATGCTCCGACCGGGATTTGAACCCGAGTCGTCGGCTTGAAAGGCCGAAATGCTTGGCCGGACTACACCATCGGAGCGCTCACGGAATAACGCTTCAGGTTATATTTATCTTTTCGTGATTGTACAGGGATTTGGCTTGACGTAAACCGCATCAGTACCGAAGTATGGCACAGTACCCGCCAAAGCTCCTTACTAGCCTTCCTGCCTCTGTCTCCGAGCTGAAGATATGTATTGAGCATCCTGAATGTGTGGCGCCATCAAGCACAATACGTGATCTTTCCTTTCTAAATTCCTCTTCAGTAATCATGAGTTTATCTGCGGCCCCTGCTTCAATTGATTTCAGCACTGTTTCATAGCCGTAAGCAGCTTTCTCTCCCAATTTCAGGTCCCTCATGAACTCTTCAATAAGCCTTCCCTCCTTGAGCAACCTGGATTTTGAAAATATCTCGTCGCTTTCCGGTTTTGTCAGGAATTCGTATACTGCGCTCTGGTCTGACCTTGAGGTCGAGAAATTGTAGATCTGGTATTTACCGACATCATTGTCTGCCCTTAGGAAGGAATAGAGGTGATCGTGCGTAAACCCCGGACCGAGAATCAGGATTACTGAATCCTTTTTCAACATGGGTTTCAAGGTGGAGGAAATTTCCGCAAGGTATGTTTTTTCTGAATAATTGGATTCATAGTACTTTCCGGACTTAAGCGAGTCTATCCTTCCAGCTACCTGTATTCCATAGCTTCGCATTAGAGACAACGTAGCTTGTTCATCGTCTAGGCTGATGAATATGTATTCCTGGCTGAAGTTGTGTGACTGAGCCTCCTTTATAAGTTTTGACTCCTCAGTGTTCCATTCTATCTTCCCTAGGTCAAATGAAGTTCCGGGGGATATGAGGAAAGATTGATGTTCACCACGCAGATCTTCGGAATCCGAAACAACGGTACCCAGGATCTTTAACCTATCCACAAATTCCTGAAACTCGACACTTTCTATCCTTATGGTTAGATTTACGGGTTTTCTGGACTGTTCCTTGGATCTGATAAGATCGTCCTGCTTTTCCATTCTCCTCAGGACGGTCATCCGTATCTCATCTCCCGGGCGGAAAATATTGTGAAGATACCACAGATCATCGATGTCCTCGACGTATATGGTTTTCCACGCTTCATCCTTTTGATCAGCTAGGATTCTCATCTTTCAGACCTTTCAATTTCGCGATCTTTGCGGTTATCCTGTCAAAGTGCGATCCTTTCCAATATGTCTTGCCACAGTTGTTGCAAACCATGTATTCCTGGAACCTTGACCTCACACCTGCCGGAATGAAACCTGCTGTTGGTTTACTTTTCTTTTCCAGTATACCATTGCATTCAGGACACCTTGTCATGGCTAACTCCGCGCTGATGGGAAACCTCCCGAGAACAGTTCTTATCTGATCATCCAATTTGAATGATCTCAGGAGAAGTGTTCCCTCCAATCGATCAGATAGTTCAATATCCATCGTTATAAGCCTGCGTTTATTGTGAAGGCATTTCTTGATTATATCGCCATCGGATATTTCACTGCCGGCATACTCTGTGTCATAGCCCATAAATCGCATCCATCGGCACAATTTTCCGAGCATCCCGTCGACTAGGAACTTCTCACTCTGGTCCATCCCATCTCCTGATGAGTTCATTGCTTACATCCATCAAGTCAAGCACCCTGGACACCATGAAGTCCACCATATCATCAACATTCTTCGGTTTGGTGTAGAAGGCTGGCATATATGGTGCAATTATGACCCCCGCCTTTGAGAGCCTGACCATATTCTCAAGCGTTATTGTGCTCAATGGGGTCTCCCTTGGGACAAGGATCAGTTTCCGTCTTTCCTTGATTGATACCGAGGCGACCCTGGTTATTAGCGAGTCGGCAATTCCGGAGGATATTCTTGACAATGTAGAAGTGGAACACGGCATTATAACGGCAGAAGAGAATCTGAAACTTCCTGAGCTAATTCTGGCTGCAATGTCTTTATCACTGTATACGTGTTCCGCCAACTGCTCGACTTCCGAAACAGCATATTCTGTTTCCTGGCCGATAACTTTTTTCGCACTGTCCGAGATTACGAGGTGCGTACCTTTTCTACCCAGCTGCTTAAGGAGTCGTATGCCAAGGATACTCCCGGAAGCCCCGGTGATACATACTACCCTATCCTCAACTTTACTGTTCATCAGATTTCTTTCCCAGGCGTATCCACGAAATGCGCCCCGTTTATTTTTTCCTGTTGAATATGAAATAAAGCACGAATATAACGCCAACCAAGGCGACGATCGATCCAATTTCCTCGTATTCAGTGCTGGTGCTGTGCACAACCGGAAGAGACCAGGAGAAAGCCGGATATGCTCCAGCGTCCAGTGCCTGTATATTGGTGTAACCTTTTATCTGGGATTGCAGGTTCTTTGTCTGGTTGAATGCAAGTGACATATTCTGGACACTGGGAAAGCCTATATGGGAAAGAGCACTGACAAACTGGGCACCATAGTAGTTCAGTCCGGAATAGCTGAGGTCAAATAAAATGAGCGGCTGATACACATCAAGAGTGAAGTTATGTGTCACGTATGATCTGTTATCTATTATATCTGCCAAGAAACTGTTCCATTCAGGTGTCGAGATTGTATAGTGCGTCCCCTCGTTTGGGTTTGTATAATAAGTTACCGGCGGAAGGGTGGCAGGTGGTGGCGTCAGGGTCGGTGCTGAAGCTGAGGCAATCGCTGGCCCCATAACAAGCGCCATTACCGAAAGAACAGTTATTATTGCAACAAAAGAATGATTCATCTATACCCGCTTAGTTTCTCCCTATCTATAACCTTTTTAAAAATCTTTTCCATATTTTTCGTACGACCGTAGTTTTGGAAGTGGAGGATAATTTCCTTAGATCTTGTGGCGTTCATGGTTTTTCCCGCTCATTGACAAAGATATATACGTTTCCGCTGAGGTCCCGTTCTTTCCTAATATCACGCTGCCTTGAAAGATTCCTGATCTGTCGCATTGTGGAAGCTTTCGGTATTCCTGCCTTCCTGCCAATTCTCGTTACATCTGAAATCTCCTTGCCAGAGTTCTTGAGTATGCAGTCCCTTGCCTCATTTCTCTTTGTCAGAGATCTCACGTAAATGAACACAATTGCTGAAAATAAGGCAGCCATAGCCGCAAACTCTGGGTAAAAGCCCACAACGAAGACATGCCTGGTCAATATGATTACATGCCCGTCATACTCGAGCGTACATGTTACATTCGAATAGCCAAGCGGGAGGTTAGCTGAAGAGTGTGACCCTGTGCCGATGAGGACTCCATTTATGTACCAGGATTCGTTAATGTTCTGTATTTCTGATCCCCTCATACTAAGGCTGAATGCTCCATGTTGGCCTAATATGCTCGTATCCATTGATGCTGTGGTCAGGTTTACGTAGTATGTTACGTTGCATACTATGATCTTGGAATTATTGGAATTCATGCATTCATCGACCGCGGAAACTGTGATATTGAACTTGCCGTTGGAGGGAAAGACAACAATAATGTTTCCTGTCTCCTCCGGATCTTTTACCGAAAATGTTCTGTTTCCAGCACCTAAAGTCATCACGGTTATCGGTACGCTGTCATGGAGGACGTAATGTATCACCGTGTAATTCGAATATCTCAACTGGTACCCAGAGGCTGAAATATCTATCTCTGGATTCGAACGTGAATACATGACAGTAAAATTGCAGTATGCGGTATTCCCACTTGAAGAGATTTCTTTCAGTGATACGTTATAAAGCCCCTGCCCGTACGGGAGATTCATGGTCTCATTTATCAGATCCAGATATCCAGTATCGAAATTGTCTCTGGTTAGGCTGTAATATGATCTTTCTCCGGAGGATGGTTCAATGCCCGTATTGATAAGCGTACTGTTAGTATAATATATATAACCGCGTTTGCCCTGAATCACAGGTATTGTGTTGTTAACCATGATGTGGATCTCCCCAGATGTTGATGATCCGCTCAGGGAAATTGCAGAGTACTTCAGTGTGTATATTCCATTTTCGTTGAACCCAGCTGATTGGGCACTCACACTCACATTCAGGCTGTCATTTCCCCAAATACTCTCCACTTGCGCACCTGATGGGGAATAGAACTCTGCATCAATGTGCGCTGTAACGTTGGAGGATATTTCCGCAGTAAAGGTGTCATTGGCAGAATTCCCAAAAAATGAATACTGTCCCATGTCACTGGTATTTACGATCAACCCCGGACCATATTCCATCACCGTAATGTTGTATTCATGAGCAGGGAGTATTTGACCATCCGGCAATACAGGCACTATCAATATGGCAAAGCTTCCGTTCCAGAGAGATAGGTTGATACCGGCTTTGCTGGTGCAATAATTAGTGTCAGCCTTATCACTGAGAACAGAGATGGTGTATCGCGATACGTTTTCAATCCCGGACCATCTCATAGCAATGTATGGAGTCATGAAATATTCCCCGTTGTAAATGTTTGCACTGAAGTTTCTGCCTGATGTGTTCATCAGATCAAACGAGAGGTAATGGTGGAAAACCATTCCATACTCATCAGTGACGTTTATCTCGAACTGAACCGGCCCAGCTTTCATGGACTGTGGGACATAAATCCTGTTGTCAGGCTGCTGCGACGATAGCATAAATGTTTCTGATGAGATGTTTTCCCCGATGTTCCCCATTATTCCCGTAACGTTGATCCAGATGCCTTCGCCGTAATAGATTGCGCTGTTGTTTGCAGGTTGTGAATCGATTACGGGGTTGTCGTTATCCACGGTACAATTTATATTTCCTGAGAAAGTGTATCCTGCCCGGTTTACTGCCCTGACCTGCATCGTAAAAACCCCACTAGCTAGGTACGAAGAGTTTATTGCGACGCTCTCCCCGCTTGTGAAGAAAGTCAAGTTTTCAATAGTCATATAGATCCCATAGCTTAGCGCGGATAACACATTGAAATCCAGTGTAGATTTCCCCCTGATGAAGAACTTGCTTGGAAGTGACATTGTGATGTTTTTTCCCGAGAATGCATCAGTTCTGTTCAGGTAAAGCAGTGCAATTTCAGTTGCATTTATTTCCGTTCCAACTGTTTGATTCGAATTGAACCAGAGAGACGAAAGCTGGTAGCCTGGAATTTTCATGTCGATGAAGGATGAGTTCTCAAGAAACAGGCATTCGCCGTCATAATCTATGACTTGGAAGTCCCCCTGATAAATTGGATGAGCGCTTGATTGTCCGACCTCCTCTGGAGTGTTGCCGTTCATTATGAAGGATGTCCTATTCTTGCCGATCCCGCTCTCTAGTATGGAAAAGAGCCCATGAGAAGATGAAGTCGATCCCGTGACATTTATGATCCCGTCATAATCCGAGAAGCTCGAATGGTGTACCACCTGAACTGCCGTACTGCCGGAGGTGAGGGAGATGGTGATCAAGCTTTCATTTGCCGGACATAAATCTGTGATATTGACGTGTATACCATGAACTTCCGCATCGATCATCCTGTACGAATTAACTGGATTCCACAGAGAGAAACATCCGGAAGCTTCCGAGTTGTTCTGCAAGACCTGCCATTCTAGATTTCCGTTACTGTTGAAAACGAGCGCAGAAGAGTTATCAACAATAAAAACTCCTGCCGCTTCCGCGATACCTGTCAGGTTGTACGTTCTCATCAAGCAGGATGTGGTGTTGTAATCAAAGATCTCACTTCCTGACAAACTGGTGGCAAGGATAATGACACTCTCCCCTGCAGAGTAAATACCGGTGATATTCATAGATCCATTCAGATGCAGTGTAGCAGAATCTAAGAAGGTATGATTCTCGTAATTGAAAGAAATCAGGTCGTAATTCTGGCCCATATAATACATGGAATTAATATTGGTCTGCGCAACTGCCTGATTAAATGAGGGCCGGAAATTTCGCGGTATGCAAGAGGACAAATTGCCCCAGTTCTTATCCAGTGATATCGCTGGAAATAAACCGTTTCCACCGGGACTATCCGTTATGTTATACAGGCAGATCTCAGAGATTGTACCCCCTGCCATTACTGAAAGGTTGCCGGTAAACTGCAATGGAGCGTCAATGCCAACTGGAAGCGTCTCCTCGCTCGTGTTGTTTTGAAGCAACTCCATGTAGAAAGCCCGCCCGTAATCTGGCGAAAAGAAGAGTTTCAGGTCGTAATACTTGTCCATCGCCGGTTCTGCCGACAGGTGATAACTATTCCCAAGTTCGGAAATCACCGTTGAATTCTTGCCAGAACTGATTGAAATTTCCGAGATTTCAGTTGCCCCGTAATATATTGGGAACTCAATATCGGTGTCACCTAGGCCTAAGGAAGAGTTCCAGGTAAATCCCAGCTGGATATTTGTGCACCCGGATGCATTGAATTTCATATCTAGGAAGGAGGACACACTGTACTCGTCTGTAACTATACCTATGCCTGTCCCATATTCCCCCCTAATAAGCGAAACGTTGGAAACCTGGCCGTCGATGGAAAATGACACCATACTCTCGTTGACGGGAAAACCGCCAGTTTCTTGGCCAGAGAAACTGTAATAGTCCGATCCTATTGAAATATGGTTTGTACTTGGTTGGGCAATACCCTGAAACGGTATAAATAGCAATAATACCATAACTATAAGAAATTTATGTGATGCCATTTCTCCAATATTTTACCGAAACTTAAAAATTCTTTTGCATGCGCTCCTCTGACGCGGGATATGGCTTTTTAATTTTGCTCAAATAAGCTCTTTATACCTCTCTCCAATCATGACATTATCATGATAAAAGTAGCTGTAAATGGATACGGTACCATAGGCAGGAGAGTGGCTCTGGCGGTTGCACTCCAACCCGACATGAAGGTTACCGGCATCGTAAAGACCACCCCGGACTATCTTTCCAGACTGGCATCTAGGAAATTTGACATCTACGTCCCTGACGAGAATGCTTTTAAAAGGTTCAAGGAAGCAGGGATAGAGGTTTCAGGTCTTCTACCTGACCTGATCGCCGAAAGTGATATCGTGGTTGATTCTACACCCGAAGGCATCGGAGAAAAGAACAAACCACTATACACCGGGAAGGTAAATGCAATTTTTCAGGGAGGAGAATCAAGCAATGTGGCTGAGGAGAGTTTCAATGCCTACTCCAGTTATAAAGACTGTTATGGAAAGAAATCTGTGAGAGTAGTATCCTGCAATACAACCGGTCTGGCCCGCAGCCTCTATCCGATTCACTCGTCTATGGGAATAAATCACGTAAATGCGACACTGATCAGAAGAGCTGTAGATCCCAATGACAGCAAGAAGGGCCCTATTAATGCAATAGAGCCCAGCCTGAAGTTCCCATCACATCATGGTCCGGATGTCAGGACGGTGATCAAGGGTCTTGACATAGATACGGTTGCGGTAAAGGTACCCACGACACTCATGCATGTGCATGTCGTGGAGGCAAAGCTGAACAAAACGTCTACAAGAGCTGAAGTAATAAACGCCTGGAGGAACTACAGGAGAATCAGGATAATATCCGGAAAGGACGGCCTGACTTCAACAGCGCAGGTAATGGATTACGCTCGTGAAGGAAACCGTGACAGATCAGATCTTTACGAAATTGTTATCTGGGACGAAAGCGTAAGTGTCCGGGGAGATCGTCTTAACTATATTCAGGCAGTACATCAGGAAAGCATAGTGGTACCTGAAAACGTGGATGCAATAAGGTCGTCCATGGGGGCAGCCGAACAGAAGAAGTCCATAGATCAGACTGATCAGAGCCTGAAAATTAACGACGGGGTGTTCTATTAATGCCTGAAGAAGAGAAAGAAACGAAAAAGATCACGATTGAAGACCTGCCCGGTGTAGGAGAAGCAACGGCAGAGAAATTGAGAGAGAACGGTTACGATGACATTATGACTCTGGCTGTGGCTTCGCCGAAAGACCTGTCAGAGGTAAGCGGGATCGCGGAAGGAGCCGCCATAAAGATCATCAACGCCGCCAGAAAGGCAGCTGACGTAGGAAATTTCGAAACCGGAGAAGAGATCCTTATCAGGAGAAAGAATGTGAGGAAACTCACCACTGGAAGCAAGAATCTTGACGACCTGCTCGGCGGTGGACTTGAGACTCAGGCTATAACAGAGTTCTTCGGAGAATTTGGATCTGGGAAGACACAGATCATGCATCAGCTTGCCGTAAACGTCACAATGCCATTCGAGAGTGGCGGACTTGAAGCCGAGACGATGATTATTGACACGGAGAACACCTTCAGGCCTGAGCGTATAGTACAGATGGCTAAGGCAAAAGGACTCGACCCTGAGGAAACACTCAAGAGAATCCACGTTGCGCGCGCATACAATTCTCACCATCAGATCCTACTTGCGGAGAAAGCTGCGGAGCTCGCGAAGGAGTATAACATAAAGCTGGTTGTTGTGGATTCCCTGACTTCTCATTTCAGATCGGAATACATGGGGAGAGGGTCCCTGGCGGAAAGACAGCAGTTGCTTAACCGGCACATGCATGACCTCCTCAAGTTCTCGACCATATACAATGCCATAATCGCCGTGACAAACCAGGTTTCGGCCAGGCCTGATGTTTTCTTTGGAGATCCCACGACCCCTATTGGCGGAAACATCGTCGGACATACTGCCACATTCAGGGTATACTTGAGGAAGAGTAAAGCTGGGAAAAGGATTGCAAGGCTTATAGATTCACCTTTCCTGCCCGAGGGGGAAACGGTCATTCAACTGTCAGAAGATGGAGTAACTGACGGCACATAATTCTGCGCTGGGCGTCAAAGCAAAATTTATATAAATCTTCTATTGGCTTACTATATGTGGGATCAGATCAGGAAAAAATTTGTTCATAATCCATCCCAGCAGAAAGTGGTCAGCAAGATGATTTCAATTGGCCTGAACGTCGAGCCGGACCTTGATTCTAAGCTGAGAATCTATTGTGATGGGATAGAGATAAAACCCAATTCACTGGCCGCGGCAATAAATGTGGATAGGAGAGTTGTCGTCGAAACACTCCGTAAAATATCCACGGACCCTGTTCTAATGGAGTTTTTCAGGAATATAAGGCCAGTTTGCAACCTTGGAGTTGCCAGCTCTAAGGTTGGCATGGGCGTCATCGAAATACTTCCGGATTCAGCCAAGAGGCCGGGAATAATATGGGGAGTTTCAGAAATCCTGGCAAGGGAGCACATAAGCATTCGTCAGGTTATTGGAGATGACCCTGATCTTGTTGAAAACCCCAAGGCAACCATCGTAACTGATGCCCCGGTACCGGCCTCCCTTCTATCTAGAATAAAGGCGGTTCCAGGTGTGCAGGCAGTGGTAATTCTCTGAGGGTCAGATCAGCTTTGCCAGATCGTTTCCGTAAACTACGGCCATAACCTGGCCGAGTTTTGTCTTCAGCCCGTTCTCGGTTGAAGAAACACAGTTGACGTGTCCCATTTTCCTTTTTCTCCTGATGTCATTCTTCCCATACCAGTAAATTTGCGTACTTCCTATCTTAAGAATGCTGTTCCTTTTTATCGAGTCTAACCCTGTACCTATTATGTTCACTATGCCGCTTGGTGAAAGGAGTTCCGGGGACCCCACAGGGAGCCCTGTAATGGCCCGAAGATGCTGCTCAAACTGTGATATGGATGATCCAACGAGAGTGTGGTGCCCGGAATTGTGTACCCTCGGCGCGAATTCGTTAATTATTGGCTTTCCAGCAACTACGAAGAATTCAATCCCCATGACTCCGACGTAATTGAGCGTGTACACCAGTTTTCTAGCTATATCAAGCATTCCCTTATCCTCTGTTGGTGCAAGATTGTTTATGAGGATTCCGTTCATGTTAAGGTTATAAGACGGCGTGTGTGCCGATATCTCCCCTCTTGTGGATCTCGAAACGATTATTGACGCTTCGTATTCATAATCAATGTAGTCCTCAATGACGTATTTCTGTTCGGGCATGCCTTCTGGAAGATCCTGGTCTTCTTTGAGATAATATTGCTCCTTGCCATCATACCCGCCAGATACTGCCTTTATGACACACCGGCCAAAATCTTTTCTTGCCCTCTTAAGTTCCTCAGGTGACTCGGCTATGGCAAACCTTGGTATGGGAAATCCTGCAGCCTGTAGAAACTGTTTTTCCCTGCTTCTGTCCCTTTTCAATTTCACCGGTTCTATTCCTGGCCTGAGTTTTTTCTGTTCACTTGCGTATTCAAGCGCATTCTCATCCACGTGCTCGAATTCATAAGTGACAACGTCACACTCATCTACAAATTCCCTGTATTCACTGTACGCGAAATGCCTGTCTGCAATCCTTGAGGCTGGATCCTGTTGATCTCCGCCTAAGACGAAGAATTCGTCCCCCAATTTTCGTCCTTCCAGGATCATCATCCATCCGAGCTGTCCGGAACCGATAATGCCTATCCTGCTCACAGTGATTCACCAAGTACGCGCTTTTCCTCAGATTGCATGTACTCCTTTAGCTTCACGACCAGATCATTGTATTTAATGGAAAGAATACGGATTGCGAGAAGCCCAGCATTCCTTGAATTCCCGATTGCTACCGTTGCCACCGGAATTCCGGACGGCATTTGCACAATTGACATTAGAGAATCCATGCCATTGAGATTCTTCGTCGGGATTGGAACACCGATCACAGGAAGGTATGTAACGGAAGCTGTCATGCCAGGCAAATGAGCAGATCCGCCTGCCCCGGCTATGATTACCTCTATGCCTCTTTCCGCGGCACCTGACGAGAAATCAATCATAAAGCGCGGTGTTCTGTGAGCGGAAACGACCCTGGCTTCAGTTTCAACACCAAAGTCCTGGAGCACCGTGATTGCGTCCTTCATATATTCATAGTCATTTTTGCTTCCCATTATGACTGCGACCTTCTTCATACATATGCCACATACGGAAATGATTTAACTATTTATCTTAAAATGATCCGCGAATGTGGCTCTATACCGGCTCAAAGCCGTATCAGTGCAGTTTGCACAGAACATTCTTCAGTTCATTTTCGTCAGATACAATGAATCTGGAAGCTTTCCTAATGCGATTCATCATCGCAATGCCTATTCCTCGCTCCTCCAGAACATGAATGACTCCGCACCTGCTGTCCGTATCGTCTAACAGCCTGAAAGCCTTGAACAGATTATATGCCACTTCATATGGCCTGGATTCATCTCCCAACCTCAGATTCTTCCCTGGTAGCCCTTCCAGGGCCTGGTCAGTTCCGATCAAGGTGATATCTCCATACATTTCCGGTATTTTCCGGAATGTCTTGGTATCAATAACCAGAATAAGTGGCTTCCTTGGAGAATAATGCGTATATTTCATGCCTGGGGACAGAGGCTTCGTATCCTCGTGAATTTCCATCGCTTTCGGATCATAGACCACCTTTCCGATGAAAGGTTCAAGGTCTTCCAGGGAAAGTACTCCAGGCCTGAGCATTTCGGGGGGATCCACTGTCATATTTACTATGGTCGACTCGATTCCGAAATATGTTCTGCCGGCGTCAAGAATCATATCAACCAGGCCGCTGAGCTCACTTATCGCATCGGAAGAATCAACGATGCTGGGCCTAGTAGCTATGTTTGCACTGGGTGCAGCGATAGGTACACCACTTTTCTCAATTAACGCAAGTGCCAGAGAATTTGCAGGCATGCGGACAGCGACCGTCAGCAGGCCAGCGGTTACGGTGTCCGGAACCGTGACCCTGCGTTTCAGAATCAGGGTAACGGGACCGGGCCAGATAAACTCCATGGCCTTTCGGACTTTTGCTGGAATCTCCTCGCAGAGCAGATCAAGCTGTGAAAGATTACATATATGGACTATGAGTGGATTGTCTACCGGTCTTCCCTTAACTGAAAATATCTTTCTGCTCGCTGATTCCGAAAGGGCATTCGCACCAAGTCCATAAACTGTCTCGGTTGGGAAGACTACAGTGCCCCCATCCCTGATTATCCCAGCAGCCTGATTCACAATCTCTGGATCGGGATTTACCTGATCAACTTTGAGCACTATGGTATGCATTTATGTCCGACCACCGAATCTGCCTTCTCTATAATATAGATGTCGAAGTTCGCGAAACATATCTAAAAAAGGGATATAGATGAAAATTTAAAAATTGCTTACACACTTGACAGCGAAGCCAGGCTCGTGATTTCCTTGTTGCTTTCGTTCCCCCATCTCTTGACTTTCTCGATATCGACGCCCCTCTTCTTTGCAATGTTTTCAACTGTGCGAAGCATTAGTCTTCCACCAAAGGAGATTATTCCGCCTGTGCCAAGTCTTGCAAAGAGATTTCCGCGCGTATCCCTGAAACCATCCCTTGACGCCATCTTCGCAAGATGCCTGTATGATGCATAGTATACTGCAAGCATTGAAGCCGAGAGCATTTCTGTGTTCAGGTTCCTGGACTTTATCCTTCCCAGCGGAACGTTGAGCAGTGGAGTGACTGTAAACTCAAATGGTCTTCCATCTACGAATGAACTGCTGAGCCTGTTTATCATAGCCACTGTGTCCCAGTTATCCTCGTCTGTTTCACTTTCTTGCCCTACCTGCAAAGTAAAAGCCGGTCTCCAGTAATATCTGGTTTCCGTCTGTACACCCTGCCAGACTATGTCATGCCAAGACCCGTCCGGCCCAATCTTCAAGGGAAGCGTCTTGTTCGGCATGTGCTTTTTTGCAAGTTCCTCGCTCCCGGTTTCAACACCAGTCTGGACACCGATCCAGTTTCTTGGACTTGCTTTCAGTATTTTTGAAAAATTTGAGATCATGTCCGGGTAGCCCGCAGGGATGGAAATCCTTCCATGTGTAGGATTGGAGGTCTTCACGCCCTTAACTCCCATTGCCGCACTGAAAAGTTCGCTTATTGCC
>JAVYSB010000002.1:0-112811 GCA_038729425.1 Thermoplasmataceae archaeon | reverse complement strand
TCTTCGTTCGGTTCGAACATGTTGCCGTGCTTGAAGCCGAATATTTCGTCGGAATGCAACCATGCATTGGTCTGTCCCGCTTTGACGTTAACTTCAATTTCCTTCACCATTTTCTCTACAGGATAGTATCTCAGAGGTCTCAGCGTGACCTCGCAGAAATCGCAGCCAACGCCGCATCCTCTCATGACCTCTACCATGCCCTTCATGGATGGTCCCACGATCTCTGGTATATCTTCCAGTTTCGGGTAAGCCTTCTGGGTTATTCCTCTGGCAAGAAACTTTGGATCGTTCTTGATCACCTTCCGGAAATGATCATCGTATGTCATGTATCCCTGATAGAACAGTGATGGATCGATGTTGCCGGACGATATCTGTTCAAACAGCGCGGGAGCTATGTCATCCATTTCGCCCTGAACGACGTAATCAAACTTGTATTTCTCTATCTCGTCTCTAAGGATCGTGAATTCCCATACACCGGGGCCGCCCACGACGAGTTTAGCCTTGGTTCCTTCTCTAGCCGCATTTATCCTTGAAATCAGGGTATCCCATTCGCGTCTCACCCAGGCCATAAGGTCTCCGCCGAATAGGGCAAAGTAGGACATCGTGGTCGGGCCGAGTCCCAGAGGATCCATGGTAGAGACGCCAATTATTTCCGTATCGTCCTTGATAAAATTGGACATATAATCCTCATGTGCAACAGCAACATCCTCCCTCCTGTATTTACGCAGCAGGGAGGCCTCAAGCTTCCTTATTGAATATTGAGAGTAGACCGCCTGACCGTCCGGATGTGCCGGCGGAGCTGGCCCCTTAAGGAACCTGTAAACTGGACCTGGAATTGTCTTGCTCGGTGCACATGGCAGGAAGTCCAGAAGCGGGAAGTTTCGGTATTCATAAGCGAGTGTAGTATCAGATATGAGCACGAACTTAGTCATCGTTTACCACAGAGTGTAAATGATCTACCCTTTTAAATATTTTCTGACGGTATTTGTCAAAATCAGTTATCTTTTCAGGGTTTACAAAAAGATAATTGAAGTGATATACATGTCATTTTACAGTAGAGCATTAATTTTAGCTGATCTTTAGAGATAGGGGATGTGTATAAAAAACACTCATGCTATTTAAAGTTCATTAAAAAATGGTTTACGAGTCACGATATAATTACGTAAACTGCGGAGGATGGCTACTAGATGAACACAAGAATTTTAGGCAACATTTGCCAAGGAATATTTTGCGATCTGAAAAAGTGGACAATCTCAGAGTTATTTCACAGAACCTAGGGTCACACAGTGATCCGAAAATTGTCTGATACCGGTGATGAATATCGCCCATTGTGGGAATTTGGTATCAACCTCGGAGACGATCCTCAGAAAAATCGGGGTGTAGGCAGAGGGGATGGCGAATTGCATCTCAAAGCTATTCCCATCGAACTGCTGAACGATTGAATATGTGGGTACCGTAACAGAAGCAGTCATGGATGTTATCGCCTCAAGTACAGGATTTTTTGTCTTCGCCTCGTAATACCTGTGTTCGTTGTAGTCATTATCCTCCGCTTCAGATATGGAAGAGGAGTTATAAACCGCGTCAATCGTGGATTTCGACAAATATCTCACCTCCCTGACCCATGGAACTGGAACGGGGTTCCTATCCACGGCTTTCTCGGCCTCAGGGGGAAGACTCGAAAGTGTCACGCAGTCAAGGTCTATAGCAGAGCTTATCTCCCTGAGGAAGAAGTCTCTGCCCTTGCTTTTGCCAAGATATAGTGGAAACGCACCGGTTTTTCGGATGGAAGCTTCTAGCAGGGCCTCTGAAACAGTGCTGGCAAATCTGTGGTTGAACCTTGTGTATATCTTCATCGTGCCACCGGACACAACTATGCCGTCAATGACACTTGACGGGATATCAGTTATCAGCGTGAAATTCTTAAGTGAAGCGTGTTCCCGGCTGCTAGTCTTTATTACCCACATAGCACCTATATCACTTGCATTGAATTTTTCCAGAAATATTCGCATATCCCTGGAATCCTGATATTTCTTCGATACCAAAAGGAGTAGATCAACAGAGTCGGGGGATAACGTGATGAGGCCAGGCATCTCAATCTTAAGCCCGCGCGACATACCAAATATGGGATAATCCCTGTTTACTTCTATTACACACTGCATATCCAAAATGCTGTCAGAACTATCGTTAAACAATTCATGTATGAAAAAATTTTCAAGATATAAATTTTTGTGTAGTCCACATAAAATACCGCGGACAACACCATTAATGAAAAAAATGGTATAGTTTTTTCAGAATAATCCAATTATATTGCCTGAATCATCAATGTCCACATTCTCGGCTGCAGGGTGTTCAGGCAGTCCAGGCATGGTCATGATTTCCCCCAACATCGGGACCAGGAAACCGGCACCAGATGAAATGTTTATAGATCCAACGTGAACCTTGAAATTCTCAGGACTGTTCAACAGCGTCGGATCATCAGACAGAGAGTACTGGGTCTTCGCCATGCATATGGGAAGTTTATCGAGCCCCAGTTTGGAAATCCTCTTCAGATCCCGGAGCGCCTCCTTGGAGAAGACCACGTCATCTGCGCCATAAACTTTAGTTGCGATCTTCACAATCTTGTCCCTTACGGGCTCGTCGAGTTCATAGGATCTGGTGATCCTTATGTTTTTATCTTCCAGCGCTTCAAGAACTGCGTTGGCAAGGTCCTTTCCACCTTCACTACCTTTCATGTATACCTCAGACAGCGCCCATCTTGCCTTCTCATTCTTCAGGAGCTTTTCCAGTATTGCTATCTCAGCGTCAGTGTCCGACTTGAACCGGTTAATGCTCACCACCGGGTTAAGACCGAAACGCCTGATCAGGTCGATGTGCCTCTTAAGGTTCTTAAAGCCGGTTTCAAGTGACTTAAGGTCTTCGACGTCCAGTTCTTTCGCACCTCCGTTGTGCTTTAGCGCTCTTATTGTAGCTACCAGCACAACAGCGTCGACAGGCAGGTTCGCCTGCCGGGAAACCAGATCAAAGAACTTTTCTGCCCCAAGATCGGCGCCAAATCCAGCTTCAGTAACAAGATAGTCTGAAAGTTTGAGCCCAATCTTGTCTCCAATTATACTGGAAGTCCCATGAGCTATATTTCCAAAGGGGCCGGTGTGGATGAGCGCAGGCGTGCCATCTCTTGTCTGGACAAGATTCGGCTTCAGGGCGTCCACCAGAAGTGAAGCCATTGCCCCTTCGGCTTTCAGATCCTTTGCGTACACCGGATTGAACTTGTTATCATAGGCTACAAGTATTCTCCCGAGTCTGTTCTTCAGGTCAGTGTATCCGGTGGAAAGCCCGAGGATCGCCATTATCTCCGATGCAGGAGTTATTACAAATTTATCCATGTTCAGAGATCCCGTTTCCTTATCCCCAACACCGACAATGATACTCCTCAATGATCTATCATTCATGTCGATTGTCCTTGGAAATACGATTCTCTTCTGGTCTATCCCAAGCTTGTTACCGTGGTGTATATGATTATTGATCATAGCGGACAGCAGGTTATGGGCCGCAGTAACTCCTGGGAAGTCACCGGTGAAGATAAGGTTGATTCTATCGCTCGGTTCAACGGTTGCCAGCCCACCTCCAGTTGCTCCACCCTTTATTCCAAAACACGGTCCCAGTGATGGTTCCCTGATTGCTATGAGTGTTCTTTTTCCCATTTTTCTCAGCGTTTGTCCCAGACCGATGGTAGTAGTGGTCTTCCCCTCACCAGCAGGTGTAGGATTTATTGCGGTTACCAATATCAGCTTACCATTCCCGGATGTTCTATCCAGCAAAGATAGTGAGAGTTTGGCAATATATTTCCCGTACATTTCATAGTCATCTTCGGTCAGGCCGAGATCTCGCGCAACGTCCTTTATTGACCTCAACTGTATCTTGTCGCTCATTTGGCTCACTTCTTGGGTATACAGAGATTCTAAATATTACTTTTCGATGAGATATTAGATTCGTTCCATACATTGAGTCAAGTTCTTTCAGGTTGGTGAGGACATAAAGCTAAGGATAGCAGGAATTGAAGATTGGTCCGTAATAAGCAAGATTTCAGCCGAATCGGGGTATGACGATTATATCAATTTAATTGGACCTTCGTACCTTGAAGACGGCATGATCGTTCTGTATGAAAGCGAGGAAGTCGATGGTTTTGGAAAGGTAAACTTCCTTGAGGACGGCGCGGCGTGGTTGGGCGGCCTTAGGGTGAAACCAGCGTCCAGGAGACTTGGTGTTGGCTCCGCAATCACGGATTACCTCATTGCTATGTCCATAACACATGGGTGTAAAATGGTGAGAATGCTCATAGAAGATAAGAATTTCAGGTCCTTGAATCTGGCAAGCAAGAAGGGATTCAGGCCACTCCGATCATTCAGATTTTATGAAGGTACGCCAGAAACCTCTACATGGGAACGCACATCATTCATCGCCAGCGACCTGGTTTGTGAGGGGTGGGCATATGTTCAGCTCAGCGAGAGGTACCACGGAACAGGAACATTTCTTATGTCTGGGGGAAATCTGGCCTATGTCTGGTCTGGGCACACAGTGCTGGTACAGATGATCAGGTCAGACAAGTCCCTTGCCATGAATGGTGATGGAATAACTTGTGTTCCGGCAGAGGATGCTGGGCGCCTTTCTAACAGACTGGTTCCAATGGAAGGCTTTAGTGCTGCTACAGTCTTTGGCAAACAACTTTAGATTATACGCCACAAACAATTAAAACGAATAATACCATGCGATAACATGGACTTTGGCATAGTTGGCCTCGGAAACCATTCTTTAAACAGGATAATGCCTGCGTTCAAGACAGCTGGGCTCTCGATAAGATCGGTTTATAGCTCGGACAAGGAAAAGGGAGGCAGGGTTGCTGCAGAGTACGGTGCGGAATATTTTAACGATTTGAAAAAGATGATGTCGTCTGATATCGATGGCGTTTACATAGGATCTCCCAATTTCCTTCATTTCCCCCAGGCGAAATTGGCTCTGGATTCTGGGAAGAACGTTCTGCTCGAGAAGCAGATGACGCTTAAAACAAGCGAGGCAGAAGAACTTATTTCAATAAGCGAGAAAAGCGGGCTTGCACTCGCAATAGGTTTTCATATGCGTTTCCATCCAGCCCTGAAGAAGATTATGGACATTGTCAGATCCGGTGATATCGGGGATCCTGTGTCAGTATCAGGCACATGGGGTGGCCAACCTTCTTCGCCACATTCCACGACTGACAGACAGTGGTGGGGGGAAGAAGACAAAGCTGGCGGTGGGTCAATTATGGGAACAGGGGTTCATGTCCTGGATAGCATACTTTACGTCCTAGGAAAACCGCCAGAGAGAGTCTTTTCCGTTAAGTTTCCCGCGAATACCCTGATTGACACAACTCAGCAAGTTGACATGATTTATACTGGCATGATCGCAACTGCCGTTTCGTCAAGAAAGACTAGAAAGCCAGATAACAGCCTATATGTTTCTGGAAGTGAGGGGACTGTATTCGGCAAAGACATCTTCGGAACCTCAATACTCGGGTCCCTTATTCTAAACGGTAAAGTCCTAGATACATACAGTGGCGGGTCACCCTACGAGGGTGAGCTGAGATCATTCGCGTCTCTCATAAATGGAAAGGAATCCAATATTGCCCTTGGACGTGATGGGGCAAATATCGTGAGGATTGTAACCGCTGCAAATGAATCTTCCTCCAGAGGAATATCGATAAGCCTTTAGTGCCTGCGTTGTAAACTGATGATCCCTCGAACCAGTATGATTAATATCCGGACCTGACATGTTGAAGCACATGAAGGTTAAATTCAGGATAGTTGCGTCCTCCTACAGACAGAGAGACGTTACCGTCGAGTTATTCGGTAGAACGGAAGACGGTAAATCAGTCACCGCCCTCTACTTCGGCTTCAAACCTTATTTTGATATAGTATCCCCTTCGGAAGATTTTATGGAATCGTTCAGGAAAAACCCAGAATATCTGGAAGAGAAGGATATAAAGCTCTGGCTTTACGGATCAGAACGCCCAGTAAAACGTGTATTCGTCAGGTCTCCATGGAAGGTACCGGAACTGAGGTCCCTCGCAAATACTGAAACCCTTTCATCCGATATTCCGTTTCATCATAGATTCATTTACGATCTCGATCTCGGAGCTACTGTCGAGGTTGATGGGAAAGAGCTGGCCGAAGAAAAGAATCGATACACCACGGATATGGTTGTTCGCATAGACAGTATTCATAATGCGGAGTCATTCAATCCACGACTGAAGGTACTGAGCTTTGATGTCGAGAACTCCATCCAGAGTGGCGAAATTTATGTCATAGGCTACGCAATTTCCATTGGGGACACAATTGAGAAAGGAGAGGTTTCTGGCGACGAAAGGGACCTGTTGCAGAAATTTGTCAGTCTGGTTTGCAGGGAAGACCCTGATGTACTGACTGGATACAACATAGATGGTTACGATCTCCCGCTCATCCAGGAAAGAATGGCGAAAAAAGGCGTGGATTTCAATATTGGGAGAGATTTCAGAAAGCCAAATAGGGTGAATAACCAGTACTGGAGATTGCACGGCAGGGTTATCAGCGATACGTGGTGGAACGTGAAGAAGATCCTCCACCCAAAACATGAGACCCTGAACTATGTCGCTTTGGAGTTGCTCGGTGAAGGCAAGGACAATATAAACAGGTTAAAGATAGAGGAGGAGTGGTCTAACCGAAGGCAGGAAGTGATAGACTACTGCATAAAGGATGCCTATCTTACTCTACAGATTTTCAGGCGTCTCAGGGTTATTGACCGGAACCTGTTCATGTCCACCGTTACAAAACTTCCACTGGATGATGTCACCAATGGCGGCACGAGCAATTATGTAGACTCAATTCTAATCAGAAGAGCGGACCGTGAGAATATAGGAGTTCCCATGACTTCTCACGATCTGAAAGAAAACCCGATTGAAGGCGGCTATGTGCACTCCATTGGTGCCGGGCTTTATGATAATGTAGTCGTGCTGGATTTCAAGAGCATGTATCCTTCTATGATCATGAAATACAACATTTGCTTCACAACCTTCGACCCAAATGGGACAATTGTTGCCCCAACAGGCGCTAGGTTTCTGGACCCCACAAAACGTGTTGGACTTGTACCTAGAATACTGAAAGACCTGATGAATGAAAGGGACAAGGTAAAGAGAGACATGAAGAAAGCCGGCACGCCTGAAGAAAGGAGTTATCTGGATGGCATACAGGGAGCGCTGAAAATTCTTATGAACACATTCTATGGGGTTCTGGCATCGTCCTTCTACAGGTTCACCAACCTTGAAATAGGTGGGGCAATCACAGCGTATGCCAGAGATACCATAACCGGGTTGATCGATCTTCTCAAGTCGGAGGGCAAAGTTGTAATTTATGGAGATACAGACAGTATATTCATAGAGTCTGGAGCAAAATCCCATGAGGAAGCAGTAAACATAGGGGAAGAGTTAAGCAGAAGACTTTCTAACAAGGAAGGGATTATAGTGGAGTTCGAAAAGGTACTGGACCCGTTCTTCTCTCACGGTGCAAAGAAAAGGTATGCCGGTAAGATTGTCTTTCCATATGATCAGAAGGATACTGTTCTCGTGAGGGGATATGAAGTCAGGAGGACGGATTCATTCGACCTTCAGAGCGAGGCGCTTTCAAAGGTATTCGATTTTGTATTGAATAAGGATATCAGCGGTGCCAGAGAATATGCTGACACCCTAGTTAAAAAGATATTATCAGGCGATCCTGAGATAGACATTGAGAATCTCGTCATTTCCAGGTCTGTCAGGAAGTTTGGAGACTATAAGGAAAACATGAACCTTGCCAATGTAAGAGTAGCCAAGAAACTTATGGAACGCGGCGAGACCTTCATACCGGGAATGAAAGTTTCATGGATAGTTACCAATAGCAAAAAGTCTCCCCAAGAAGTGGAGCCGTTCATTGACGGAGTCAAATTCGATGGCATCCCTGATTGGGCGTACTATGCTTCCAGGGTAAGGGAAACCCTAAACAGGGTGCTTGAGAGCCTCGGAGATGACCTTAAACTTCCGGATGAAGTGGATAAAGAGAGCAGGGTTGTGAACGCCAAAGATAGCCCAACAAACATGAAAACGCTTGATCAGTTCTTTTAGCTGGACAGCTGATCCGCCACCGAGTTACTTGTCAAGATTGATAATAGTGCTTGCAGGATAGATCAACGCATTGAAAACTACTGTTGGAAACTGTTTGGTACCCTCTTCTTGTCCCACGTTTATGGCCTACTGTTATTAAATAGAAAGCATTTTATATTGTCAGACATTCTATTATTGAAGAGACATGGCATACCCCACATTCCTTGAACCATTTAGTCAGGAACTGACCGTAATATTACTGTTCCTGGATGGTCTGTTCTTCGGTATTGCAATAAAGAAAGCCCTTACTTCTTTTATACTTATTGTGATCGGTCTCCTTATAGCTTATTTCATCGGTTTTTCGCTTGTGCCAAAAATATCTGTAACCAACCTGATTTCCCAAGTTGCAACTTATGCGTCCTCAGTGCACTTCGGAACATTTGTGGTGACGTTCTCTATATTGCTGTTCTTTATTGGTCTTGGGATAGGCATCTGGAAGGGTTAGCCTCGAACCGAACCCACCCTTGCAAGATTTTTATGCGAGAAATCGTTAGCTGGTAGTGCATGATGTCCTTATAGTTGGATCTGGACCGTCTGGTTCGTATCTGGCATATAGCCTTGCAAAACTGGGCTTTGATGTTGTAAACCTGGAGGAACACAGGGAAGTAGGGAGGCCAGTAGAATGTACGGGCCTGGTTTCGGAAAGAGTGTTCAAGTATGTTCGGACAAAAGCGAAGGTTAATTCTGTCAGCGGAGCACACATTATTTTCCCCAATGGAAAGGGTATTCATGTACAGAAAGCTGAAAAAACCGTTGTGATGGACAGGGATCAGTTCGACAAGGATGCGTCTGCAATGGCTATTGGAGCTGGTGCCGACGTTCGTATTAATTCCAGGGCCCTAAAGATAAAGGTAAGCGATCATGCGGCTTCGATCATATGCCGGGAAAACGGGAATATTCGGGAACTTGAAGGCAGGATAGTGGTGGGTGCAGATGGCGTAAACAGTATCGTCAGGAGAGATCTTGAATATGAATCCCCATCAAGGATTATATCCACTTACCAGGTAGATTCTGCAGCTCGAATGGAGGACCAAGACAGTGTAAACGTTTACATCGGTTCAAGATCGACCCATGGTTTTTTCGGTTGGGCAACACCTGCAGGGGAACTATCGAAGATAGGGGTTGGAACCTACCGGAAACCGGCACTTGAGCATTTCCAGTACATAAACAGGAAATTCGGAAGCGGAAAGATCCTTGGAATAAACGGAGGGGGTATTCCCATCACATACCTGAAAAGAACATATGGCAAGAGGAGTCTCCTTGTAGGTGATGCGGCTGGCATAGTAAAACCACTTTCCGGTGGAGGAATATTCACCGGGATAGTTTCTTCAAAGCATGCGTCAGAATCCATCAGGATTGCTCTTGAGTCTGAGGTCTTTGGAGATAATGCTCTGTCCTCATATCAAAAAGGCTGGAAACGCGAACTTGGGATGGAGCTGAAGTTCGATTCCCTTGCACAGAGATTCTTTTCAGGAATCCCGGACAGTGCCCTTGATAAAATATACGGAATACTATCATCTCCCGGCAACGTCGAGATCATAAACAAGACAGGTGATATCGATTTTCCGTCCAAAGTTATACTGTCAATACTTCTGAGAAATCCATCAATTTTAGCATATGTGCTTAAAAGGAACAGAGCATGAACTCAAGAGAAATTTCTTATCTCGGTCTCCTGCTGCTCGTGACATTCTTTTGGGGGCTGACCTTCCCCCTGATCAAAACAACGCTGCAGTATATTTCACCCCTGATCTTCTTATTCCTGAGATTTGGCCTCTCTACTCTGATCCTTTTACCTTTTCTCAGGAAGAAGAAAGGTATATTCGAACGTAAAAGCATTGCTTACGGGGTTACTGCAGGAACTCTCCTTTTCTTCGGGTACTACTTTCAGACTGTTGGGTTGGAGTATACGACTGCATCCAAATCGGGTCTTATAACAGGGATATATGTTGTTTTAATCCCACTTATGTCTTACCTTTACCTGAAGAGGAAAGTTTCCAGATACGACATAACTGCTTCCGTTATCGCTTTCTCTGGCCTTATACTCATGTCAAGCGGATCTATTACAAATTCCGGAGTTGAGCTGGGAGACATATTGACGCTGATTGGTGCGGTTGTCTACGCATTCCAGATCGCGTATCTGTCAAAACACAGTTCCGGTTTGGATACTGTTATCTTCACTTTCTATCAGCTTTTAATGGTATCTGTCCTTTCGCTGCTTTTCATACCGTCATATCCATCCCTTCAATTAGACCTGAACGCTTATGCCATTTTTACCATAGCATTCACGGCAATTTTCGCAGGAACGTTTGCCATGTTCGTGACGACGAAGGCACTTATATTCATTGAACCAACCGCCGCAGGCATAATATTTGTCGGTGAGCCCATTTTCGCGGCAATTGCATCTGTAATTATTGACAAAGAGCCCATAGGACCATACACGGTTATAGGAGGGACGATCATGGTATTCGCCATGTTCCTGACCACCATTGACAAATATGTCAAAGCGCGGAATTCTGGGAAGAACCTAGTTCTCTGACTTCTCTTTTCCGGAAATGCTGTGATGTATCTTTACCGCCACGCCCTTCCTGTAGTGCCCCATCTCCATACCAGAGACTGTGGATCTACCAACAGCCACAAATCGGCCCGCTTCATCGACCACTAAAGTCTCATTCAGGGGAATTATGTCCCTGTCCCATTCTTTGATAAATTTGAAGAATACATTGAAACCTTTTGCATTAAACTGCGCGCTCTCCGAATCAACCTGGACCCTGAATCTTGGAAATGGAGAAATCTCATTGATTATTCGACCACCTTCCACGTTCAGGGTGAGGAAACCGTCATGTGCCCGCATTGTAGCAATTATTTTATTGCCAATCATTATGTTTCGAATACGACCTGTGTTCCGCGACTTCACAATAACTACATCATCAGGAAACAGTTTTCTCCCTATTCCGGAAGAAAACTGAAGATCAGCAACAGCCCTAATCTTCTCAAGATCAAAATTCCTGACATCTTCTACACTGCGTCCTCCATCCCCCAGGTCTGAAATTTCCGATCTATTATTACGGGAACTGTAGTCAGGATACTCTCTCATTGCAGAGGTTATGACCTGCTCAATGGGAAAAGTTTCATTCAGCTCAAGTGGAATTGAGAGATTTTCCCATTTTATTACAAACGAGTGGCTCGTCTTATTGTACACGTTGGAGATAAAGGCGTTATCCATTCTGCCGGGTTTCCAGATCCCTTCCGGAACTTGTCGGCTTTCATGGCCTTTGTTTATTCTTTCCGAAAAACTCCGCATCCTCTCCAAAACAGGATGGGAATCTGAATATGAATCGAAATAGAAGAATGGGGACTTTTTGTACAACTCTTCGTATCTCGCCAGCTCTTTAGATCTTTCCAGTATCCTTCTGAACGCACTGAAGAGAAATGGATGTGACCGTGCTCTCGCTTCTACATATTGCCAAAGTGTCTGCTCAAAAATTCTTTCCCTGATTTCATATAACTCCATGAATATTGCAGCCAGATTGTGCTCCGCTATTGATCTGGATCTTTCCTCTTCCGTAGCTGCAATAAGCTCCTTAACAGTATATTTCCCGTTGAGAGGACTCCAGTAAGGAAAACCTGAAATGGCTGTTAGATCCCGTGTGCCATCAGAAAACAGGAGCCTGGAATCTCTGGCATATTTGATGTACGATGCTGAATCAAATATATCAACACCAAGTAGCACGGACATTGCCATGAACATCGGATGCCCTCCTCCAAAGAGGTGTATTGGCTTACCGAAATTGGCATTGGTCTTCGAGTCTATGATTATGTCCACCAATTGACGATAGTTATAGGATTCGAGGAGTGGCACCACGCCACCTATGGGTAGGTATGTAGCCTGGCTCGCTGACATCAGGGAGGCTGATTTTACTCTTAGGTCCGTGTATACAGACCCCTGTATTGTTCCGGCGAGCATGCCGCTATCTGATGCTTCGATCTCATTAATCCTGCGGTAGGTCTCATCAACAGCTTTTTCAGCTTCGCTGTGACTGTCTGATGGTTTCGAGAAGATGTCCAGAATAGTTGTGATATCACTGCCAATTTTTCTCTGAAACTCAACTATCTCCTGGTTTCCATATTCAATATCTCCATAAACATAACTCTGGAAAGTACCTGAATCCGTCATAATTGGTCCATCAAAATTCAGAAGGGAATGAATTCCACTCCTTTCGGCCTGAGTCCTGAGTCTTTCCGATCTCCTGATGATATAACTGTTGGTAATGATACTACTGACCCCGAACTTCTTCATTTCCTGAGGCGTTATTACGACTATATTGGGATTTACCACGGGCATGACCGTCGGCGTTTCAATTATGCCGTGAGCTGTTGACAACTTTGCGATCCTCGAAAGGCCATCCCTGTGAATTAGTTCCATTGTGTGGGATAATTTTTGAACTGTAATAAACAATTTCTAGGCAGATCTCTAGGGGATAATCAAGCCGAATAATAGTAATTCCCCGAATTCTTCTGCATCCTGTCCAGGCTGCTACCCTGCTTGTTGATCCTTGGTCTCTTTGTGACCTGGTCTCTTCTAAATGTTACCCCTGCGCTCTTCAGGAATATATTCATACCTGTGCGCATGTCGGTGGGGCCGAAAGATTCTCCGGCTTTCCCAGGAGTGCCTGTAAAAACGATAAGCTTGTCCGATATTAGATCAATAAAATACACATCATGGTCAACAACGAGAGCACTTTTCCTGTTATTTTCCATTACACGACGTATTATCTTGGCAGCAGCCATCCTGAACGCACTGTCTAGGTGAGCTGACGGTTCGTCCAGCAGATACAGATCAGCTTCCCGCGAAAGCGTGGTTGCAACTGCTACCCTCTGAAGCTCGCCACCGGATAAATCATTAACAACGGTATCCATGAGTTCATTTATCTGCATTGGAGCCAAGATTTCATTCATAATGAATGGAGACGAAAAGGCATCCTTTGAGATCGATAATATCAGTTCCCTGACTGTACCGGGAAAATCCATAGAGATATACTGCGGCTTATAGGCTACGGAAATTGTGCTGCTTACAGACCCTTTATCTGGCTTTATTATCCCCGCCAGCATCTTGACAAACGAAGTCTTTCCAAGGGCATTTCTGCCAAGAACACCTATTGTCTCACCGGACCTTATTGAACCGCCAGATACTTCAAGACTGAACTCGGAAAGGGCAACGGTGATGTCGGTCCATCCAACAAGTTCAATGCCGGTCTGTTCTGCTTTGTGAGATCTATCCTGGAACTTGATCTCGTAAGGCCGAATCCTTACGTTTTCCTCCCTCAAATATCCTGAGAGAAATGCGTTTATCGCCCTGTTGGTAGTCTTTTGCTCGGATATGACCCCGTATGCCCCTGGTGAACCGTAGACAAGATGAACAGTATCTGCCATCCAGTCCATAAGAGCAAGATCGTGTTCCACGATCATCACAGTTTTCTTTTCGGACATCTCTTTAACTATGGAAGATACTCTCATCCTGTCATTCACGTCAAGGTAGGATGACATTTCGTCAAAGAGGTATACATCGCCATCTTTCAGTAGGGAAGTAGCTATGGCTAATTTTTGCAGTTCACCACCGGAACATGAGGAAACATCCTTGTTCAGCGATGAGATCATATCGAGACTCTGTATCACGTCCTGTAGCTTTCCGTCCGTATCCGACCTCTTCAGTATTTCTCCAATCGTCCCCTTGATAACTCTGGGTATGAGATCAACATGCTGATCTTTCAGGACTACCCTGGTCTTTCCGGAATAGAGATCCTTGAAATAAGCACCCATGAGACTACCGGTGTAGTGCTCTATTACCTTCTCCTTAGAAGCGTCGTTGGAATAATCACCAAAATTAGGTACGGTCAAGCCCGCGAGAATCTTAAGCGTGGTCGTTTTCCCCATACCATTCTGTCCTAACAGAGCTGTTACTTTACCCCTTGATAGCGTCGGCATTGAGTAAATCCGGAAGCCATTTACCCCATACTGGTGTACCGTATCCCTGTTAAGTTCGTCAGGTACCGTAATGATCTTAATGGCACCGAATGGGCACCGCTTTGGACAGATTCCGCATCCGATGCATAGACTTTCTGTAATTACAGGTTGACCCTCAGGGTTAGGAAAGTCTATGGTCATGATGCCGCTTCTTACTGGCGGGCAATAGTACTGGCACTCATGGTTACACTTCTTAGGGTGACATTTCTCCTCATCTAGAATCGCTATATGCAAATTCCAACACCTAATTTGGTTTCCAGTACTCGTCTGGTATTTCGCTGTAAATTTGAAAAGTTGTGTCCTGCGGCAAAGCTGTCTCAAAAACCTTCATTTCTGACAGCTCGATAATCCGCGGAACGTTAAGTATCCAGTAGTGTATTCTCCACTCTCTGCCGTCGTATAGAGTGGTTTCCTCTCGCTCTGTCTGCAATACGCCAATATCTTCCATGGTGTAGAATGCGTCCCTGTCTTCCGGCTCGAGCATATTGTCAATAACACGGTCATTGTATCCGAAGAAGTTTATGAGGTGCTCTGCAGCTTCCACCGATTCCTCGTGACTCATTCTCCTGTTCTGTAGACTGAGCCCTTTGCTTATTGCATCAGCTAACTCATCTAAATTGGTGAAATTTCTTCGTGGTTTGGCAGCTGTTGCAACTTCACTCTTATCCTTCATTCTATCCTCTTCAGATGAATTTTATGCGTCTTACCATATTGAATCAGCGTTAATAAGTTTATCTTAGAATAATCAGGTAATACCGACTTTTCTGAGGAATACGATTTCAAAACCGTATTCCAGTTATTTTGAGGATAATTTAAGAACACTTTTTATCATTGTAGCAATGACAGTTGCGAATGGTAGTTCTGGCCGTATTTCCCGCGAGAAACAGAATCCTCAAGGGAAACAATGATTCCCGGATAGCGGTAGAGGTCATAAGTGACGGAAAAGCGGATCTGGAACAAGTGGAAAACCTCAGACCAGTGATCCCGGAATGGGATCATATAAAACATGCCTGCGGTTATGTAACCACTGGCGATCTCGGTTATCTTCTTTCGCAGATTCCAGGCTTCAATGAGTGTTCGCCCATCCTGGCGCAAAAAATGTTTGAGAAGAGACTCGGACGCCGGAAAATTCCTCGTATCATGGGAATAATAAACGTAACACCAGATTCATTCTATTCTGGATCAAGGGTCGAAAACACAGATAGCAGAAAAATTGATTCTATCATTGAAGAGAAACCGGACATCATAGACATAGGTGGAGAGAGTACGAGACCCGGCAGTCATATGGTTTCTGCGGACGTGGAGATCTCCAGAATTCTGCCGGTGATAAAACATGTATCTGAGACCACAAACATCCCTATTTCCGTCGACACAATGAAACCTGAGGTACTCGAAAAGGTTATCGGATATAATGTGAAGTATGCAAACGATATCAGCGGACTCGGAAACTTTGAAATGGCAAGACTTGCCGCAGAACATGATCTGCATTACATCCTTATGCACATTAGGGGGACGCCACAGACAATGCAGACCCTCGCTGAATACAATGATCCGGTGGCAGAGGTAATGATGTTTTTCTTTGAAAAGGTCGGGACACTGACAGAACATGGCCTAAAACTTCAGAACCTGATCGTGGATCCGGGCATTGGCTTTGCAAAAAACTTTGATTCGAATCTGGAAATAGTAAGGTCAGCATCTTCCATAAACATGGGGTTGGCAGTGCTGTTTGGCACCTCAAGAAAAAGCTTTTTTGGAAAAATACTTAACACAACGCCAGAAAAGCGGCTTAATGGAACAATAGCTTCTTCAATCTACCTCATGGACAGGGGCGTTGATATATTGAGGCTCCACGACATAAACAGCAATCGCGAAGCCCTGTTAACTTACAATGAGATCAGCGAGGACTAGTGGTTCAGAGATTGTTTTCTTGAACATTCGAGACATAGCCCTGACATGATAAGCGTCGCACTGTCAATCCTTCTTTCTGACAGCAGTTCCGAGGTCTTTATGCTCTGAGGATCAAGCTGGATATCTTCTATCTTCCCGCAGGACCTGCAAACCAGGTTTCCATGAAATTCAAGATTTGTTTCGAACCATGTCTGCCCGTCCGCTTCAAAAGACGTGATTGCTCCAGAATTTTTCAAGACCCTAAGCACATTGTAAACCGTCGCTTGCGTTATAGTGGTCTCTACCTTTTTGACACTGCGATATACATCCTCTGCCGTAAAATGACCCGGCTGTCTGTTAAGGTAGTCAATTACTCCAATCCTCTGCGGGGTAATCTTATACTTAGATTTCTTCAGTGATTGGATATATTCTTCTTTCTTCATCTTTAAAGTATTTTTGCAAACTTAATAAGGTTTATCACTTAATAGTAAGGTGCGATTGAACATGTTCAGTCACTTTTCTTCCAGGGAACCGCTATTTTCTAGTAAAGCATAAAATTTATAATATTCTGAAATTGCGTTACCTGGTAGAGTCGATTCATAATTCACTGCCTCTGCGTGACTTTTTATATCTATTCCTCTGTTATGAAAGCAAGATACGCAAGGTAACTCTGGTAAAGGTCTGCTTTATTCACAAGTTCGTATGGCGAATGCATACCTAGCACCGGCGGACCAGCATCAATAACGGGAATCCCGTACCTTGCAATATCCTGAGCTACGGTGCCCCCACCACCCTCATCTACCTTCCCCATTGTCCCAAACTGATATTTGACTTCTTTTTCAGAAAGAATTCTCCTGATATGGGCTACATACTCAGCGGATGCCTCGGAGCCTGAATACTTTCCTCCATATCCACTGTATTTAGCCAGAACAATGCCTTTACCCATTCTGGCCGCATTGTGCTCATCATGAACGTCCTTGAAACTTGGATCCATAGCGGAATCAACGTCAGCGCTTATTGCCATGCTGTTCCTGAGGACATTGTAATAATCAGCCATACTGTAAGCCGGCTCGACTTTCCTGAGCACAGAATGAATGAATGACTCAAGCATATTGCTCATGGATCCTGATATCCCAAAACCTCCAATTTCCTCTTTGTCATAGAAGATCACAATTGTGCTGTATCTTGAGCCGCTGTTCTCAAGTAAAGCTCTGAAGGTTGTGAAAACTGATGCCCTATCATCGTGTCCGTAACCCGCAATCAATGAGTTATCGAATCCACTGTATCTCGGCCCATATGCTGGCACAAGACTGAGATCAGATGACGTGAAATCTTCTTCCTTGATCCCGTATTTCTGTTTGAGAATTGCCAGAACATTGGATTTAACAGGATCCTTCTCACTCTTGTCTGGAACCGTACCGACTATCAGATTCATTTCTTCCCCAGCTATGGCGTCTTCCAATTCTTTCTTGAATTGTTTCTTCGCAAGATGGGGGAGGAGGTCGGGGATCACAAATACCGCCTCGGAGCGTTTTTCTCCTAAATTGAAATTAATGACCTCTCCGGAAATCAAAACCACCCTACCATGAATCGCTAGGGGAACATCCATCCACTGGTATTTCTTCAGCCCGCCGTAATATTGTGTCTTCATAAGGGCAATGCTCGTGTCGGAATCTTCGTAAAGAGGCTTTGGCTTAAGGTCAATCCTGGGCGAATCAATGTGAGATGCTAATATCCTGAATCCGTCATGAAATACGTCTTTTCCCATTACACCGGCTATAAGAACCCTGTTCCCGAATTCCTTTAAAAAGAAGGAGCCATAGGGAAGCGTGGTGTATTCATCAAGACTCTTGTATCTGAATGCTTTGAGTTTTTCCTTAATGTATGAGACAACTTCGGTTTCAATTTTGCAGCTACCGATAAAGTCAATGTATGAATCAGAAAATCCTTCGATTTTCTGCTCTAGACTTATCTTGTTGTTGTCTTCCTCATCCAGAAGCATGGCAACAATAAATTTTCTAGCGGCGTATTAATATTTCTCAGCACATAACTATGTAAGATCTATTATCTATGAGTGTTACAACTTCACTTTCCGGGAACATGCAGGGAATAAGGTGCATCATCTAGGCTTAATAATGACATAAACATGTGGAAAACGATGAAATTCGAGAGAGTGAGGGGATTTAGGGATCACTATCCTGAAGACATGATGCCAAGAAAGAGAATTTTTTCGGCTGCTGAAGAAAGTGCGGAAGCTCTTGGATTCAGAAGGGTGGATTTCCCGAGCCTAGAATATCTCGACCTTTACCGTCTTAAGTCGGGTGATGAACTTGTTGGGCAGACATTTTCCTTCACAGACAAGGGTGGTAGGGAGGTAACCATGATCCCAGAGGCAACTCCCTCGATTGTAAGGATGATAACCGCGAGGAAGGACCTCGTTAAGCCAATAAGATGGTACAGTATTCCAAAGATATTCAGGTATGAGGAACCCCAGTCTGGAAGGTACCGGGAGCACTATCAGTTTAACGCTGATATTTTCGGAGTAGATTCCCCGGAAGCGGATGCTGAGATCATCGGCCTCGCAGGCACCATTCTGGATAAACTCGGCCTGGAGAGAAGATACGAAATCAGAGTTAGCAGCAGACCTTTGCTTGAAAGGATACTTCAGTCACTTGAATGCAGAGATACAAAAAGTGCCTTTACAGTCATAGACAGGTTCAGGAAAATTACTGAAGAAGAATTCAAATCAGAGATATCTGGCACGGGAATGAACCAGAAAAACATACAGACCCTTTTTGATCTTATTTCTGGAACACTTGCCCCAAAGAATCTGGAAACAAGAATTGTAGATACTTTAAATATAAATTTACCAGATGAAATAAGGCGTATACTCTTTGTCACTGAACTGGCCAGCAGCATGATAAATTCAGCGATCAAGATCGACCTGTCGATCGTAAGGGGACTTGCATACTATACTGGAATTGTCTTCGAAGCTTATGACATAACTGGAAAACACAGGGCTATTCTCGGTGGCGGGAGATACGATGGACTGGCCGCTCTCATGTCCGACCAGGACATACCTGCGGTTGGATTTGGCATGGGGGATGCGGTCATTGAAATTCTGATGAAAGAGGAGGGAAAATGGTTGTATTCCCCTGATAAACCTCTATTCTATGTGTCCTGTGCCTCAACTGGATCCAGAAAGTACGCATTTGCAATCGCTAAAAGAATCAGGGATGCTGGTGCCATTACAATTGACGATCTTTCAGGAAGAGGGTTATCGGCTCAACTCAGGAACGCAGCTGCAGAGAAATGTAAATTTGCAGCAATTGTTGGCGAAAGAGAGGAGAACTCAAACACAGTGACGTTCAGGGACCTTGAATCTGGGGAACAAAAGGAGATTAATGTTTCCGAACTTGATGATTATATAGAGGGAATAAGACATAAAGTCTGAGTGAGGCACACCGTAATTGCATCCAACACTGACCTCCTGATATTCATGGCGTGCAATAATTTTCCCTAACTGGTAATATGTGTTGAAAATGACGAAAGATTATTAAACGTCCTGAAGCTTAGAGTCTGGGTTAAGATGTCTATAGCTTTTGTTCTGATCAGCACAGTTCCGGGTAAGGAGCACGAAGTCTATAACAAGATAGCCAAGATTAACTATGTTGTGGAAATTCACCCGCTTTTCGGTGAATATGATCTCATAGTGAAGATCGATGCAAAGGATTACAGTGAACTTGGTAAGATCGTTGTGGACCAGATAAGGACTATAGAAGGTGTTATCGATACTAAAACTCTGACCGGAATCAAGATCTGAGGTGTTTATATTTGACTAGTTTAATTCTCGATTTGCAAAGCTTTGTGTTAGTGATGTTGGGTTTAATGGCAGTGGCGCTCTTCGTGCTCGGGATACTTACTGCCTACTTCGGTAGCGGTAAAAGTAGGACTGTTGGCGCGATTCTACTGGTCTTGGGCATTGTCGTTGGAGCGATAGATGTATTCGTGATTGACCATATGTTCTTCAACCTTGATTTCGTTCGGGAAATTATATACCCTGCTGTCTTTTACCTCGTAGCTGCAGTTGTCGGGGCTGTGATAGGACTGCTCATCTTCCTCGGCGCAATAATGAAGACCTGAACTTTACAACATATTTTTACCTCATTTGTATTGTCCACTCAAGATGACGTTTGATTCTCGTGTTTTTGTGGAATCTGCGAAGAGACAGATTCAAGGTGAGCTTGTTGGAAAAGGCATCCTTGCCTGTTCTGGAGGACAAGACAGTACACTTCTAGCGGTGATCGCGAATCAGGCAGCGGGAGACAGGATCCATTTTGTCTTTATTGACACGGGGCTACTCAGGGAAGGAGAGGCCCAGGCAGTGAAAAAGACCTTCGCTAACTTCTCCATAAAACTTAAAGTTATAGACGCCTCCGAGGAATTTCTATCGGTTCTGAAAGGCATAACAGATCCTGAAAAGAAGAGAAAGATCGTTGGGAGCAAATTCATTGAAATCTTCGAACGTGTCGCCAGAGAACATGGAGCGGATACCTTGCTCCAGGGTACCATTGCTCCGGACTGGATTGAAAGTGGCGGACACCTGAGAGATGTGATCAAGAGCCATCATAATGTCGGCGGACTTCCAGAAAAGATGAACCTAAAGTTGCTGGAGCCGCTCCGGGATCTCTACAAAGACGAAGTAAGGGAAGTTTCCAAATTTCTCGGTATACCGCGGATTGTCCAGCCGTTTCCTGGACCAGGGCTGAGTGTACGAATAATCGGCGAGGTAACTGCTGAGAAACTAGAATTGTTGAGAAAAATCACGAAAATAGTGGAAAATTCAATAGAAAAGTGGTATGCGGATAGAGAGGATATGCCATGGCAGTTTTTTGCAGTCCTGCTTCCCGTAAGGACTACCGGAGTACATGGTGATAAGAGAACTTATGGATATACCGTGGCAATAAGGGCAATAGATACCATGGATGCAATGTCAGGTACATTCACGAGGTTACCCTACGATGTCCTCGATTCAATGTCAACTTCCATTACCAATGAAGTTAAGGATATCAATAGAGTTGTATATGACATAACCAACAAACCACCCGGAACCATAGAATGGGAGTAATGCCATTGAGAACTGCTGGTGATTGTATTGCCGAATGACGTGTCCCTGATCAGGGACCCCAACAGTTTGGATTTCTCATTCGTTCCGAGTTCTCTTCCAGCCCGGGAGTCCGAACTTGAGATCCTCAGGAATATTATAGTGGAACCCCTGAGGAATGGCGTCTCATCGACAATAATCATTTATGGTCCTTCGGGAACAGGCAAGACAGTTACAGCAAAGTATCTCATGAGATCTGACCCTAAGATCACCACGATCTACGAAAACGCGCTTTCTTTTGGGAATCTAAAGACGCTCCTTGTTGATGTTCTACTCAAGATTGGAAAAATCGTGCCAAATAAGGGGATCAGCTACCCGAACATATTCAGGCTCCTGAAAAGTCAGATACAGGGAACAGGAGGGAAAATGCTTATTGTCGTGGATGAAGCCTCCGGAATAATGAAGAAAGACCCTGACGGATTCTACAACCTGATCAGGGCCGAGGAACTGTACGGCGCAAAACTCTCCTGTATCCTCATATCAATAGATGATCCGACCCTCTATCTTACCGGGAAGCACCGGTTGGCCTTTGGAGTCTTTTCCTCCATAAAATTTAAGCCTTATTCACAGCGGGAACTGGAACTTATTGTTCGTGACAGGGCCCGTATCGCCCTTAGGAGTGGCTCTTATCCAGACACAATTATTTCAGAAATTTCTCTGATTGCGTCCAGGTTCGGCAGCGCAAGAGTAGCCATAGAGTTGTTGCAGAAGTCTGCGTACATGGCACAATCGACCGGTTCCGACGCCATATCATCGGAAGACGTCAGATCAGCCCAGGCCCTCATCAACCCGTACATTACGGAGAGCAAGCTCTCAGATCTCAATACTGATGAGCTTATTGTCCTCATGGCCATATGCAGAAACCTGTTTGACAGCCCTGAGACCGATATTCCAGGCACATACAGAACTGCTATGATGATTACAGAAACCCATGATCACGATCCCATTGACATACAGAAGATTTACAGGGTAGTGAGCAAACTTGAGTCCGTGGGAATCATCGACGCTAGAATTTCTGGGAGGGGTGACAGCAGGGGTGTTGGAAAGTACATTTTCATCAGCGATATACCGGTTAAGGTACTGTTTGACAAAATAGAGGAGATGATCAGCAGGTCAGGGTAGTCTGCAATTCATTTGCCTTGGACACCATGTATTCAAAACTCTCGAAGGATCGTTTCAGGTATCTGAGATAGAACTTCCTGTCTATTCCTGTTGATCTTTCTGGAACCTGGACAATACCATGTTCCCTGTCACTGATTATTATTGGAACTGACTCTCCGGGCATTATATCATCCCCGGAGTGCATAAATAGGTTTATTGCAGCTCTCTGTATATTGTTGACTTTATAGTCCTCTGCCCTTCTGGTAACTCTTGTATCAATGACAAAATCGTAGAGATCGAATGATGACATTTCCCTGATATATCTGGCCTCAAGCTTCTTCAGTTCCTGTGACATCGATAATATTTCTGTCGTAGTCTTGCAGTTCCTGAATATGTCTAGGGCTTCTGCCTGGAATTTCCTTGCAAATGCCGGAAAATCGCTTCGTCTTATCTCAAGACCACGTACTTTGAAAGTACCATCTTTCCTTCTTCCAAGATACTTTCCAGGTGACCCTATTCCTCCCTTGCTCGGAAAGAACACAATCCAACTGTATTCCCCGTCCACGACTATGTCTATCCGTGTTTTTTCTCTAATCTCCTCCAGCAGCAAGCCAACGTTTCCGTCGCCACTCAGCCACAGCGAGTCGACTATTCCATGTATAACATGAAAACCATGTTTTTCCGCCAGTTTCATAGCCACTGAAAGTGCCCACCGACCAATTCCTGTAATTGCCTCGTGAACCTCAATCCGTCCGAATTTTGCATTCTTGTATCCCGTGTACCCGAATGATGTCAGCAGCATCCATTTCAGGGCAATGTCCCTGCTTTGCAGCGTTTTGTTACCGTCTTTAACCGCCTTATATGTCAACCGACGGCTAAGGAGTCCCCCAAGAGCCTCGGATAGAAATCCTGCCGTGGTAGTGTCAACATGATATGATGTGCCTGGCAGCTCGGCTCCTTCGCTGGCAATAATGGTCTCAGGGGAAAGGTTATACCTGACAATGATGCTGGGATACATTGAAGAAAAATCTATCTCTATGACATTTTCATATATGCCAGGTTCCGGCTGCAGGACAATGCCTCCCTTATCACGTTCGAACAGCCCATCTGCTGCCTTTTCTTTCTCGTGATCGTCCTTATACAAAGGGACGAGGATGTTCTTCCTTATGGCATGGGAAACCTCAAGCGACGATACCGCTGTACCCGGTGTAACCCTAGACGCGGTGACTATTGGGAGCGATGACATACGTGATATCTCATAAAGCCCCGAGAGCCCTGCTTCAGAGTATATGAACGACTGCGAGCTTATACATATCTTCCCCGGAATGCTTATTTCAGGAGACTTATACATTACACGCCCATATGATTCATACGACGACCCCGTTCCTGTGCTGTGGTACGGAATTCTGTAACCCATATTCGAGATCTTATCAAGCGTCTTCTGGAAAACAAGCCTTGAATTATCATAAATTATAATTAGGTTATTATTTATGGCATCAAAAACGTCCAGTAAGACAGATCTCCTTGCATCTGTTCGCTTGTTGTTTATGCTTATCGATACAATATCGGATAGATCCGCCTTCCCTCCTATGACCACTGAGGGCATTTCCAGATCCATTTCAACGATTGAATCGAGATCAAAAAAAGATAGCCCTTTTTCGGACATGAAGCGAAGGTGCTGGTTTATCCCTGCATTGAACACCGAGAGTTTCCTGGACATGCCAATTGTCGATATTGCACCAACTATTTCGTCTATCTTGGATTGGCGCAGTGTTATGTCGATCCCATGCAGATTCTGGTGAATACTCCTTCGTACGGTGTGCTGGTACGATATGCCACGTACAAGATCAAGCTCCCTGGTTAGTCTTTCAAGATCATAGTCTGATCCAGAAACAAATATCCATGGATAGAAATTGTACTTCCGGCGTGTTATTCGATCGTACTCATATTCCCATAGAGTTATTGTGTCTGTTCCGGTGGCATTTATTATCTGTTTCAAAGGTCATCTTGTTCCTGCCTCTTTTCAAGCGCGAAAATCTTCTTAGAAAGCTCCATTATTATAGATATCAGAAATCCAGAGAAGCTATCCAGTGTTGATGCCGACACCTCCGGGGTATGTGCCTGCCCCAGAATCAGAATTCGTTCTAGTATTGCACAGTCTTCCCGCCTCATCACAGTTTCCATTTTCCTTACCTGATCTACTATGCGTCTGGTATCCTGCCTCGCTGTCAGTGTTGTTCTTCCCATGAATAAAGATCCCCCTCTGTGTGCTTTTCCTCTCTTTTTCCAGCTATGACAAAATGCCTGCCCATGTACTGAGAAAAGACATTCTCCTTTCCTATTACATAGAAGAATATTGTGCAGTCATGATAGTACGATTTTATCTTCATGATATCGTAGATACTCTGCAATATGTCAGATTCCCATGAAGATATGATCTGAGATACCAGCGCTATAAAATGTGGATTGCTATCTGCTTCCATGAGAGCTCTCTGAAGCTGGTATGATGTCAGGATCCTCTGCACCATGATCCCGGCCGCAACACTTTCTGGTAATTCTCTCAGGAAATCCAGCATGATTCCATCCGAAACCATCAAATGCCTGCGGGCATATTCTTTACTTTCGTCCATGAACCGGTTAAATTCCATGGTTTCAAAGTTATCGGATATGATCATCCTGAGGTGCCCGAACATATCCTGAACATAATGTCTTAAGAGAAAATCGTTTTGAGAGAGAAAAAAAATGAGAATGTAAGCTAAAGACAGGTTTCGGCGAGAAACGCTGGCATTACCGGTCCAGCTCAGCCAACAGTGAACTCAAGAACTGGCGGCCCATCATGGGCCCCTTCCCTTCCTCACCCTGTTGAACGTGCTCGTGAACTGATGCCCGAACAAGTGCTCCAACTCTTCGCTGGTAAAGAGTTTCAGTGCTTCAACAATGCGAGGATGAAGCGGCCTGTATGGAGGTATGGCCTCATTGGCCAACGCTACGTATGCAATGTAATCCGTTGCCAGGATATCCACATTATCAGGCCCGGTAATCTTAGCGGTCCTCACAATTGAAACAAACCACTTCTTAAATTCATCTAGGTATTGTTTCAGGTCATTGTCCCCGTTCCTGTGACCAAAGAATCCCTGTGGAGAACCTCTCATCTTCTGGGCTACAACCTTGTATGTGTACTCTTTCTCTATCATGCCCAGAAAGACCCGGTAATTCACGATTGATAATTTTTCTTAATTTATAAGAATTTAGGTACAAACGAACATATGCGCAGAGGTAAAAATGCCTCTCGGAGACAGATTTTTCCGCCAAGCGAATCTAACACTGGGAGACTCCGGGATTAGTTTAAGCTGGTGATCACACAGCATCTATTTGGCCAAGATCAGTAATTAAGGCTTGCCTTTCCATTATTCTTCAGGTTATCGTTTAGTTTCACGGCTGCTCTTATTATTCCTAGATGTGTTATTGCCTGCGGGAAATTGCCAATAAGTTCTCCCGTATCAAAGTCTATCTCCTCGGAGAAGAGTCCAACATGGTTTCCTAATGCGAGAAGGGTTTCAAATACCTCTCTCGCCCGGCGAGTCCTATTCATCGCGACCAGAGTTTCCACATACCAGAAAGAAAGGAGGGTGAAAGCGTTGTCTCTTCCCTTCAGTCCGTCATCTTCAAGATATCTCCTGAAAAGGAAATTATCCTTCATAAGGGTTTTCTCAATCAGATTCAGGGTACCAACAATTCTTTTATCGTCCGGGGGAAGGAATCCAAGAAGGGGCATCCTTAGCAGCGAGGCGTCAGTGTCAGGTGCACCATAATACTGCATGAAGCTGTTCTTCTCCTTATCGTAGCCCAGTTCAATTACTTCTTTCTTTATAGCGTTTTCAGTCTTTTCCCACTGTGAATATGGTGCAGTCATCTCAAGCATCTTCCCGAGTTCTCTTGCTCTGTGGAAAGCAGTCCATGACATCATCTTAGAATAGACGTAGTGTCTGGGTTCGGTCCTGAACTCCCATATGCTCGAGTCTGGCAGTTTCCACGTGTTGGACAGGTTGTTAAGGATGTCAATGACAAAATCCCACAAATATGAATTTATCAGGCCACCGATCTTTCCGAGATAATATATCGCATTAATTATGGACCCGTACTGATCCACCTGTAATTGTGAAGAGGCTTTGTTGCCTATTCTTACAGGTCTTGAAGACATGTAGCCCTCATAATCGAGCTCTACCTCGTCCAGATTATCTTTTCCATTGATCGAATATATTGTTCTGACACGGCCATCTTTCTCTATCATATTCATGATATCATAAAGGAACTTTGTTGCCTCCTTTCTGTATCCTATGAGAGCAAGGGCTTCGATTACATAGGCAGTATCCCGTATCCATGCGAACCTGTAGTCCCAGTTTCTTTCCCCACCTATGCATTCCGGAAGACTGGTGGTCGGAGATGCAACCATCAACCCTGTTGGCTCAAAGAAAAGACCCTTAAGAGTGAGGGCGGACCGATTTACGAATCCACTGTAAATACCGTGGTAGTTCCCCTGGTTACTCCAGGATTTCCAGTAATTCTCTGTATCTTCAAGTCTCGCATATGATTTGTAGTCGTTGAGCCTGTCCAAATGCTTGATGCCGTAGAGAACAACCATCCACTTGCTAGCCCCTCGTTCCAAGCTAAACTGACTTGAGATAAGTGGGCCAGTTCCCTCCATGCTAAGGTCTGTAGCAAGCCCGAGACTGTCGCCATTTCCACGGAACAATACGCCATTTTTGCTCCTGAACAGTTTTGGTTTTATGGTTCCATAGCCAAAGTTGGGCCTGAAGTCGACCCTGACGTCAACGTCATTGTATGGGGCTGCAATCAGCCTGTGTATTTCTGGAAAATTTATAGTCGTATATTCAGAAGAAGGTATGAAATCCGTAATCCTCAGTATAGTTTTATTGTCCCTGATAAAGTTGGTTGTGAGTATATTTGTATACTCCTCGTAGGCCTGCCTGACCACAATCTCTTTCGAGTCTAGGGGCATAATGGAGAAAAAACCACCTCTGTTCCTGTCAAGTATTGAATCAAATACAGGAGTGGAATTAAAGTTGGGGAGGCACGCCCAGTCGATGGTGCCATTCATGCTGACCAGAGCAGCTGTTCTGTTACTTACTATCATTCCGTGGTTTCTAATTCTGGAATAGCCGCCTGTATCAATTTCCCCGAAGTTGATAGTATCGCCAGTTGCCATGATTACCTATGATGCTGGTGATTAGGCGTCTTATAATAATTTTTACTGTGTATTTTCCTATGCATAAATGCCTGTCGGATAAAAATTTGTGAGGGTATTGCAGTTATCACTCTGCAACCCTTATGTAGCTGTAGGGTTTTAGCTTTCCAAAACAGAATTTGACTTCGTCGTGTTTTGCTTTAAGTTCCATTACTGCGGGTATTATCTTGTCTGGAGATTTTTTCCTGATCACAACATCAGCTATAAGTGATGCAATTTCCTTCATTTCTGATTTCCCGAAACCTATTCTAGTAACTTCCTGGGTTCCGAGCCTGATTCCGCTTGGATCTTGTGACTTCTTATTATCATCCCATGGAAGAAGGTTCTTGTTTGATATTATGTGAGATGCCTCCATTGCCTCCGCGGCAAATTTACCCCCTCCGTTTTCCCTTACATCTACAACGATTGTATGCGATTCCGTGAATCCTTTGTGTTCACCAAGAACTTTGAATCCCAGCTCACTCAAGCCCTGTGCGAGGGCCTTGGCATTCGCTATTACCTGATCTGCGTATGATTCCCCAAATTCAAGCTCTTCCGCAAGGGTAACCCCAAGTGCCGCCATGCTGTTAAGATGGTGATTGCTTATTGTACCTGGAAATATTGCTCTCTGGATAGCTTTCCATGTGTCATCATCGGTATTTCCTAGGATCAGTCCATGCTGCGGCCCTGGGAGTGTCTTATGTGTGCTTCCTGTTATGATGTCAGCTCCCTCTCTTAGCGGATCCTGAAACCTCTTTCCCGCAATGAGACCTAGAACGTGTGCGCCATCGTACCAGACCTTGCAGCCTACCTCGTCGAAAGCGTCTTTCATTTCCTTTATCGGCGTGGGGAAGAGGAAGACCGATTGCCCAAACAGGCATACCTTTGGTTTCTCCTTCCTTATGAGCTTAATGGCACCGTCTATGTCAATGTTCATGTTTTCCACATCAAAGGGATAGTTGATCACATTAACACCGCGAAGCCCCATGGCACCAAATTTTGCAGCACTTATGTGCCCTCCGCCGGAAAGTGGAGGGGCCGCTACCTTGTCCCCTGGTTTTGCCAGAGCGTATATGGCCGCGGTGTTAGCGTTTGTTCCGGACACGGGTCTCGGATCTGCCTGCTTAGACCTGAAAAGGCTCCTAGCCAGATCTATTGTCAAATCCTCAAGCTGGTCGACGTAAAAGTTACCCTGATAGTATCTGTGATGGGGAAGACCCTCTGCGTATCTGAATCCAAAATCTGTAAGAAGCATTTCCATGGCCATCGGGCTCATTATATTCTCAGAAGCAATGAGGGGGATGCTCTGCTCAAAAAACTTGTTATTGTCCATTGCCAATTGTCTTATCTTGTGAACCGCATCTATGTTTTTATCCATTTTATTACATCCCAAGTCAATATATTTAGGTTATCACGTAAATGTTTCTGGATTGGTATCGCCACGATAACTGCTAGATAGACATAAACTTCCTCGATCGGTAGTGATACCTTAATAAGTCAGGCTTCTTGCTTACATACGAGTAATAGATCAGTATATATAGAGGGATAGAAGATGGCTGATCTTGCTGAGGTGCTTATCATCGACAACCTCACCATTAAGCGCTTTGGCGAAACTTTTAATGTCAAAGGAGATGTGGGTGACTTCATAAGTTTCCACAACTTTCTGAATAACTGTCACATGCGGATAGAGGAGAAAGTCCTTTATCCCAACCTTAGGAAAGGCATATGGATGGACGAGAGATGGCTTTTCCGGAAGATGGATCAGTTTGAGGAAGACCATAAGCTTATAGACTCACTTGGGCAGGACATAATAAAATGGTACACTGAAAGAAATACAGAAATGTTAGACGAGCACCTCCCACTCTATTTCAGGATTCTGAGAGACCATGGAAACAGTGAGGAATCCTACGTTCTAAACAGATGGAGGCTGCTTCCTCAAGCGGAAAGAACTGACACAATGAGGGAGGCCATGATGATAATAAACAATTTCGGAAGAAAGCGATATGCAGAGTTGACTGATCTTTCCGACTCGGCCATCAGCTACATTTTCAGCGATTCGCTAAGTACCCTGAAACACCCTGCGAGAATGTAACTCTGATTCAAGCGATGTGCATTTTTTATCTTTTTCCTGCTTCGGAGAATAGATTGTTGGAGAATTAAATATCAGTATAAGATCAGGCACCATGGAATTACTGGAACCGGGTTACATCGGGAATCAAAGGATAAAGAACAGAATCGCAATGGCGCCAATGATATCAAACCTGGCGCAAGTGAACGGATTTACAAGTGAAGAACACATTGCCTACCTGGAAGAACGAGCCATTGGCGGAACCGGCCTCATTATAACTGAATACACATATGTGAATGACAGAAACAGCAGGGGATCAAGAAATGAACTTGGTGCGTACTCAATGAATATGTCACCCAAGCTTAAGAGGCTCACAGACAGGGTGCACATGCATGGATCAAAGATATTCATGCAACTGGTTCATGCTGGAGGAAAGGCAAACTATCAAATCAATGGGAATGAGAGCTTTGCCCCAACTGCGATGGAATACCTGGGACGACCCGTAAAGGAGATGACTCTTTCAGATATTGATTCCGTTAAAGATGACTTTGTCACGGCAGCTAAACTCGCTGAGAATTCTGGGTTTGATGGTGTTGAAATACATGGCGCCCATGGATATCTTATAGAGGAATTTATCTCACCAGCTCTTAATAAACGCGGAGACAAGTTCGGAGGGACGTTTGAAAACAGGATCAGGCTTCCGCAGGAAATAGCCGATTTGATCCGGTCAGAAACTGACATAGCGGTGGGGATCAGACTGAGCCTCATGGAATACGATCAGGATGGTTACCCACCTGACTATGGACTGAAGGTTGCCGAGTCACTCAAGAACATAGATTACGTGCACTTTTCTGCCGGCAGGAATGCTCCGCCTGGATCATCAGCCTCATTCTACAGTGAGCACCTCCACATATACAGGAAGTTGCCCCATAAGCCAAAGATCACGACAGTGATAGTCGGGTCCATAACCAGCAGAGAAGATGCTATCGAAGCCATGCAGAAGGCGGACTTTGTGTCGGTTGGAAGGGGGCATCTGGCTGATCCATACTTTGCAAAAAAAATTCTTAGCGGAGACCTTCCCCTGCGACCTTGCATAAGGTGCAACCAGAACTGCAGAGATCTCAACTATGGTGAAGTCAGATGCGCTGTCAATCCCGATCTTGGATATGAACTTAGAGAAAAACGGCACTACAAACTTAATGGGGATGTGGCAATAATAGGCGGTGGAATAAAGGGGTCTGAAGCAGCTCTTTACGCTTCAGCAAACGGCCTTAAAGTAACGCTCTATGAGAAGAGAGAGAGAATAGGCGGGCAACTCCTTGATGCCAGAGACCCGTTCAAAAAGAGAGAATTTGAAGCTCTGATCTCTTTTTATGAAACCGCTCTCAAGCGTGCCGGGGTTACGGTCAATACGGATATTAGCTATAAGGGAACCGGAATATATTGCCTCCCCGACATAACTTATCCTGATGTGCGCCTTCATGACGATTTCTTCATTGATACCAATGTTTACAGGTACCACGATGAGGTTCTGGATTTCTCCCTTAATGGAAGTGTGACAATGAGCAATAGAAGCCTGGCTGGGATGGACCGGGGGAGATCTGAAGGCTTCAGGACTCTGGCATTAGAGAGGGGAATAAAATTCACTGACCTAGAAGGTAAAAGGTTTGATTTTTCGCTCGTGGAGAAGGAGCAATATGACATCCGAAAAGCAACTATAGCTGGAAGGGAAAGAATGAATGAATATATCAGAGAATTTAGTAATGAATACCTTTAATTTTCTGATTTGTTAAGCTTCCTGTCCCTTCTTTCTTTTACCTTTTCCACTTCTGTTTTCTCCTCTTCTGTAAGAATGATCTCCTCTGCAGGGGCAACAGATACAAACTCAGGTGGTATTTCCTTTGCAAGGAATATATCAGCAGTGGCCCGATAGACAGGCCTTCCTGATTGTATAAGCCCCTCTGAGTCAACTACCAGAACTGATGGCGAATCAATATGGAACAGGCCGGAGACATAGGCCTGCCTGTAAGTCTTTGACAAATGTATCCATGTCTTGTCGGATGGTGTTATCCCGGTTTCTTTAATAAAATCGTATTCCTCGTCCGTTGTCTGATAATAGAGTTTGCCAGGTATATCATCGGTAGGGAGATCGTCCATCTCGACGGGAATGGTGTGCCCATAAGTCGCCCGCACTTCATGATTGCTGTTTAGTTCATACCTTTCCTTGGTATCCGTTTTGACCATTGCTTCCAGGTGATATGGTGTTAGCCAGATGAAATTCTTTTTTTCCGTCCTTATGGCAGGCACTATGGAGTATACCTTTATCCACCCATGTTCATTGAGCCTTATACCGTAATTTTCAGGAAAGTGCCTCAACATTCCGGCCAGTATCCTGCTGAGTCCTTCGATCTCAAGCTCATTCATAAGCCGCTTACCAACAACTCCGCATACAGGGCACTTTTCCCCCCTGTACGGACCGTGTTCCTCGCATTTCATTAGATCGTTCTTCATGCTGATTTCACCCCTATTTTATCCAAGATCTCCTTTGCAATGCTGATCTTGCTGGAACGTGTTTCGACGGTTTCTGTCACGGCCAAGTCATCAGCAATGTCCTCTATTTTCTTCTGTGATTCACCAACGAACAGCCCGTGTACAGCGGACACATATACCCTTGCCGCCCCCCGTTCTCTGATCAGTTTTACAGCCTTTAAGATTGTCCCACCAGTGGAAATCACATCGTCAACAACAAGGATGTTCTTTCCCTTTATATCAATATCTGGGAATTTCATCTCAACTGTACTGGAATCTATCCTCTTTTTGTCCAAATAAAAGCTTTCGGCGCTAAGTCTTTGGGCGACTTCTAAAGACCTTCTTGAACCGCCGTCATCGGGGGAGACCACATAGTCTATAGCCCGGTCCCTGTAGTGTGAGGCTATGGAGTCCATGATACTGATGTTCAGGAATGGTTTTGATGAATAGGAAAGAGTCTGTTCATCATGGATATCTATGGATATTATCTTATCCGCAAATCTCTCCAGCAGATACGTCCAAACTTTCGAAGACACGGGCTCTCCTTCATTGTACCTCATGTGCTGCCTAGCGTATCCAAAATACGGTATAATTGCCAAGATGCTCCTGGGTCTGAACTCCCTCGCGGCATCTATGAGAAGCATGGTCTCGATGAGGCTCTCGTCGTTAGTGGTGGAGCTGATCATCATTACTTCCTGATCCTTCAGATCTTTTTTGATCCGCAGGTAGAGTTCACCATCTGGAAACCTCCTGCGTTCTACGTCGGCAACCTGAGAATGCGTCCTCTCTGAAATTTCAGCAGCCAGTCTTCTGGATGTTGAACCTGCTACAATTATCATACTGCCAACCTCTATCGACTTGACTTTTAAAAGTTTTTATTCCTATTTCTTGCGCCTGTCAAGAAATCTTTTGATCCTTTCCTGCGTTTCAGCAGTGCCCAGAAGATAGCCGAAAGCTGCCGCCTCGTACTCCAGAGCGGAGCGCACATCCACTGTCGATCCATTTACCATCACCGATTTTATCATGCTTACCGTCTCGTAGGGCTTATTTGCTATTTTAGCCACAAGGTCTTTGACATAGTTCTCTGCAGACTCATCCGGAACAACCATGTCAACTAGCCCCATCTCGAATGCCTCGGACGCTGGCACTTTGCTCCCGGTAATCGCAAGATACATCGCTTTCCCGTGACCTACGATCCTGGGTAATACGACGTTGCCGCCAGCACCTGCATTTATGCCTATATCTACCTCAGGCTGTCCGAGAATACAGCTTTCTGTGGCAATCCTTATGTCTGCGGACTCGGATATCTCAAGCCCACCGCCAAGAGCATAGCCGTGCAGAAGGGCTATGATTGGTTTAGGAAAAGTTCTGAAGGCGAGAACGACCTCGTTGAGTTTCCTGTGGAATTCAATTGCAGACCCAGGGTCGATGCCAGCAAATTGGTTGATATCTGCCCCGGCTGAGAAATTTGCCCCGTTCCCTGTTATGATGACAGCTCTTATGGTTCTGTCAGCCTCGGCTGACCTGAGCGCTGAAATAATCTCATTAGCCATTTCAGCAGTTAAAGTATTCAACTTCTCCGGTCTGTTGAGCCTAATCCACAGGGAGTGATCTTCCCTATCCACAAGGATCTCTGAAGATTGAGATATCATATCTTTGAATCGATTACTATATATTAACAGTTCAGTTCCGCAGATATGGCGGACTCGATACTCTGCTTTTGATCATAATAGGTAGAATGAGATCAAAAACGATCCAAATCTGTATAACGACCAAATTATCTGATCAGCAAACACATTAAACGCTGCCAGAAATTAAATATCCGTCTAAAATGAGAGATAAATGAAAGCGTTGAAACTAGTGGGTGAAACCGTAACGCTGTCCAACGTCCTGAATGACAATTACGCAGAAGAGCTGGCGGAAGCAGCAAACGACCCGATCATTCCTGAGCTAATAGGAGGGCATAACTTTCCGCACCCTTACCTGAAAGAGGATGCGATCAATTTTTTTCACATGAACAGAGAAGATGGAAAGCAGGCTTTTGCTATGGATTTTATCATATTCTATGGAGAGAAAATTGCTGGGGTAATTGGGCTGAAGGACATTGACTACGAGGACCATAAAGCACACGTTGGTTACTGGGTAGGAAAGACATTCCGGTCCATGGGAGTCGCCACCGAAGCTCTGGGTCTAATTTGCAATTTCTGCAGGGAAACTCTCTCGATCAGACGGCTCCATACCGGAGTTCTAGAAAACAACGTAGCGTCTATGAAAGTTCTCCTCAAAAACGGTTTCAGTATCGAGGGATATGAAAAGGACTCAATGTATCTCAACGGAAGGTACGTGTCAATGTTTCGTTTTGCCCGTATTTTGCCCTAAGATCTACCGCCACAGTCTTTATGTGTCTGTTAGAACGTACCTAACGTTGAAATACTCGGCTTGATTGGGATTGTATGGCACTTAACATTGGCGATAAGGCCCCTGATTTCGAGGCTAAGGCTGACTCTGGTTCAACTGTGACCCTGTATGAAGCATTGAAGAGCGGTCCGGTCGTTTTATACTTTTATCCGAAAGATGAGACTCCCGGTTGTACTGCAGAAGCGTGTTCTTTTAGGGATAACTGGAGCGATATAAGGGAACTCGGTGCAACTGTGTATGGAGTCAGTTCAGACACCGTTGAATCCCACCGTAAGTTCAAGGAACACCGGAATCTTCCATTTACCCTTCTCTCAGATCCTGAGAGAGCCATAAGGAAGACCTATGGAGCCACTGGCCTGCTGCTTCCTCCCAGAATAACGTATGTCATAGACAAGGACGGCACAATAGTACACGTCTATAATTCCCAAATGAACGCAAAAAACCACTCAGCCGAAGCACTCACTGCACTGAATAAACTTGCGAAAAAATCAGAGACGCACGGTAAGTGATCTCCATATTTAAGTAATCGAAACCGCTTAGCCTAATGGCTGCGAATGACTGTCATAGTTAAACTGGGCGGGTCTCTTATAACTGACAAAGGCAGGTACAGGACTTTCAGAAGGGCAGAAACAGAGGCAGTGATATCTAATCTTTTAAGTTTCAGAGAAGAGATTGTCCTCGTTCATGGAGGGGGATCCTTCGGCCATATAAAGGCAAAGGAGTATGGTATTCCAGGTCAAATCAACGAGAAAAGCAAAAAAGGTTTTTCAGTAATACATCATGACATGCTTTCGCTGAATCAGGAGGTCTCAGGGTTGTTTATTGACCGGGGGTTTCTTCCGGTTTCGGTTCCACCAGCAAATTTCCTATTCAAGAGATCGAAAGCTCTTTCCTCCTTCAGAAACTACATGGATAGGGGATTCATGCCGGTCACATTTGGAGACGTTTACGTAAAGAATGAAAGGGAATTTGGTATTTACTCCGGTGATACGCTGGTTCTTGACCTTGCGCGAATTTTCCTCCCTGACAGGGTTATTTTTATAAGTGATGTTGACGGCATCTACGACAAAAACCCAAAGATCTTCCCAGAGGCAAAACTACTTGATAACCCTGAAGATGGCGCAAGCTTTCAGTTCTCAGTGCCTGACGTGACTGGAGGCATACAGAACAAATTCGCAGTTATGAAGAAAGTCAGAAAGTACTCGAAATCAGTTTATCTCATTAACGGACTGAAACCGGAGAGACTCCTTGATCTGGATTCACAGAGATTTATCGGAACAGTGATAAGATGATTGAGAATAGAAAAGAGGAGCATGTAAGAATAGCTCAGAAAGAAATGGTAGTTTCCGAATACAATTACTGGGATGATATAAAATTGATGCATCAGGCGATACCGGACGTGGATTTTGGGTCCATCGACACATCCGTTAATTTTCTGGGTAAACCCTTGAAAAACCCTTTCATAATATCATCAATGACTGGGGGAACCGGGCTTGCAAAGAGAATAAATGGAAATCTGGCTGCGGCTGCCGAGCATTTTGGGATTGGAATGGGAGTAGGAAGCATGAGGGCAGCTGTCGAAAAAAAGGAATTAGCGGATACATATTCTGTGATTAATGATTACAAGATCCCTTTCAAGATAGCGAATATTGGGGCTCCCCAGCTTATAGACCAGAAGAAGCCAGCATTCAGTGATTCCGATATCGAGTACTGCTTCAACCTAATTGGGGCCGATTTTCTCGTAGTTCACTTTAATTTCCTCCAGGAAATGGTTCAACCAGAGGGGGATAGGAGAGCTGAAGGCATAATCAAAAGACTTTCAGAAATAGCCTCCAGTTACCCTGTTATAGCCAAAGAAACTGGAAACGGGTTTTCCAGAGAAGCGGCAACCCAGCTTAAGGATGCTGGAGTAAAGGCAATTGACGTTGGTGGTTTAGGAGGGACATCGTTCGCTGCAATCGAATATTACAGAGCAGCGAACACAAACGACAGAGAGAAAATGCATTCGGGTAAAACCTTCTGGAATTGGGGGATACCTTCACCTGCTTCGATCAAATATTGCAACGTTGGCCTTCCTATTATTGGCAGCGGAGGGTTGAGAAACGGGCTTGACCTAGCAAGATCCATAGTAATCGGGGCCTCGATTGGTGGTTTCGCCAGAAGTTTCCTGAATAATGCCGATGCGTCCTTCGATGCCCTGAAATCACAGATTGAAGAGATTATTGCAGATCTTAAGACAACGATGTTCCTCACAGCTTCCAGAAATGTAGAAAATCTAAGGAAAGCGAAATATTTTGTCACGGAACCCCTGAAGGAATGGTTTAGTGCTTATGTCAAATGAATGGGATAATCAGTCCCCTCCTCAGGAGATCGAGACAAACGTACCATGTCCTGTGTGTGGCGCTAACCTGTACTTCATTGTATACGAGACGGAGATACCCTACGAAGGAAACATAATCATACAGACAAGCATGTGCAAGAGATGCTTTTATAAGGACACGTCAATCCAAAGGATCGATGAGCTGTCGCCGGTGAAAATTAATTTCACCATAGCAAGTGAAAATGACCTAAACGTGGTAATTTACAGGTCACCGAAGGCAAGAATATCCATATCTGAGATAGGAGTGGAAATTGAACCTGGAAGTTCATCCAGTGGAGACATAACGACTGTAGAGGGACTTCTGATGTCTGTGAGGGACCAGATGATATTCATATCGGATGACCTCAATGACGAGAAGAAGTTCAATGAAATACTGGAGAGGCTAAATTCAGCACTCAACGGTAGTGGACCTTCGCTGACACTTTCATTGATAGATGAATCTGGGATAAGCAGGATTGCAAGCCACAAGGCGAAAGTGACACCATTTGATCCAGGCCGTGCTAATGTGTGATTATCGTAAAGATAGGCTCGATTATCGGAAATAAAAACCATTTCCGCATTAAAATTTTCGTACTCAGTTTTAAATAACCTACGTCGATATTCTGACGGTATCTTCATGGTAACTATTGAACAAGCATATCTAGCCATAGCCGCTTCAATATCAATAGCGGGTGGTCTGATAGGCACAGGAATGGCACAGCAAGGTATTGGAGCTGCAGGCATGGGAATAATTGCAGAAAAACCTGAGAAATTTGGACAGGTGCTCTTTTTCTTCATTATACCGGAGACCTTGTGGATCATAGGCGTAGCTTTTGGAATAATTCTGCTTCTGGGCATCCTTTGAACTGATCCTTATGCCGATAGACCAGATCAAGAACGGTATAGTTGAAAGAGGAGACCAAGAACTCGCTGCTCTCAGGAATTCATACGAGGAGAAAATTTCCTCCCTCGCCGTAACCTTGGAAAAGCAGATGAAAGAGTTTGTTCAGAAACAGACCAGACTCATAGAGGAGGAATCAAAATACAAAACAAAATCGATTCTTGATGCTGCGAACCTAGAAGCGAAACGGATTCTTAATGCAAAATTTGCAGAACTTCTGGATAATGGTCTTTCACAGATGGCTGAACAGATTGAGTCGATCAAAGAATTGCCCGTCTACGTTGAGATTCTAAACAAAATGGTGTCCACTGCAATTAAAATGCTTGGGAAAGATTGCAGGATATTCGTGATGAAGGCAGATATTTCGAGGATCAACGATAAGGACAGATTGAGTATTGAGGAGAGTGACCTTGACGGAAATGGCGGTATCCGTGCCCAGAGCAGGGACGGCAAAATTGAGCTGGATCTAACGCTGAGCGCATTGTTCAATCGCATCAGGGAAAACCTGATTCAGGAAATATATGAACGGATAAGGTGATTCCTATGAACACGGTGTATTCTGGAAGCTATGGAAAACTCAAGGTCAACATGACAGATTTTCTTCCCCAGGATTTCTTCTATAAGATTCTGGAGATGAATACTCTTGAGGAAGTCTCTCTAGCACTCTCCAGCACTTCTTACAAGGAAGATATTGATGCACTTTCTCCATCATATAGGAATCCCGAGTTACTAGAGATGGCAATCAACAGGCATCTCGTAAAAAAAAACAGGCTGGCTCTTTCATCGCCACCCTCAATGGCAATAGAACTTCTGAAGACCTATTTTTCCAAATGGGATATAGAGAATATAAAATCAGTCATTTCTAGCAAGTTGCTCGATTACAAGCTCAAGGAAAATGAGACTTTTCTTATGAGCTTTAGAGATATGCCGCTTGGGATATTCAGTGGAAACCTCACACATGAAGATTTCATCAACATAATGAATCTTGGAAATGTAAGGGAGATTCTTAACTATCTTACTAGATTCGGATATGGAACCTATCTGCTGCAGTTTGTGGATGACCAAGAAGGAAGCGGAAAAATTTCGCCTCTCTTCTCTGCACTGGACGATTATTATTACTCCAGACTGATCTCTCAGCTCAAGTTTATGAATGGCGATGAAGGCCCCATATTCAGATACATTTTCAGTGACATTGACAGGAGGAATCTTATGCTCACCCTGAAATCGAGTCTTATGGGAGTACAGTTTGATATCATGAAGAATGATATAATTGCTGGAGGCTTCATCCCCGCTGATAAGTATAGAGAATTCTTCGACAGTTCTTCCATTGAAGAAATGGTGACGAAGATAAAATCCTATTATGATCTTGAAGAACCCCTAGAATCTTACAGGAAGAATGGATCAATGAATACATTTGACATTTATCTCAAGAAAATGAATTACAAAAGATACATGCCCATACTCAGGACGCAAGCAATGTCCCTTGGTTCAATATTTGCATTCATAATGACTGCCGAAAAGGAGAGAGAAAACCTGAGGGCAATAATCATGGGTAAGGCATATTCACTGAGTAACGACAGAATAAGAGAAATACTGACGGTGGGGTAATAACATGACTGGCAATTTGACTAAACCGCAATCTGGGACCGTTGCGATCATTGGCGAACGCGAAGTGGCCCTGGGTTTCAGGCTTATAGGTCTCGACAACACTTTCATAGCCAATGGGCAGGCAGGGGTAACAAAATTCCTGGAACTCCTGAGATCGGGGAACTTTTCTCTTATCATGGTATCTGAAAAGCTCAAGCCTCTCATGGACAGAAAAACACTTGACCGGATTGAAACTGGAACTGATCCTCTTGTAGTGTTTATACCCGTGCCTGGAGAGGTCGAGGAAGAATCAGTGGAGGCACTAGCGAAAAGGGTTTTGGGAGTGGATATAAATGGATAACAATGCAGGTAAAATACTGAGGGTCTCGGGTCCTGTTGTGACAGCCGAGAACGTAAAGAATGCTAAGATGTACGATGTAGTCAGAGTCGGAGCAATGGGACTCGTCGGTGAGATCATAAGGATAAGGGGGAATAAATCCACAATTCAGGTGTATGAAGATACGAGCGGAATCAGACCTGGTGAGGAAGTTGAAAACACTGAAAAACCGCTATCTGTCAAACTTGGTCCTGGACTGCTCACGTCCATTTACGATGGTATACAAAGACCCCTTAATCTTCTTAAAACAGCGAGCGGGGACTTCATAATGAGAGGCCTGACTGCCCCACCAATAGACGGAGAAAAGATGTGGGACTTTGTGGCTACTGCTAAGGAGGGTTCTGCAGTTTCGCAAGGTGATATTGTAGGTTATGTGCAGGAGACTGACCTCATAAGACACAGCATAATGGTTCCGTTTGGGGCAAGCGGTAAGCTGTCCGGGATAAAATCCGGCAAATTCAATGTGAACCAGAAAATCGCGATAGTTGAATCGGAAAAGGGAAGGTCTGAGATTCATCTTTCTCAGGACTGGCCTGTAAGGGTTGCAAGATCTGTAAGCAGAAAGCTGCCACCGGTTATTCCACTGATCACCGGACAGAGAGTGATCGATTCACTTTTCCCGGTAGCAAAAGGCGGAACTGTTGCTGTTCCGGGACCGTTTGGGTCGGGTAAGACTGTGGTTCAGCACCAGCTCTCAAAGTGGGCTGACAGTGATATAGTAGTCTATGTTGGCTGCGGCGAAAGAGGTAACGAGATGACGGAGATTCTTACGACATTCCCGGAGTTGCAGGACCCTAAAAGTGGTAAACCCCTGATGCAGCGTACAGTCCTCATAGCAAACACCTCAAATATGCCAGTAGCAGCAAGAGAAGCGAGTATTTACACGGGAATTACCATAGCTGAGTACTACAGGGACATGGGATACGATGTGGCACTCATGGCAGACAGCACCTCAAGATGGGCCGAAGCTCTTAGAGAAATTTCTGGGAGGCTCGAAGAAATGCCAGGGGAAGAAGGCTATCCTGCCTACCTCGGAAGGAGACTGTCTGAGTTCTATGAAAGATCAGGAAACGCAGAAGTAGTTTCCAGTGAACGTAGAAAGGGTTCAATCACAATCGTTGGTGCTGTATCTCCGCCGGGTGGGGATACGTCAGAGCCAGTTTCACAGAATACCCTCAGGGTGACAAGGGTGTTCTGGGCACTTGACGCCTCTCTCGCTTCCAGGAGACACTTCCCGTCAATAAACTGGCTGAACAGCTATTCACTGTATCAGCAGGACCTTGCACCGTGGTACAGCAGCAATGTTTCAAAGGACTGGGGGCATCTGTACAGTGAAACCATGGGAATACTGCAAAAGGAGGCTGAACTGCAGGAGGTTGTCCAGCTGGTCGGCTATGATGCGCTGCCGGAAAAGGAAAAGTCTGTGCTTGACATAGCCAAGATGATAAGAGAAGATTTCCTCCAACAAAGCGCATTTGATGAAATTGACACGTACTGCTCATTGCAGAAACAGTACATGATGCTCAGTTCCATCATTCACATGAGTAAATTGCAAAACGAAGCTCTTGAGAAGGGAATAACGATGACGATGCTCCAGAGCATTCCCTCCAGGGAGAAGATATCGAGGATGAAGGAAGCAAAAGAAGACACTGTCAAAAAGTACTATGAGGATTTGATACTTGACATGGACCAGCAAGTTGCTGGACTAGCGGGAGGTCATTAGTTTGCCGGAATTAAGTTATAAATCTATTTCAGAGATAAGCGGGCCACTTCTCTTTGTGGAACAAGTTCCTAACGCTGCCTATAATGAATTGGTTGAAATTACCCTTCCAAATGGAGAGACGAGAACTGGACAGGTCCTAGACACTAGATCAGGCCTTGCAATCGTACAGATATTTGGACAGACTGCAGGTCTTGACGTAAAGCGTACCAGTGTCAGATTCCTTGGGCAGACTGCGAGAGTATCAGTTTCCGACGACATGCTTGGGAGAATATTCAACGGACTGGCCCAGCCCATTGATCAGGGACCACCGATAATGAGCAAAGATAAGGTTGAGATCGTTGGAAATGCAATCAACCCCGTCTCAAGGGAGGAACCTTCAGAGTTCATAGAAACCGGGATTTCCACCATAGACGGAATGAACACACTGGTTAGGGGGCAGAAACTGCCAATATTTTCGGGGTCAGGTCTCCCACACAATCTCATTGCCGCACAGATCGCTAGACAGGCGAAGGTGCTGGGTAAGGACGAAAACTTCGCAGTCATTTTTGGAGCAATGGGTATTACAAGCGAAGAAGCTAACTTCTTCATAAACGAATTCAGGAGCACCGGCGCAATTTCAAGGTCTGTTCTTTTCATGAATCTCTCTTCTGATCCATCAATGGAAAGGATCATACTTCCAAGAATGGCTCTGTCCACTGCGGAATATCTTGCTTACGAGAACGATATGCACATACTGGTGATACTTTCTGATATGACAAATTACTGCGAGGCACTGAGAGAAATATCATCGGCGAGGGAAGAAGTACCCGGCAGAAGAGGATTCCCGGGGTACATGTACACAGATCTGAGCACAATATATGAAAGGGCTGGAAAGATAATATCCAGGAAGGGTTCCATAACCCAGATCCCTATCCTGACCATGCCTGGTGATGACATAACAAATCCGATACCGGATCTTACCGGTTATATTACGGAAGGACAGATTGTTCTTTCTAGAGATCTCCAGAGGAAGGGAATTTATCCGCCTGTAGACGTGTTACCTTCGCTATCAAGGCTGATGAACCAGGGCATTGGCAAGGGCAGGACAAGGGAAGACCATCGTGGGGTGGCTGATCAGCTTTATTCGGCTTATGCAAACGGGAAGGACCTCAGGTCACTCAGTGCCATCGTTGGTGAAGAGGCTCTAGGATCCGGTGATAAGCTTTACCTGAAATTTGCAGATCTTTTTGAAAAGGAATTTGTAAATCAGGGTAGAATGGAGGACCGATCCATTGAAAGGACACTCAACATAGGCTGGGAAATACTCTCGAAGCTTCCAAGAAACGACATGAAGAGATTGAAAACTGAATACCTTTCCAAGTATGGAAAATGGAAAGAGGAAGAAAATGCAGTCTCCTGATGTAAGACCCACAAGGATAGAACTCATTCGGATTAACAAGAGAATTAAACTGGCAGCCAGGGGACTCGATCTGCTTAAGATGAAGAGATCTGCGCTGGTCATGGAATTCTTTACCATCGTCAGGCAGGTGAGAGGAATGCGCGAAAACCTGAGAAACGACGTGGCCGATGCAATTGACCTGTTCAAAGTTGCAGAAATCATCGACGGGACTATGAACGTAGAGAGAGTGGCGAATATGTCTGCTGATTCGACGGTGAATGTCGCAACGAAGAACGTTATGGGTGTTAGAGTGCCGGAGGTTGGTATAAACTATTCAACAAGCGTGCTCACTGACAGATACAGAGCGGTAGCTGTACCCACGGCGATTAACGATGCAATTATCAGGTTTGAGAAGATCTTCAGGCTTATTATAGAGATAGCGGAGAAAGAGAATTCCATGAGAAAACTCCTCTACGAAATAGATAAAACCAAGCGAAGATCCAATGCCATTGAAAATATACTCATACCAAATCTTAAAGAGTCGGCAACTTACATAAAGATGAGACTGAGTGAGATTGAACGTGATACATTTACAACACTTAAGATGATAAAAAAGAAGATGGAAAGTGCTAGTGAGAGCGCACAATGAAGACTTACGAAAAGTACGTGAAGAAGTTCGATTACAGGACTCTGCCCGATGAATCTAAGGATGCCATTAAAAAATTCACGAGAGCAAAGCTGAAGATTAGGGCAGTGACCCTGTGTGCCGGAATAGTCTCCGTTGCCGCAGTCTGGCTACTGGTGATAAATTAACGGGGTGAAGAACACGACTGATGATCTGGAATACCTAAAGGAAATCAAGGAAGCGGAAGATAGGATAGATAATGAAATCAAATCGCTAAAAGTTGATCAGGAGAAAAAACTCTCTGACATGCAGTTAAAATTTGAAGACGAAATGCAGAGCAGGAAGAGGGAGTTTGAGAAACTCTATGCCAACACTATGGAAAAAGTCTCCGCGGAAGCTGCCAAACAGGCAGAGTCCATAATCAAGGCTTCCCGCGAGAAAGCAGAGTCAATGCGCCTTGATCTTCCCAAGAGCGAGATCAGAGAGATCGTTATTCGCCTAATAACGGAATATCTGGAAGGATAAGAAATGGTATTGAAACCTGAGCGAATGACCAAGATTCGAATCATCTGTTCAAACAGCAAGAAAAGTGCAGTCATCTCAGCGCTCCATGATGCTGAAGTGATGCAAATTGAGCCTGTTAGCCAGGACCTCTCGCAATATCTGTCACAATCTTCTCAGAACGGCATGGCCAGAGACATAAACGAACAGCTTCAGAGGATGAGAGGATTTGAGTCAGTTCTCCCAAGCATCCGGGTTTCTAAGAAAGTGAGCATGCCCACACTGAATGACACCATCAGCCAGGCAAAGGATATCAGGATCGATGATGAAGTAAAGATGCTCAAGAACTCAGAGGAAGCACTTAGGGCTGACATCAGGGATATCGAAAATAGGCTGTCAGTGGTTAAGGTTCTGACGCACATTGAATATGACATGTCCATATTCAACAATAAATCGGTACAATCCTACTTAGTTTCCGGCATTGATGAAGGCGCTATTGCTTCCGTAAAGGAAAGAATACCCGGGACCATTTCTGTTCAGATTAACGATGAGTATCATTTAATTTCTGTATCCTCACAAAAGGTACAGGAATTCGCAAAGGTCTCCAACGAGCTTTCACTCCATGTTTCTCATATTCCTGAAGTGACTGGAAAGCCTGAGGAGTATTACGAAAGTCTCAACAAACTTATGCAGGAAAAACAGAATTCAATAAGCGAGATAAGATCTTCACTTGGTGAACTGGCAAGGGAATATGGGGAGAAAATACTTCAGCTTAGAGAGGCTCTTGAAATAGAGGGAAAGAAGGCAGATCTTGCCGATCACCTCCTGGAAAACGCAGATGTATTCGCCATTGAAGGATGGATACCTGCTTCTCAAGCTGACAGAATTGAGAAGAATATAAGCTCGATATCAGATGGAAAGTACATCCTGTCAAAGGTGGACACAAAGGAAGAACCGCCGACTTTGATGAATAATCCGAAACACACGAGACTTTTCGAGTTCTTCATTAAATTTTATTCTCTTCCTCAGGGAACAGAGTTTGATCCTACGGTTGTCTTTGCAATAGTCTTCCCGTTCTTTTTTGGGCTTATGGTAGGAGACTGGGGTTATGGTCTGGTAATCCTTCTGATGTCTCTCTGGATTATCCACCGGCTGGATCATCCGGTCAAGCATAGTAGAATCCCTAAGGTGCTTTCGAACTTTGTCTTCATGATAATGAAGCCGGGGTCACTCAAAGTAGTCGCTAGGGCTCTGATCCCTGGGTCTCTGGTAGGAATAGGCGCCGGAATTGTGTTCAATTCATTTTTCGGGTTCAATCTTCTCCCGTTCACACTCTATAACCCAATGAATAATATAGGGAAACTTCTGCTTTTCTCTGGATACATTGGAATTGCAATGGTAACCTTTGGCCTTTTACTTGGAATCATGGATGAGAATGCACGCGGCCATAGGAGAGGTGTCGTCGGCAAAATTGGCTGGTTATTTATCACGTGGGGAATCAGCATCACCGGGCTGATGCTTATTTATCACAGTTTCAACTTCAACAATATTTTCGGACTGCCAACAATTGCCCTTGCCGTCCTGTTTGCAGGCATCGCTCTCGTTGGAGCTACAGAAAAGAGCCAGGGTTTGATGGAGCTACCGTCCATAATAAGCCATGTCCTTTCATACTTGAGGATTATTGGTATCCTGCTCGCATCCATCATACTTTCAACCGTGATCGACCTGATATTTCACAAGGGACTAGTAAAATCCCCTGTGTTCGCAGTAATAGGAATAATAATTCTGGTGGTTGGCCAGATATTCAACCTAGCGATCGCGGTGTTTGAACCTGGCATCCAGGGAGCAAGGTTGCTATTCGTAGAATTCTTCTCCAAATTCTACAAGGGAAACGGGAAACCATTCAGACCCTTTTCTTCAAGGAGGAAGTATACAATTCCAGATCATAACTTAAAAGAGGAATGACCAATTCACTCAACTTTCGTCAGGAACAATAGAAACGAAGGGGTTTAGGCAGAATGGATTGAACAGCAAGTCCGTTCTGAATTTTATTATCTTTTTTGCACAGACTTTCATCTTCCATCCAGACTCCTCTTTCATTCTTCTGAGATTCTGTCTTACCAAAATCTCGAAATCACGGAATGTGGTTTCACATCCAGAGATCGAAGTCGATACAATGAATGAAAACTTCCTCTTTCTGGACAGTTTTGTGGTGTAGCTGCGGATTCTGACCGAGAACTTAAGGGTGCTTTCTTTCAGAGGCTTAGGAAAGTTGACAAGTAATGAAAGGAACGATTCAGAATGAAATTCCCTGACTCTGGAATTCCAGCCCCTGTTCACAAGAACCAGCGTTTGGGCATCATGGATTGCTGCCGGCTCCTCATTGATGAATTCGCAGGGGTACAGCTTCCTGAAAAATTCCCTTAAATTAGAAAGGTCCTGCGACGTTGTGCTGGAAATGAAATATCTGATGCTTTCCTTGTTGGCCATAACTAAAAACTCGTTCTCCGCATCAGTTGATGGAATCAGGAGATATGCCCTGTCCCTGTAAAGAAGCAGATCGGTTTTGACATTCTCCTGCACCGTCAGGGCTATTTCGTTGTACCTTCTCGGCGTACCATTTGCGATCATTGCCCAGGTATCGGTTTGGAATTATTGATTTTTGCCGAATGGATTTGTGACCATGGCCTGCAAAATTCCAGAGCGAAAGAATTTTATTCTAGCACAGAGATAAGGATAAGTGACCGACCCATTCTTGACCTTAGCTGGCATAGCTAGTGCAATCCTTACCGTTATCTTTTCATGGATTATTGCTTCAGCAGCGATATGGATAGCTACGGATGCCATATCTAGGAAAATCTCCTTTAAGAGGGCTTCATACATCTCATTTGTTGCAGTTATCGTGTTTGTCATCCTGCTCTTCGTTTTCAGCTTTATCAGCCCCCTGCTTGGTCTTGTCATAGGTTTCCTTGGAGTCCTGTACATTATAAAGAATGACCTTCATATAGGATGGTTCAAAGCCTTCGTAATAGCGGTCATTGCATTTATCATCTTCGTGATTCTCACATTTATAATATCAACAATATTTGGAATCGCTGCATTTCTCACCTTCAGCGCTTTTATCGCGCTCTGAGCCATTACCGGACCCGTACAACAAACCCTTCACTTATTTATGGGTTCTGATCCAGGGTCTCCTGTATGGCCTGGGCGACTGACCCATCGCTGTCAAATTTATTTTTCCATCCTGTAGACATCAGTTTTTCGACCCCTAACTGCGCAACCTTAACGTCTCCCTTCCACCCGCGACCGTCTATTCCGCCTGTGAAGTTGTATTTAACATTGTGAAGGCGCATTTTCTCCACTACAGTGTCCGCTATCTTCCTGACAGATGTAGTCCCCGGGTTTCCAAGGTTATAGATGTCCGTCTTCCTGCTTCTTTCGTGCACATAAACCATTGAAGATACACAGTCGCTCACATGGAGATAAGATTTTCTTTGCGTGCCGTCGCCGAGTATTTCAAGGTTGACAGGATCTTTCCTAAGTTTCCTGATAAAATCGAATATTACACCGTGTGTAGAGTTACGCCCAACAATATTCGCGAAGCGGAATATTGTTCCCCTTATCCCATAATAGTGGGAATAGGCTGTAATAAAACCTTCACCCGAAACCTTGGACGCCCCGTATGTGGAAATAGGCATGTATGGACCATAATCCTCTGGTGTGGGCATAATGGTAGCCTCACCATATACCGCGGAACTTGAAGAGAAAAGTATCTCCGGGATATCAGTTTTCCTCATCCATTCAAGCAGATTAAACGTGGCAAGGACGTTGTTCGTGTAATCTGGAAGTGGTGAGATTGAACCTCCCCTAACGTCCGAGTTCGCTGCCAGGTGAATGACCATGTCGGCATGTTTGATAGAGTCCATTGATTCTGTGAAGGCAAGGTCCCCTCTTACGAACTTGAAATTCCTGTGCCCCATGAACCTTAAGATATAACGATCGTCCACGTTGGACATGTTGTCGACAACGGTAACGCGGTTCTTCTCTAGAAGAAGTTCAACCATGTTTGAACCGATGAAGCCTGCGCCGCCCGTCACGATTATGTCTTTGCCGTCAAACATAAACTGGAAAGTTTGTCGCTCTATATAAAATATCTAAGGGGTTTCACGGGCCTTGTGAAATGCTTAGCTTTCTTCTACAGGATTCGGTAAATTGAAGCCCGAGTAAATGTTAAGGACACATGGACCAGGAAACAAGCAGCGGTATGGTAGTTTGCCGAAAAACCGGAAATATTATGAAATTTCTTCTTCTAGATAGGAGAGAGGGTTTCCTGGACTTTCCCAAAGGGCACATCGAGGCTGGGGAAAGCGATAAACAAGCGGCCGAAAGAGAAGTCCGAGAGGAGACTGGCCTCGATCTTCAGCCCGTGGACGGCTTTCGTTACGTTCAGGACTACTGGTATACGAGAAATAGAAATAGGATACACAAGACTGTTATAATGTTCCTCGCAATAGCGCCGCCCGATGCTGCTGTCATCATATCACATGAGCACACTGGTTACAGGTGGCTTACTGCAGAAGAATGCAAAAAGCAGCTCTCCTATGATAATCAGAAAATATTACTCAATGCGGTCCTTGAGAAACTCAGCGGGTTAAAAGACCCTGTCTAACACCGGATACCTAGTTTCAGGTAATTCGTTCAATTCCTGGTGAAGCCTCTCAAAAATGCCCAATTACCTGAGACCTTCAAAAATTTACTCCTAAACTATTTATCCCAATATTTAATGACGGAAAAGTCTAAAAATGGTACAATACAAGTGGATAGCACTATCTAACACCACCCTTGGTGTCTTGATGGCTACTATCAATGCTACAATAGTTATGATCTCCCTGCCCGCCATATTCAATGGGATAGATATCAACCCGCTGGCTCCGGGGTCATTTGCCTATCTCCTCTGGATTCTAATGGGTTACATGATTATCACTGCCGTCCTTCTTGTGACATTCGGACGACTTTCGGATATCTTTGGGAGGACGAAGCTCTACACCATGGGTTTCATAATATTCACCATAGGATCTATTTTGCTGTCTATAACCCCGAACAAAGGTAATCTTGGCGCAATGGAGCTGATTGCATTCAGGCTTATCCAGGGTGCGGGGGCAGCTTTCCTGTTCTCAAACAGCACAGCAATATTAACCGACGCTTTCTCATATAGCGAAAGGGGGAAAGCTATTGGAATTAACATGATTGCTGGAATGGCCGGATCTCTCATAGGTCTTATCCTTGGAGGAATACTTTCTGTGCTCAACTGGAGATACGTCTTCCTGGTTAGCGTGCCTGTTGGAATTTTTGGCAGCATCTGGTCTGTTCTGAAACTCAGAGATAATTCTGTTCGTCATAAGGACCAGAAACTGGATTATATAGGAACCTTTCTGCTTGGTGGTGGCCTGACCATATTCCTAGTAGGGATCACCTATGGCCTGATACCCTATGGAAGCAGCAATATGGGATGGATGAGCCCGTTTGTTATCGTCACGCTTGTCATAGGCGCAGCGTTGATCGTAGCTTTCCCATTTGCAGAAAGTCACATAGAGCAACCAATGTTTGACGTGAGTCTTTTCAAAAATAGAGCATTTGCTTTTGGGAACTATTCCGCACTACTCGGGATGATTGGCTACGGCGGTGCAATGTTCATGTTGATTATCCTGCTTCAGGGGATCTGGCTTCCGTTGCATGGCTATTCATATTCGTCCGTACCTTTCTGGGCCGGTGTCTACATGATACCAATGATGGTTGGGTTCCTGGTTATGGGACCAATAGGTGGGGCCCTTACTGATAGATTTGGTGCAAGGGTGTTGGCAACACTTGGCATGATCTTGGTTGCATTCTCTTTCCTCGTTTTATCAACATTCGCGTATAACTTCAATTATGTCCCCTTTGCAATTACAATATTCTTCCTTGGAATGGGAAATGGCCTATTTGCGGCTCCGAACTCAACTGCTGTTATGAATTCACTTCCTGCCCAGCAGAGAGGCGCTGGGTCTGGTATGAGAGCTACCATGCAAAACACTGGTCAGACAGCGAGCATGGGAATATTCTTTACAATAATCATAGTTTCAATGGCTTCCGGATTTGGAAGCGCTTTTTCAAATGCAATGTCAGGGATTACCGGCCTTACATCCCAACAGGCTGCTTCTCTTGCCCAAGGTTTCGCCCTAACGCCTCCAACATCAGCCCTGTTTTCAGCATTTCTGGGCTATGATCCTGTCAGGACACTAATAATGCAGCTCGCCCCGTATCTGCCAGTTGCTAATTCTATCTATCTTAGCATAGGCACGCATTCTGGATCATTTTACCAGGCATGGCTGGCCATCGACGGTCCAACCTGGTTCCCAACTGCAATTGCGCCATCTGTGATGAATGCCCTTCGTGAAGCATTTTATTTCGGAGCGATAATGGCAGGATTGGCTGCTCTGTTTTCTGCATTCAGGGGAAAGACATTCATCTATGAACTCAACGAACATTCACCCGAGATGAAGACCGAGGAAAAAACAAATAAAATCCAGTCTGAGACTCCAGCAGAATTATCCCCAGGGCTATTCGGCGGAAACATAAAATGAGCGGAGATCAGCCTAACAGTTTTGATTAGTGTACCGCAGAAAGATACTTGGTGTATTCGCCGCCTCATCTTTTCCCAAATATCCATTTCATATGTTCTGTTGAATTTCCAGTCTGTCCATTGTTTTCAATGACCTTCTTCACCTCCGAATCCAACCACTCATTTGTTGGAGTGAAATTGAAGCCCTCGGATTCCGCTTTTTTTGTCGACAATACCAGTTCCTCATCCCTGTAATATGGAGTGCTGCTATCCATGCCAGGATCTATGGAAATTTGTGGTTCTATTCCCAGTGACTTTCCTATTTCCGACAGGAGAGATTCTGCGCTTATCGAGTCTGGAGATGCTGCATTGTATGATCCGCTTTTCCTGTTCGTTCCAAGCCAGAACAAAAACCTGCCTGCGTCTTCCACCCATACGTAGTTTCGGAGAACTCCTCTCTTTCTGATATTGAAACGTTTTCTGTCCCTAATTCGAAAAACCTCCTTCTGGAACCTGGTTGTGCTGTCATCATATCCTATAACGTTTGGAAACCTTGCTGCAGAGACGGGAAATGTGGCATTCTGGAAAAGGTATGCCTCAGCATTCCTCTTGCCTTCATTATAACCCAGCGCCGAAGCCGGCTCATTTCTTATGTGAAGTGCCATGGGATCGAAATCTGATTCCCGCACGGTTCCACGCTTATCAGCATACACGGCAGCGCTGGAAACAAAAACGTAACTGCCGATACGTTTGTGAAAAAAGTCAACCATCAACTTCATATCGTTCGGGCAGAAACCTATCTGGTCAAATACAATGTCGAAATAAGGAGGTGACGATAATTTCTCCTCGATGCTTGTTTCTTCGTACCTGTTAACAACCACAGTAGATACAGTATCTCCAAATGGATTCTGCGACTTCCCAGAAGTGGCAATCGTTACGTCCCAGTTTTCCCTAAGAAGATTTTCCACGAGTCGTCTACCTATAAAACCCGTTCCCCCAAAAACCAGTGCTTTCATCTTTCTCCTGGTAATAAGACAGAATCCCTATTTAGAAGTTACATAAATCTGGGAAGAACTGATTGCTACGAATTAATTTAGGTTATATGCAACTCGTCCACCTTGGAGAAACTGCAAGGTTTACGCATTGAAAAAAATTTGTGACCTAGTATCCCTGTCTTTTCTCAGGCTCCATGGAAAGAGCGTAGATGAGCAGGGATGAGAATATCCATATCAGAGATATAAGAGTCAAAATAAAGCTCGGAGTAATGGTAACCGAAAGAATAAATAAAATTGCGGGGAAAATGTATTTAATTACTCCCCAGAAATAGTCGGAGAATTCCATATCAGAAACTCATCCAAACAGTGAGCTGAGTCCAGCCATTGCATCTTCTTCGGAAGCTTCGCTTTTCTCTTCCTTCTTCTCCTCTTTCTTCTTCTCCTCTTTCTTTTCAGCGTGTTTCTCAGCAGCTGGAGCCGGAGCAGCTACCGTCGCGCTGGCTGCTGTCTTAAGCACATCTTCTATCTTGATTTCCTTTAGGCTCGATACGAGTGACTTGAGCCTTGTCTCGTCAGCTTTTACCCCCGCCCCACTGAGTACCTTTTTCAATTTCTCTTCGTCTATTTCCTGCCCTGCTGAGTGCAGCAGAAGCGCACCATATATATATTCCATATTTTCTTCACCTCATCCGAATAAGGATTCTAGCCCTGCAGACACATTTTCACTTGTATCTTCCTGGGTTTCTTCCTTTTTCTCTTCCTTTTTAGCTTCCTCTTGCTTCTTGTCTCCTTCCAGAGACTGGCTGATCGCTTTGGCTTCCTTAATGGCTTTCAGTATAAATAACTCTACGTTGCCTTCAGAAACATATCCTGCGTCCAGAGCAAGTTGCTCTGCATTTATGGTAGCTTTCACTATGAGATCTGGAATGATCTCCGGAATTAGATACCCCGCATCAATGGCTATTGTCTTTGCAGCACTGAATCCTCTAATTATGTCTGCAATTATGGCCTCTTCGGAGATGGATAGGACATCCTTGCTGTATACCAGGCCATGACTGTATGCGCTCTGTATCTCGAGTCCGACAGTGATTGGTTTTATATCCAGCAGCGCCAGTAGTTTTGCCTTCTCTTTTGATATAACTTCGCCCTTCTTTACAAAAAGGGTCTCCTTTTTAATTACGATCTTGCCTTTTTCTATGGCAGTGGTAAGACCGGCTTTCTGGAATTCGCTTATCATGGGTCCTGGTGGAAACTGGGTTTCCTTCGCTTCGATGACAATGTCATCCGGAGCAACCTCACCGCCTCTGGCGGCAGCTTTTTGCTTGGTCCTTTCCAGAACCTGGTAGAGTTTGGACGGCTGGAGGTCCGTCGTAATGATTGCTATTTGACCCTGCGCATATTTTTTGAAATCCTGAAGATTCTCGTCCTTGGACTGGTCAATTGCCTTTATGAGAAGTCTCTTTCTAACAACCTTCATTTTAAGATGTTCTGATAGATCGCGCCGGATTTTCTGAAGCTGGGCATTTCTTATCCCCTTTATGCTTGCGATGGCACTAATCTCATTACCTTCCATATCGCGAGCTAGAGAATTAACAAGGTCTACCTTCCACGACGCTGGGTGTCTCGCTGTACTCACTTAATATCACCTGCCTCTATTTTCACTGCTTTGCCCATGGTTGTCTTGACGTATAGCGAATCGATGTTGTTCATTCCCTTTTCAAGTTTACCGGTAATTCGTTTTATCACAGCGCTGATGTTTTCAGCCACGTCAGCTGGAGACATGTCACGGGTGCCTACAGGAACATGAAATGTTCTCTTATCCTTGCTTCTGGCCCTTACTGTTCTTTTCAACGATGTAATGAGTGCGTTCGGGTCCTGCCCAGGAGGCAAAGGTCTAGGTATTTTCCCCCTTGGGCCCAGAACCTGACCAAGTGACTTACCTATACCAGCCATCAGGTTTGATTCTGCAATAAAATAATCAACACTGTTGACGATCTTCTTAAAATCTTTTTTATTTTCCTGAAATTTCGAAATATCCTCAGCTCCAAAAAAGTAATCTGCTGAACCCTTTGCTTTGGACTTCATCTCTTCTGATCCGAAGATGGCGACCTTGATATCTTTTCCCCTTCCCTTGGGTAATGGGATTTCCTCATTAACCCTGTTCTTTGGATCTGAAAGATCCACTTCGCGCATATTAATGGCAAGCTCTATGCTTTCCTTAAACTTGCGCTCTTTTGCCGATTTAACGGCTTCCTCGACTATTTTAGACAATCCGTCAGTTGCCAATAAAATCACCAACCGTAGTAATACGAGATTAACTCTTCTACGGGTTTATCGCGATTTCTCCTTTGCTAATAAGTTTTTGGATTTCCATTGGATCCTTACCATCTACATTAACACCGAGGGAAACGCATGTGCCAAGAACTTCCATAACCGCTGCCTTCAAGTCATTTGCGAGCATGCCCTCCATCTTAGCTTTCGCAACATTTGTTATCTGCTGTAGGGTGGCATTTCCTGCAACTGCCTCTTTCCTCTTAGATGCACCTTTCTCAATGCCCATCTCCTTCTTGATGAGTGCTGAAGTCGGTGGGATTCCAACAGTTATTTCATATTTCTTGGTTGCTGGATCAATTACTGTTATCTTTATAGGAACTTGCATTCCTGCGAATGCCTTCGTTCTGTCATTGATTTCCTTTATTATCTGACCGAGATTTAATCCGAGTGGTCCAAGAGCCGGTCCAAGAGGTGGACCTGTTGTTGCCTTTCCGCCCTCCACCATTGTGCTTACTGACTGAGCCATAATTTATCCTCTGTTTGCCACGCCTTATAGCCAGACTGTTTTTTAACTTTGTGATTGCAGACAACCATTCCATTTTTGGACATGTAGCGTCTGAAGCAGAAAATCTATCCCATTTGTAATGAATCGAGAATTTGAAACCCAAGCATTCAGTCATGCATGACCTGCAAGGTTTATTTTATCTGAATGCCATAACTACTGTGAAGATTAATTGAAAGTAGATATCATCGAAGGCAGGAAAACTGAGAAATTTCCAGAGTCAACCAAGGTTCTTGTTGATATTTTCCGTTCCACTTCCACGATGCCAATCATGATAAGAAACGGGGCAAAGTACATTATTCCAACAAAAACAGTAAAGGAAGCCCGATCTATCAGAAGAGAGCACCCTGAATATATTCTTGCTGGGGAGCGTTTGGGAAAGAGGGTCCCACGCTTTGATTATGGTAATTCTCCGTACGAGGTATGGAGCAAGGACTTCACAGATAAGATCATAATCTTCACGAGCACAAACGGCACGAAAGTTCTGGAAAAAATAAAGGGTCGAGGTGAAATATATGTTGGGTCATTCATCAATATATCGGCCATCGTCTCCGCACTTTCGAATGAACAATATGTATCAATTGTGGTTTCCGGAAGACCAGATGGGATAGCTGATGAAGACCTTTTTTTCGCTGAACATCTTAGGGAGAGACTTCTTGGGAAAGAAAGCAGTGTTGAAGATTATATTTCAAAAGTTAAGGCTTCTAAAGGTGCAAGAAGGCTCAGACTCTTGGGGGCAAAAGAGGATATTGGGTATTCACTCAAGGCAGATTCGGTGGATTTTCCACTGATTTACCGCGACGGCAGGATATTCAGACCTGAATAATTTCTCCCTCTCTCCATACTTTTCCCCTTTCTGCGGCAAGTTCCTGAAGCAGACCCCTGGCGTAATTTAGTTTTTCTTTCTTCACACTGATCTTTGACCCCGGTTTGCTAACAGGATTATTAAAGTCGAATCCAACCAACTCTATGGACCTTGGCTGGATATGGTCGGCTAGGAACGCGGACCTGTCGCCATCGGTGAAACCACCAAAGTTATAAATGTTTCCAAATGGAACGTTCTGTGTCGTGCAGAGGATTTCCGTCCCAATTCTTGGGACTATATTTTCCAGCGCAACCATGTTGTCTCCATGGGCGTGTACCACAAGCATTGATCCTTCTTCTTCGCACTTGAGCAATAGGGGAGATTCCCCGTCAAGATCAGTGATTATGACATTTGGTATGCCGACCTTTAGGTAAAATACAGGAAGAGCAGAATCCGCAACAAACGGAACCTTTACACTGTACGTATCAAGAATTTCCTTAAGTTTTGGGCCGTTGCCGATCACGGAAATATCCTTGGAACGGAATAACCTAGAGAACTGGACATCCAGCAACTTCTGCTTTGCCAAACGGTCCAGGAGTATGGATGACTGGTAGTCCTTCTCCGGGTCATAACCAAAATGCCTGCAGATTTCTTGATACCAATGGAGCCACTCACTGTACTCCATATTTCAGATCACGTCCAGCGAATTTGTTATTGTGGTTTCACGGCGTTTAACCACAATGGACTGAAACGTTGAATTATCGCACCTGTTCATCAGCTACTCCCGGCGCTCTCGGGGTATGTCCAGCTGATTCCGCGGCAGAAAAATGCCTGTGTATGAGAGAAGCAAGTATGGCCAGAAGTACGCCAGCAATGATGATACCTATGTTGAATAACGCCCCGTCAAAACTAATAAAGGAAAAGATATACCTGACGTAATTTATAACGCCGTACGATATTAGAGCCACGGCAAATACGAAGAACGCTGCAGACCATGTCCTTGCTATGCCTCCTGTCCGTCCCAGAAACGACTGTATGACGATTCCCATTATTCTAGCGAATATGGCTGCGTATACCCACCACACCATTAAGGAGAAAAACAGCAGCACGACGTCCAGTATCGGATCTTTGATCGTTCTGACACTGGAATACGTAAATCCAAGCCCAGTAAGTATGATCAGTGCGGTAACCAGATAGGTAATGAAAGTTATCCTGGTATCGTTTGCATATTGCTGGGCGCTGCGTATGGCCCATCTAATCTTCTTACCTATTTCAAATCCACGCTCAACGAGATAAGCACCTAGCACAACGGTAACAACAGTTATTGCGCCCTGATTCGGATTCACGCTCAGCAGGCCAGATATAAAGGAGGAATATGATATAAAAGCTACCGTGGAAATACCATAGGCAAGAAGAACCAACCCTACTGGGATCAGCACCTTGCTCATCAGTTTCTTGTCTTTCAGCCCCTTTACAATATAATAATAAAGGGACTCGATGTTCTGGTTGTGCCGCACTATTATGTGTTTTACGTAACGGATCTTGGTTCTTGACGTGATGAGTGGGGTTATATAATCGTCTTCAGCGCCGTCGGACACAAGTATCACGTCGCCATATATCCTTGGATAAGAAAGAAGGATGTCAAGATCCCTCCCTAATTTCTCGTCTGACTTGCGCCCAACCTCAACATCACCGGTTATAAGTGCAATTTCAACGTCCATTCCCTCATTATGGAGATCGTCATAATGTTTTATTGCGCCAAAAAGAGCGTTGGCGTCAGAATCTTCCGGGTCCTGGAGGATAAGCTTTGAGGCAGCTCGAAAGCACTCCTGACGGCCGATAAGCGGACCCTCAACTCCAATTTTCTCACCGAAATCGTTGTCCCGGTCCACATTAAGTATCAGCGTTTTCATACAACCTGCAGCCTCAAGTTTTCAACACAATCTTTGTGCTCTTTTAAATACCGAATCCAGAAATATAAATTTATCTCACATTCACTTGATAGAATGCCCCATATCTTATCGGATTCGTTTACTATGATCAATCACCTGTTCCTGTACTTATCGAACCATTTGAGTGATTCTTCAAACTGCATTTCAATATGCTTCCTTTCAAGGAATCCGTGGCCTTCTCTCGGATAGAGAAGCAGCCGCACGGTCTTGCCATGGTCTTTGAGACCGCGGTAAAACTGGAAATACTGCCCCACGGGGACACATGGATCCTCAATCCCATGCTGAAGGAGAATTGGAGTTTTCACATTTTCCAGATAATTCATGGGAGAGAACTTCTCGAATAGGTCTTTTGAGTACGGGCTCTGGTTGTAGTGTATCGCATCCCAGTCAGGTATGTTGGTAACTCCATGAAAACTTATCCAGTCTGTGATGCCAAACAGGCCAACTGCTGCACTGAAGATATCAGTCTGGGTAACTGCCCATGACGTCATGAAGCCACCATATGAACCGCCAGTGATGAATACCGACTCCGTGTTTGCCTTTCCGGAATTCCTGAGATATTCGATCCCGGACAGTATATCCTGAAAGTCCATTCCTCCCATGTCTCCCCTGTTTGCCTCAGCAAAGGATCTGCCCTTTCCTATGCTCCCTCTGTAATTTGGATAGAAAATCGAATACCCCTTTGGAATGAATGGGGTACTGCGATCCATGAAAGTAAGGGGGGAAAAACCAGTAGGACCTCCATGTACATTGACAATCAGGGGATCAATGATTTTTTTGTACCTCAGAATTCCATACATTTCAAGCCCATCTATGGACTTCCACTTGACTATCTCGGTACTGTAACTGGTCAGTTCCTGCAGGCTTGAGTTTATACCTGTGAGCTTCTCCATATGCCCAGAATCATGCATGAAGACTTCTAGCGGTGTCTCAGGGTCGGTGAATGAAAAGACCATTCTGGTTCCGGAAAGCCAGAATTCCGGAGACGAGACGGGGAACACGGTTCCTGGCGAAGACCATATATCCTTCCAGTTCTCAAGATAGGTGCTGAAGCCAGCCAATCCTTCTTTGGTCCACAGTGCCACGATCCTGCCATCGGGAGACCAATGCATGTCACAATAACTCCTGTCGTGACGCTCCGTGATGTTTGTGATCTTCCCGTCTCCAATATTCGCAACAATAATATCGCCCGATGTAACGCCACGGTCGCTCCAGAGAGATTCCAAAAAAGCCACTTTCTCTCCATCACGGGATATCCTTGGTTTCGCCACTGACCGCCATGATGAGGAATACAATTCCCTGCGCGATCCTCCATCAATACCCTGTATATAGATTTTAGAATGATACCATGAACTTTCCATCGGGTTTTCCGAACCGACTAATGCCACTGTTTCTCCGACCAGATCATATTCCCAGACCTGTATTCCATCGGTGATTCTCCTGAAACCATATCCGGGTGTGTAAATGAATAGTGAAGAATATTTTAGATCCTCCTCGAAGAAATAACCATCATTACCAGCCTCTCTCTCTTTCTTCGCCGCCTCATCTTCCGGATCAGACATGAGGATCATTAACCTGCTATCATCTACCCATGAAGCTCTTCTTGCAATGCCCTCAAGTAAGATGCGCTCAGCGTTACCGCCGTCCAGATTACAGATAACAAGGTTGTGCTGTTTGTCCTTTTCCTGCAGGTAAGCAAGACGTTTCCCGGCAGGGTTTACCGATGGGCTATAATTTTTTGTTCCGGATTCCTGAAGTTCCACCTGTATGGATGAATCTTTCAGAGACTGGACTACCACCGAGCCTTCCATGGTCTTTCCTTTCTCTTTGAAGGTACGCGAAGTGGAGAAAAACAGGACCGAATTGTCACCGGTCAATCCGGTATCTGAGATGGTCCTGTACGCCAGATAGTCTTCTATAGTATGATCCCTTGACATTATTCAGACAATGCTGCCTAATATTTTACGTTTTCAGGAAATTGGAAAACCCCGTGTTCAACTGGCTTTCGGTTAAAGCAGTTGTTCGGCATTGGTTCATCCTGAGTAACTAGCAGTTTTTAAGTACTGGAAATTTCGTATTGCTTGACACTATTTACAGTCTAATTAGTTCAAATTGTCTTTCGGTTTTTGAATATCCCACGTTAACAGCCATTATGCACTTTCTGAACTCACAAAGAGAACCAATATATATGATCGGAATATCACCAGTTTAGTAGTATCCAAAGGTGCTTCAATGAATTCAGAAGAGTTGTTGATTCCAGAAGAGGAATACCAGAAATCGGGAGTCCACATAGGGACCCAGGTAAAATCCAACGATATGAAGAATTACATTTTCAAGATCAGAGACGACGGGCTTTATATACTGAATATAAAGATGACAAACAGCGTCCTGATCACCGCTGGCAAGATGCTGGCCAGGTTTAACCCTTCTGACATTCTAGTCGTAGCGCAGAGACAGTATGCGTTCAGGCCGGTTTCAAAGTTCTCAGAAGTCGTGAAATCATCGAGTATAATTGGAAGATTCATCCCTGGAACCCTTACAAACCCCCAGCTAGACAGCTACAAGGAAGCAAAGGTCATCATAGCGACAGACCCGCTTGCGGACACACAGGCAGTAAAGGAGGCAAAGAAAATAGGCGTACCTATTATAGCCCTGTGCGACGCGAACAACAAAACAGATTTTGTTGACCTCGTAATCCCGACGAACAACAAGGGAAGGAGATCGCTTGCAGTAATTTACTGGCTTCTGGCGAGGGAGATCCTGAAAAATAGAGGAGAGATATCAACTTACGCAGACTTCAAATATACCATAGATGACTTCGAAGCACAGATCTGATCGACTCCTCTGGTGCAGGGACATATTTATCCTACCACTTTTTTAAAATTTTAATCCGAATCAAAGAATTCAAGGGTTCTTGACACCATTACGTACTGCACCTTTCCGTCTCCAATACCTGCGAAGATCATTGATTTCCTGACGCCGTGAGAAATTCTGACTGCACGGCTGATCTTGTACCACTGATCGCTGTCTTCTATGACATGGATAAGGAATTCGGCGTGATCTGACATACTCTTCCGGTATGCCCGAAAATTTGCCCCATACTTAAACCCAGTTTTTACTATCAGGTTTCTCTTAACCAGATCCTCGTATACAACATATGCCGTTTCTAACGATCCCGGGATATCATTCTTCCCCTGTTTCAGGATGAATCTAGCCTCCATGTCGGTAAGGATTCGCTTTTCTCCAAACCCGGATCCCAGCCATGTACGTTCTGCTGGATTATTCAGATAAAACCTGCCACCCGCTTCAAATATTTCTTCAGCACCAGGCCATGTCATGGCGACCTCTCCCACAGGATCTGCCAAGCTAGTTCTGAAAAGAGTGATGTCGCCCTCGTCATCGATTGTCAGGTAAAGAGTTGGGGCAGTGCAAACAAGTTCGCGAAACGTAATCCTTGAGCTTTCATTCTTTACATGTACTGAGACCGAAGGAGCTTTTCCGCTCTTCCTCCTTATCAGTAACCGATCAGAATCCTTCCGTACGATCATGCCCTTTGATTTAAGATAAAGGTATGCCCTGAAGAGATCAAAATCATCCCGATCCGTTATATAGGTCTCGATTATCTGTTTGGTGTCGTCAAAGCGAGAATTCTCAGGAACTATTCTGCCCGTGAAATAGAGGAATAATGCCTCATATGGTTCCAGAAAGAGAGAATCGTGGAGAATCTTGCCAACGCCGTACCTGCTGTTGATATAAGTAGCACTCCGGTTCATATTTATCTTGAACGTGAGAGGACTGCAGACTGCCTTAGGCATTCTTCTTCCTCTTTGAATAAAACCTTTGAAGAAGCTCGTTGAGGATGTACGACATCATTCCCTTCACTGAAACAGGGTCTTTGGCGGATACCAGGAAAAATTTTGTGCTATATTTGTCTCCTAGTCTCTGAAGATCGTCTTCCCAGAGGACGGCTTCATATTTCCTGTCAAGTTTTGTCCCCACTACGACCTTTAATGCCCCTGAGCTCGCGCCATTAAGCTCCCTGAGAATAGTCTCCACCTGCGGAAGCGTTTTCCTGTCTGTTATGTCCACTGCAGCAATGATCGCATTGGATCCGGATACGAGTTTTTCCATCTCGCTGCCTTCCTCAGTTTCAATGAAAAGCAGGTCAGCATTGACCCTATGTCCGTCATAGTCCAGGGATAGCTTCTTCCTGGCAACCTGCTTCCTGTTGCCAATTGACAGATCAGAATCGTAAACAATCCTAGAGATAAGCGAACTCTTTCCCACTCCAAGTGGTCCGATTATGCTTATTTTCCAGGTGACTCGATCCGCTTCCATCTGGGTTTGATTCTGAGCATTATAAAATACTTTTTCATTGAATACTTCAGATGATCTGCATAATTGTATATATTCTACAGGAAGGTATGTTTATTAGAGCATTGGCAATATCCGGATTGATAATCATGGATTTCAGATTTTCTGAGATTGTCAAATACATGAAACCCTCAGAGATAAGAGAACTTTTGAAGTACGCGTCATCGCCTGATCTTATTTCACTGGGCGGAGGAATGCCAAACCCCGAAACGTTTCCAATTGCTGAAATACAAGAAATCACTGATGATGTTTTGAAGAACTTCGGGAAATACGCCCTGCAGTATGGAAATACCGGCGGCCTGAATGAACTGAGGACGGAGATAAAAAAACTGGTAAAGACCACCGAGAACATCGATTCGGATGAGAAAGGTATCATTGTAACTTCAGGATCACAGCAGGCTCTGTATGCCCTTGGAAAGGTGCTTGTTACGCCTGGAGAGGTCGCTATAACTGAGGCCCCTACCTACGTCGGGGCGATATCTGCATTTAACGCAAACGGTGTGGACATGCATGGGATACCTATGGATGAAAACGGGATGAGGATAGATATTCTGGAAAAGGAAGTCAAGAGCCTCAAAGCCAAAGGAATCAGACCAAAATTCATCTACACGATCCCGAACTTCCAGAACCCTGCCGGGTACACGATGTCCCTGGACAGGAGAAAGAGACTGATCGAGATTTCCAATGAATACGGCATCCCCATAATAGAAGATAACCCTTATGGCGAACTAAGATACAGGGGTGAGAAAATTCCTAGCGTCAAAAGCCTGGACAAAGACGGAAATGTGACCTACCTCGGCACGTTCTCCAAGGTTATGTGCCCTGGGCTCAGGCTTGGATACACGATCTCACCTATCGAGATATACGAAAAATTGAACCTCCTGAAGCAGGCCCTTGATCTTTCCACAAGCACTTTCTCGCAGTACATTGCATACGAGTACGTAAAACGTGGGATAATATTTAAGCAGGTACCAAAGACTGTGAAACTTTACAGGCGAAAACTTGACGTTATGCTCAAGGCGCTTGACGAATACTTTCCGGAGGGATCAACCTGGTCCAAACCGGATGGTGGAATGTTTGTGTGGGCTACGGTAAGCGAGAACATAGATACAACGGCCATGGTAGCGAAAGCAATAAAGAACAACGTTGCATACGTGAGTGGCTCAGGATTCTACCCCAAGGGAGAGAAGAAAAACAACATGAGGCTGAACTTCACATATCCTGAGGATGAACAGATAAGGGTTGCAATAGAAAGGCTGGCCAGAGTAATACGTGAAGAAGAAAGCCTCGTAGAAGCAAAATAACCTAATGCGTGAACCCGTGGGCCCAAAGGTCCACGAGTATTCCAAATGAGAATCCGACTATCAATATAGAAAGAACACTTATCGCAATATTTCCATATGTTAAGAAGAATATTACCATGGCGAACAGTGCGATACCAACTAGACCGTAAAGATCATGCGCCTGTCCGGTCAGGAATGCTGAAATCATTCTCCTATTCACTTTCATCTGGCTTCTGAGACTCATTTTTTACGCAACTAAAAATGAGCGGTATTAATTTAATCTTTCGATCCATGTTTCAGAGAGCGAAAAATTTCCGCGTCGCGCTGACCATCGATCCGATTTCTCGGTCAATGTGGGAGATGGCTTAAGAATGAGATGACGTGGATACGCCAGAGCTTTTCCTTTGCGAAGGATTAATGTCAAACATCCGATTATGTGCTGAATGGTAACGCTTGTCGGTGGTACATTCAGCAGGATGCATAAAGGTCATAAGCTTCTTCTTAAAACTGCTATAGGGACTGGGGAAAAGGTCATTATCGGTCTCACCACGGATAAATACACTGCCGGAAATAAGGAGTACAAAACACCTTCGTTTACAAGACGCATGGCTATCCTTGATGCCTTTATGAAAAAAATGACAGACAACTACGAGATTCTGCCGCTAGATTCGAGGAGAGGCAACGCGGATACAGTTAAGGAATACGATTGTATCGTAGTGTCGAAAGAGACAGAGAGATCCGCGATTGATATAAATACCCGAAGAAAGAGAAACGGTCTATTGCCAATGAGGATAATTGTGGTCCCCTATGTTCTCGCCGATGATCTTTTTCCAATCAGTTCTTCGCGAATTCATGCAGGGGAGATTAATACTGGAGGCCATAGAATTTCCCCCGTCAGGATATCGGTGACCACTGAAAACGATCTAAAAGCAGATACTGTGAGGGATTACCTTTCCTCCTTTATGGGTAAAGTCACTGTCAGAAAATACACGGAATATACATTGCCGACGCAACAGCCCTTTGGTGATGATACTGCAAGAATGGCGACTAAGCGCGCAATAGATGGATTATACGATTTTGATTACTCCATTGGTATTGAATCCGGTCTTCTATATGACAGGATAAACTCGACCTACATCGACGTGCACATGTGTGCGGTAGTTGACAGATTCAGCCGAATCACTGTTGGATCAAGCAGCGGTTTCCAGGTTCCTGACAACGTGGTTGATCTGGTCAAACGCGGAGAGACAGAATCCGGAGCTTTTTCCAGACTTTACGTAACGCCAGACATTGGAAAAGCCGGAGGTATTGTGGGAAAGATATCCGCAGACAGGCTGACTAGGAAAGAGCTTATCAGAGAGAGTGTGAGAAATGCTTTTGTACCGAGATTCTCCCCGGACTATTACCCTGAATTATTTTCTCGACTGTGAGATAATGGTTAAGTACGGGAAATTTATTAATCGGTGAGTGAGAAAAATATGGTAACAAAGGAAGAGATACTGCAGGAGCTCAAGGTGGTATCTGATCCTGAGATAGGTATGGATATAGTTAATCTCGGACTTGTCTACGATGTTCAAGTAAACGGTGATCGTGTCTACATAAAAATGACCATGACTGCACCCACCTGCCCTGTTACTCCATGGATCCTGGCAGAAGCACAGAGAGTTGTCGAAAACATAGAGGGAGTTGAGGCGGCAGATGTTGAACTTGTCTGGGAACCGGTATGGAACCCAAGCATGATGTCTGATGAAGCCAGGGAAGCCCTGAATATGTAATTGCGCTGGATTTCTGTATAACTGAATTCCAGGATAAAACAAATCAGGGTGAAACACCTTTATATATATACTTTAAATAAGCTCGGTAGTGATTTTATGAGTGAGAGAGAAAAGATTACAATTGAAAATATTGTCGCATCAACTTCTCTGGCGGAGCATCTTGACCTCAGCAGGATTGCGCTTGCACTTGACGGATCTGAGTACGAACCAGAACAGTTTCCAGGATTAATTTACAGACTACAGGAACCAAAGACAGCGGTTCTCATATTTAGAAGCGGGAAAGTAAACTGCACGGGCGCAAAGAATCTGGCCAATGTTCAACTGACTATCCACACAATAATACAGAGGCTCAAGAAAGCTGGCATTGAGGTATATGATGATCCTGAGATAGTCGTGCAAAATATAGTGGCAGTTTACGATCTCGAGGCAGACCTTAACCTGACGGATATAGCAATGTCCCTCGGGCTTGAAAACGTCGAATATGAACCTGAGCAGTTCCCTGGCCTTGTGTACAGAGTTGAGGAGCCAAAGGTCGTCCTCCTTCTCTTCGGTTCCGGAAAGGTTGTCTGCACAGGCGCAAAGGAAGAGAGTGAGATTGAGCAGGCAGTCATCAAGGTAAAGAAGGAACTGCAAAAGGTTGGATTAATCTAGAATTTTTTCAATATTTCCCTAGTGAGGGAAGTGGCATATATTCCCCTTCCCAGTGAGAAAGTCAGGGTTCTGCCAGAGGAAATAGAGAAATCGGCAGGCATGAATGACGTTACGCGCTTGGACCCTGTGGAGGAGAGTTCAGGGTGCCCCTTTATGAAGAATTCGCTCGGGTCAACCCCCTCCAGCTCCAGAACTTTATGCTCAATCTCCCCAGTCTCGCCCCCTGTAAACTCGCTATGGTAGCCGAAAAGCTGCATGAGAGGCCTCACTCTCCCTTGGACTGCCATTGAATTCAATTTATCGATGTTAAAGCGAGTGACCTTTACCGGGTCTCCCGCAGGATTGAAAAGGCGGTCTACAGGCAACACAAAATCCCCCTCAACGGCTGTGGCAAGATTACCCAACATCCCCAGCCTCATGGAAAGCATGCGATTGAACAGATACGACTGATAGGCATGAACAAACATGATAGACAGATTCTTGGGGAGATTTGAAAATGCGCCTTCTGCACCACCATGTTCTGCCATGTACCCCAGAAGAGAACGTTCGTAATGGAGATGCAACGGGAACTCCTTCAACGCCTGCACAGGATCGTTGTGAATGTTGAACTGGACGCGAAAATCATCTGTATCATAATCCGGGTCGTAAATGTACCTTCGGACCGCGGATTCGTATTCGCCTTTCACGAGCAGCTTTCCTATGGTATGGGTATTTGATCTTATTGATCCAAACCTCTGTGGCCCGAAAAAGTTGGGAAAACCTCCCCTAGCATTCACCTGTTCGTAAACTGGCATTATGGCGTCTGAAAGATCGCTTGGTTCGTTTTCTCCCGATATCCTTATCGTGAATCTGTTGCCTCTCAGGTCTCCGAGCCTGATCATGTGATCAGACCTGAAAGAGTCCAGTATCTCAGCATCGGCTGCCTTGAATGTTTCTGCTTTGCTCTCAGTATTTATGCAGAAATACTGTGTTGTAACGGCAAATTTGTCCTTTGTTCCTGCGTAAGTTATCCTCTTGCGGCTTACGCCCAGCTGCCTTGACAGCTCTATAAGAAACCGATTCGTATCCCACTCGCGAAGCCTTACTTTGAGTATCAGGAATTTCCCTGGGTCCGCCCTCTGCATTTCAACCGGTATTTCTTCTACTATGAAATCTTCAGGTGAATCCTTAATTCGGCCATCTATGCATGGCAGGTCTGAGACAAAGCCTTCTACGCCATACTTCTCATCCATCTAATTTCAGTCGCCGGCAGCAATGTTGCGGTACATATTGTCTCGCTCTACCGGTATCATGCCTATCTGTTTTATGCTGTTAATAATTATGTCCTTCCTTAGGTTTCCCACAGGCTTTCCAGTTGCCGGTATAACCTTTTCATCGTATATTGTTCCTCCCCAGTCGTTTGCACCGAACAGAATAGCCATCTGTCCCATCTGAATCCCATTCGTGAGCCAGGAGCTCTGTATAACAGGAAGGTCTCTGTTGAAGACTATCCTCGCTATAGCGATGTTACGCAGGACGTCCATTCCTCCGACCCTGTACCTTATGCCAGCAGTTTCCTGGAGTTTCGTGTTTCCCGGCTCGAAATTCCAGGGGGTAAAGGAGAGGAACCCATGATATTTCTTCTGCAATGCCAGTATGGAAAGAAGGTGATCCGCCTTGTGCCTGCTCTCCTCCACATGCCCGAACATCATGGTTGAGGAGGTCCTGATGCCTAACTTGTGTGCTTCTTCCATTATGGAAAGCCACTGGTTGCCGCTGCCAAGTGGCCTGCCGAGAACCTTGCGGACTTCGTCCGAGAAAATTTCTGCCCCGGCTCCCGGGATGCTTTCCATGCCGCTCTTGACAAGCACTTTTAGGAGATCGCTGACACTCATCTTTGACTTCCTAGAGATAAACGCTATCTCCGAGGTCGAAAGCCCGTGTATGCCCAGCCTTGGATAGGTTCGGTGAATCAGGTCGAACATTTTCGTGTAGTAATCAAGATCTAGATCGGGATTAACCCCTCCCTGGATCAGGAGTTGCGTAATGCCGACGTCTTCGTATAGGGGCCTGATCCTTTCAATCACCTGCTCCTTTGTAAGGATGTATGAATCACTTTCCTTTCCGGTCCTGTAGAATGCACAGAAATTGCACCTCACGTTGCATATGTTAGTATAATTCAGTATCATGTTGGAAACAAAGGAAACTTTCCTGCCGCTTATTCCATCAGTTATGGATCTGGCCAGCTTCCCGAGCATGTTGAGGTCCGCTTCGTCGTACATGAAGATTATGTCTTCACGGTCCAGATCTTCACCGTTTTTGACTTTCTCCGCTATTTGATTCAGCGTCTGTGGGGAAGATATCATATGATCCTTCAGTTTAAACGCGCTATTAACAATTTCTTAGTTGAGACAGCCCCTAATCTTCATAATATACACGCCGGAAACTTCCAGCAAAGTGGGAGGAAATGGAAACAGTTAATACTTAATAGCCAATTTTGGAGACATGGAAACGGTCCAGGCATATCGCTACAGGTACTGGGAAGAAACACTCAGAAACGATCCACTCATTTCACCAAAGGAATGCGGGCGCCTGATGGAAGACCTTTCCCTATATGACCTGATGACGCTTGCCAATTCGTTAACTACTGCGCAGGTGGGGGATGTTGTCTCTTACGCCATTTCCTACAATATCAATTATTCAAACTATTGCGCCGCATCATGCCCAATCTGTGCTTTCTATGTCCCAGCGAAGCTCAGGGGGAAAACAGACAGAGGTTATGAACTGAGCCTCGAGGATGTCAGAAAAGAAATGCAGAAAGCCAAGGGCATAGGTGCCACTGAGATCCACATTGTCGGGGGATTCAATCCATACCTTCCCGTTGAATATTACGAAGGTATTTTCAGAACGGTCAAGCATGAGATGCCGGAAATCACATTAAAAGCCCTGACCATACCGGAGATCGACTACATAGCGAGGATCCACGGGCTTTCCATCAGGGAACTTGTCTCAAGGTTACATGAAGCTGGAATGGACGCTCACACTGGAGGTGGAGCGGAGATATTTGATCCTGAAGTGAGGAAGGTTGTAACCACGAAGGAGAAGATATCCGGAGAGAAATGGCTCGAGGATGCCCAGATCATTCATAGCATGGGCATCATGGGTAACTCGACCATCACATATGGCCATGTGGAAACATTTGGCAACATCATTGACCACCTCGTGAAATTGCGTGACAGCCAGATTTCCCAGCCAGGATTTCTCTCAATTGTTCCCCTAAAATTCAGCCCGGACAATACGCCCCTGCAGAAGATGGGTAAGGTGAAGATGCCTGCATCCGGGGAGCTAGATCTCAAGGTTATTGCAATGGCTCGCATAATCGCTGGCGCTTACATCAGGAATATTAGCGTTTATTGGGTCTCCATAGGGAAAGAGCTGGCCCAGGTCGCGCTTAACGGCGGCGGCAGCGATCTTGTTGGCACCGCGTACAGTGAGAAGATATTCGGCGCAACTGACCGCCGTGAGGTTACTACGTCAGAGGAACTCGATCATCTCATCAGGGAGGCAGGCAAAATTCCGGCACAGAGAGATACGTTCTACAACATCATGAGATATTCCTGATACTGCGGAACGGTGATAAATCAAGATGATAGGACTCATCAATTTCAGACATTCTGACCCTCTCGCCAGATCCCTTAAGAGCGGCAGTTTCATTAGAGATCATCCCAAAGCCATTCTTTCACAGGTGCTGGATGGAAGATTGGATTGCGGAATGGTATCACTTGTTTCATATCTCGAAAACAACCGTGAACTTGGAATTATGGAAACCGCGAATATTCATTCACTTTCGAACACACTTTCAACTCTTCTGATATCCAATGGTGGTGGTCTTTACAATGGCATGAAGATCGCTGTCACATCCCACACGAGGACAACAGAATTTTATCTTGAGCGGGTTCTTGAAAAACTCGGGTTTTCATACAGCCAAATGGCGTCATCAAAGACCACGGCCGCTGATCTTCTTTCCGAGGCGGATCACGCGCTTATCATAGGTGACGAAGCCATTAGGGTGTTTTCAGGAACAGACCGGATACTTCTCGACGTAGGATATGAGTTCTCAAGGCTGTATTCAAAGCCGCCGGTTTATGCGGTGTCTGTATACAGGAAGGATCGTGATTTTCCGGCGGAAGACTTTGAAGTCCTGCAGGACAGTGTCAGGAGGGCACCGGAATCCCGGAAAGTTTCCGTATCAGAAACCGTAGAGGCTCTTGGCGTATCCACTGGTATTGTAGAAGCTTATTACCGGTATATAAGATATGATTTCAACAGATCTGTGAGGGACACCATAGATTACGTGAGCAGGAACGTTTTAGGTAAAAGCTGATTTTACGTCACTTTTATTTATCACTTTTGCCTAACGGTAACATGTTTGAGGAAAAGTTCCAGAAGGTGAAAGAAGGTTTCACTTTCGACGACGTTTTGCTGATACCATCCAAAGCTTTTGTTGAACCCAGGGATGTTGATGTATCATCTCAACTGACCAGAAACATAAAGCTCAAAGTCCCGATATTAAGTTCTCCAATGGATACCGTAACGGAGGCTGAGATGGCTATTGCAATGGCAAGATACGGCGGTATCGGCGTGATCCACAGGAACATGTCAACAAACGAACAGATTCTACTGGTAAGGCAGGTTAAGCGGGAAGAATCTATTATTATCAGGGACGTCCACACAGTCGATCCTGATACGCCTCTTGAGGTCGTAAGGAGCATAATGAGGAATAAACACATCGGGGGCCTTCCCGTAGTCAGTGGAGAAAAACTGGTTGGAATTGTGACCAAGAGGGATATTGAGTTCGCCGATTCGAGTAAGAAGAGTGTGTCAGATATCATGGTGAGCAAGGTTATCTCCGCCCATGACAACATTTCAATCAAGGAAGCCACTGAGATCCTTTTCAAGAACCGCATCGAGAAGCTTCCTCTCATAGACGCCAAGGGAAGGCTTGTTGGCCTTATAACCGCAAAAGACATTTTCACACGAGAGAGATTCCCGGATGCGACAAGAGACGAAGAGGGAAAACTGATGGTTGCTGCGTCTGTGGGGCCATTTGATATTGACCGTGCGATAAACCTTGAGAAGGAGGGCGTGGACATGATCGTCGTGGATACTGCTCACGCCCACAATCAAAATGTACTTGAAAGTGTAAAGAAGATGAGAAAGAGCATCGACGTTGATCTGGTTGCGGGAAATATAGCAACGGGAACAGCAGCAGAAGACCTGATTTCCCTAAATGTGGATGGTCTCAGGGTCGGGATTGGGCCTGGATCAATTTGTACAACCAGGATAATAGCTGGAATCGGAGTTCCCCAGTTGACTGCAGTATCGGAAGTAGCTGATGTGGCTGAAAAGCATGGAGTGCCAGTAATCTCCGACGGTGGAATCAGATACTCAGGAGACATAGTCAAGGCCTTTGCCTCTGGGGCAAATTCAGTCATGATCGGATCGCTTTTCGCTGGAACCGATGAAAGCCCGGGAGCAGAAATGATAATCAATGGAAGGAAATACAAATCTTACAGGGGCATGGGTTCCATAGGGGCTATACAGAAAGGGGCATCTGACAGATACGGAAAGCTGGGCCAGAACAAGTTCGTTGCCGAAGGCGTCGAGGGTGCCGTTCCGTACAGAGGGAAAGTGCATGAAGTTCTTTTCCAGCTTGTGGGTGGATTAAAATCCGGGATGGGTTACTCTGGAGCGAAGGATATTGACGATCTCAGGAAAAACTCCCGCTTTATAAAAATCACATCAAGCGGACTGAGAGAAAGCCATCCACATGACATAAGGGTCCTCACAGAACCGCCTAACTACCAGAATTATCAGATTTAGGTATGCATAGGATAGTATCCCGGACTCATCTTACGATATGATCTTGACATCATATCTCCTTACAACATCATCAAGCGGGTCTATCTCCAAGTCCTGTGAAAGATGAGCTATTTTCTCGAAGTTTTCTGTGAACTTCACCTTCCTTTTTGGATTCCTGAGGATCGCGGCAGGATGAAACTGTGGAACGATAAAGGACTTTCTGCAGTAGTAAATAGTTCCTGAAACCTCAGTAACTTTGCCGAAATTGTTTCTCAGAATTTCTCCCACAGCATTTAGTGCTGAGTTTCCCATGGGTACTATGAGCCTTGGTCTCACAGACTCTATTTCAGCCGCAAGATATTGAGAGCATGCCCTGATCTCAGATCTCTTTGGCGTTTCACCAACCTTCGGTCTGCACCTCACGGAATTGGTCAAATAAACCTTGATCTTCGGTATCTTTGCCGACATGAGAGTTTCATCGAGCAGCTTCCCGCTCCTACCCACAAACGGTTTGCCCATTTCATCTTCTTTTGCCCCTGGAGCTTCGCCAACGATCATTATGGATGACTGTGAACCTCCGAGACCACATACTGGCCATTTCCTCGAAAACTGTAGATCACATTTTTTGCAATTCTTGATTTCATTGCAAAGTTCGGAAAGGCTCTTCATTGATGGAAATAAACGTTCCATATTATAGTTTTACTGGTTGTTGCCCACTGCCTCGTTACGATTTTCGCTTCTGGAAGTGAGGAATATTCCAGCGGCCACAGATGCGAAACCAATGTACGTGAACAGTGTTTCCGTCTGCCCGAGAATGAGATAGCTGAACAGTATGGAAAGGGCCGGTACCGTGAAGAAATATGAGGAGATTGAGGACACCGAATGCTGCCTGTATAGCCTCAGGTATATGAAATACGCAATTGCGGTTCCAAATATGCCGACGTACAGGCTTATGAGAATGAACTGCCAGGTAATGCCGCTGACATTGAAGCTCTCTGTTGAAAAAGCCCATATCAGAATGAAAGGTAAAGCATAGAGATACTGCATAGAATTCACCATTGCGGGATGCGTGGTGTGCACATATTTCTTGTAGAATATGGTTCCGCCAGCCCAGCTTATCGCCGATGCCAGGAGAAGAACAAGCCCGATTCCCGGTTTTATGGCTAACTGATCAACGAAGATCAGAATAATGCCTGCAAATCCAAAGATGGAACCGGCGATGGTCATGGGCCTAATCTTTTCGGACAGGAATATGGTGGAAAATATGATCGAGAATATGGGGTAGGTGTATACCAGGATAGATGATATGGAGGCGGTTTCTGTGCCTTCACCAAGGAACCATAGCCCCATAAATACGGTGATGTTCAGTGCTGAGAGTATGACCAACCTCACGTTTGTCTGAAGATCTTTGGGAAATTCAAATCTGCCCCTGAGGAGAACCAAGGAGAAGGCAGCTGCGAACATGACCCGGAAGAGAAGAAAGAAAAGCGGGGGTTCATAACCCAGGGCTATCTTAACCATTATATAATTCAGCCCCCAGAAGGAAGACATGGCCAGAAAACCCATAATGTCAGAAGCCTTGAGCACCGGAGCAAATCTCACTTGTATATTTCACATTTCTGTTTCATCGCTGTCGCTGGTCTGATGTCATTGCGCTGTATTTTGCCAAGTCTTGATATTAAATGTGAAATAGCTCCACACAAATCAACACGCTTTTAAATTCGCGGGCGTTAATGTCCTGATTGGGTTTGCTTTTTCAGGACAGGGTTTCAATTCTTGAGTACTTCGCCAAGCATGGACTGCTTGTCTCGCCAGAAGCCCTTGACATGATCCTGAGCAGGAGCCTTGGTGATCTAATACCCAGGCTTATATCAGAAGATATTGTTAGCGTCGGATATGTCGATGAGAAAGCTGTGAAGAGAATAATGACTGGTGCTATAAAACCACCGCCATCTGACTTTGAGGTGTCGATACCCGATCTGAAAGTCAACAGTTCGGTTGACGATTTCAGGACCCATTTTGTCAGCAAGTACACCAAGTTGAGCAAGATCATTGCCACCTCCAGCTCTATGAGGGGTACCACTGACATAAGGAGCGTTAAGAAGGCTGCAGGCGAAGTAAAGTTTGTAGGAATGGTATCATCTGTTGACAGGACAAGGAATGGCCACAAGAGAATTGTGGTGGAGGACCTGGAGGACAGTATAAGCGTAATCCTTATGAAAGGGAAGAACCTGGCGGACGAACTGATACTGCAGGATGAAGTCATTGGTATAGTGGGAAACCTTTCTAACGGAATGGGTGACCCCGTAATCTTCGCAAATGAGATCATAAGACCCGATATCCCATTCAGGATGATTGATGAAACCTCAAGGGAACCGCTATATGTCGCCTCACTTTCAGATATTCACGTGGGAAGCAAGACATTCAGGAAAGATGACTTCAGGAGAATGATCTCCTGGATAAAGAGCTCTTCCGGCGAAGCTGCAAACCTGAAGTACCTCATACTCAGCGGAGACGTGGTGGATGGCATAGGCGTCTACCCATCCCAGGAAGATGACCTTGAAATAATGAACCCTTTTGAGCAGTACGCCAAACTTGGAGAATATCTTTCTGAAATCCCAGAAGACATCTCGGTATTCGTTATGCCTGGAAACCATGATAGCGTGAGACTGGCTGAGCCACAGCCTGTATTCTCGCAGAAAATAGCAAGCTCGCTCGGCCGAAATGTCAACTTGATTCCAAATCCAACAACCCTACATATGGAGGGAAAAAATGTGCTCGTATACCATGGCATGTCGCTGAACGACATGGTTGAGCTTGTCCCAGGTGCGAATTTCGAGACGATTGGCAAGGCAATAGAGGAAATCCTAAAGAGAAGGCATCTCGCTCCTAAATATGGTGGTAAAACACCACTAATACCCAGTCCGATTGACTACCACGTGATAGAAGAGGTCCCGGATATATTCATAACCGGACACGTGCATTCCCATGCGCTCGGCAATTACCGTGGCGTAAGGTACGTGAACTCGTCCACGTGGCAATCGCAGACTGAATACCAGAAAATGATGAATTTCAGCCCCAACCCATCCAGGCTGACGATGTTTGATCTTTATTCCAGGACCACGATTGTGAAAAAATTTGGCGAAGACTAGAGTGTCCTTCGGATAATCTCTTCGATCTCTTTCTGAAAAGATGAAAGGAAATCTGTCATTGCTTCATCCTTTATGGACTGCGGAGCTGTTGCCACGCCTATCTTGGCTGTTACTCTCGCCATCTTGGCCATGGAATCATACTCCTTGAGCCTGGCCTCCAAGTATTCCCTGAGCACTTCCTGGATTTCTTTCTTCAGCCCTTCGCTTTCATTGATCTTTTTCTTGATGTATTCCTTGATGATGTCTTTCATTATTTCACGTATGGCATCGAAATACAGGTCCTCAGATGGCATTGTACTGAGGAACTTCTTGATGTACTGGTCAACCTCTTCCTTCACGTTCCAATTAGAATAACAGGGTAAATAAACTTTGGCGAACAGGTTGTGTCGTATGGATTATGTGCAAACTGGATTTACTATTGAAACCGTTTGACTTAAAAAATAGTTATAAATAATCATAGGCAATATGGAGGCACGCTTTATTTCAAATGAAGCTTAGACCATGTTCGATTCTTCGGAATCAAGCCTGGGGTGAAATATTGAAGAGAAGTTCAAGGGACTGGAAAAAACGCGGTAATATGCGTTGGAAATGGCGAAAGAAAAGAATCAGAAGACTAAAGAGAGCACGAAAGGCCAACAAGATGTAGGGCGCATGGGGTAGTCAGGTATCCTAACGGGCTCCAGTCAGGGTGTGATTAGCTATGGGTCAACTGATCTTATGATGAGTGACTGGAACTATGAACCGGGAAGAGACCCGTAGATCTGGGTTCAAATCCCAGTGCGCCCACCTGTAACAAACGCAATTTGATTATTTTCAAAATTGTATGTCCTTTCGGTCATAGAGAGATTGCTTCCTCATTTTCGAAAAAAATCATGAACCCAAAACCTGCCGTAGGGGGTCATAGATCTTGCTCTGGACGTCACTGCCGAGAAGGTGCATATAGTTCTACGTGTTTTGTTTATTTGTGAACCAAGTACACCTGGACCTTTCTCATGTCCTCGCCACATTTTCATCACGATCCTCAGGATCGGAGAGATCGCCCTTATGGGTTTCGTGGTCATTGAAACCTTGACTCAAACCTTTTTACGTGATATGCCAAGATCGATTTTCAAATCTATTATCAGTTCCGTTCCCCATCCGGTATCTCGCTCATGATCTATTGCCTTTCAAGGCCGTAAATCTTGATCCTTGACTGCGGTGGACACAAGTCAGATAATACTATGTATATCTAACAATTTCATTTTGATCTCATTTTAGGTCCAAACATTTAAAGAGATCTAATAAAAACAGAAATTACCGGCATAGTCAATTACTGGTATTTATAGCCCTCATCTTATTGATCATATCATTGATATAAATCAGATTTTTATAAAGTGGGGTTATATAATTATTAAAAGCATCTATTTTCGGTTTGTACCTATTGAGCAGTTCCTGAACTTCTAAGTAATATTCATCCGACTGTGAATTATATTGAGGAACAAGATCGGTAAAATAACGAAGGAACTTCCCCCTTCCTTTGCACTCATCACATGTTACGTTTCTTTCTACCGTCCTAGTCTTAGTTTTTTTATATATTCTGTTATCTTCATCACCAGGAATCCTGTAGTCTACATCGTAGTATTCTTCTTCTTTAATTTTCTTGGTTCCATTTCCCCCACAGAAACGACAGCGTTCCTCAATAAATTGTCCCATTTCTGATATGGGGACCTCTAAATGTTTCGGTTTCTCGGTAAACTTACCATTGTAATCAATTGGTAGGAAGGGGGCATCTTTATTAAATCTTGTATCATCGTTGAATGAAGAAATTATTCTATAAGAGATCAATTTAAATTTCTTTTTATTTATTTTTATTATCAAGTCTTTCCATCTATTATTGTTATTTTCAATAATTTCAATGTTCTTTACGTCATTTACAAGAAGTAAATTTCTAAAAAAAGACCCATCAGCCCTTGTAAATAAAAATGTCGAATCTTTGACAACTCTTTTAATATAGACCACAGCATTTTTACTTTTATCTATTAACTTGAGTTTATCTTTAAATAATCCTAAATAAAATGGATTATTTTCCACAAATTCTTGGAGTACATCTCTGATATTGTCCAATGAAATATTTAATCTATTTTAGTTATTTAAGTATTATTGTTCAGGAAAGTGTGGGATACTATTTCTTGTCTCGTGTTGTTGCAGAATCGAACTTTCGGCTAAGAAACTTTTTCGGCAATACACTTCCGCTCCAGATCCGATTTTGGGCCTCTCCTCTCAAAAAGACCATACATTTCCTCAATTGTGACCTCTGCGGTTTCCTCTACGTGAACTCTGTTAATAGTAATGTAAATATCTACCTAATGACACTGATCAGCAGTCGTGACGTACATAACAAGCTACAAGAGATCAATGGTATCCTGAAAAGAACTCCCATGGCCCAATTTAAGATCCTTGGCAAAACTATGTAATATTGAGTTAGCCTCCACATACAGTTCGCGAAAATTCTTTTGCCTATTTGAAGCCAAATTAAAATCGTTAGAAAATTTAGCAGTCCTGTAGTCCCACGCCCGTATTCTTTTTCATTAGGTATCCTAAGCATAGGAGTCAAAATACCAGGCCCCGAGCCCCTGACATTAGAAATCTTGTCTAGACTTTTGTCAATGGGAATTGACTCATCTGTTGTAGGAAATGGCTATTGTCTAAGATTACCGTGGCCTGCGACTGGATTTTTGGTTTGTGCGTCTAGACCTTCCCAGCAATGATTGTCTCTAAAATGCAAGAATTCTTCTAATTCATCTTTGCTTAGGGGAAGAGCTTGTGAATGGAAAAAATTGATTGAGTTCTTCCTAAAACTAATTTTATGGATGAATTTATGTCAGAATTCCGGTTTACCTTAGACAATAGCAATCTAAGCCTATCTAGAGTCATAGAATAACTTCTACTATCTAACATAAAATAGCATACGGCAGTTTGCATTAATGTTTCCTCAAATTTTGGTAGGCGATACTGACTCGATCCATCACAGAGCTCAGACGCTCTGATAATAATATTATAAAGAAGAACGGTTTATTTTGAACACATATCACAGCATCTTGGAGTGGCTGAAATTAATTAGAAATAGCCTTTCGAGTCCCCTGGGAGATCCCATATATGCATGGACGAAATCAGAGAAATGTTTTAGAAGAAGTACCCTTTATAAATATGCAACTTAATGGACGCTGGTCTGGCCTTGAAATAAATTGATTAACATTGATCTTAATCAAGCTTACATCATTTCTGGTATGCTGGAAATTGGCTCTTCAACGTCCGATTGAAATTTGTTGCACTTTTGGATAAACGCTGACGGGATGCCCGTAAAGTGAATGCCCCGGAGACCGCCGCACTGTTACGATCTTCTGGTCATATCCAAGTTCATATTTTTGCAGGTCGTATAGCAATATAGACATAAAAGATTACACTTTTCACTTAGGTTGTCAACTTATATTTTTTATCTCCGCCGGACTTACCCTCAAAGACAAGAATATCTGGGTATCTCTCTATAAATTCTGTAAGATTTCCGAATCCGTACTTAATAGGGGAAAACGATGGGTCAAGCTTCTTGAGCACATTTCCAAGGTTTGCCCCGAGAACATAGTTTTTGTTGTCTGCCGCATCCTTCGCGGCTTTCTCAAGGATAGCACGGGCAACCTGATCGCTACTTTTCATATTATCTCTTACAGCCTTCACCACGCTGCTATCCTCATTGACAATGTATACCGTGTAGGGTATAATATTTCCAAGATCATCCGGATAATCTGCCATTCTCTGCTGAGTTTTTATGACTTCCTTTTCGACCAGAGACGCAAAAACTTGTTTTCTCTGAAAATGCTCTAGTTCCGGAAGAGCATTAGCCAACCCCTCCACAAGGAATACACTGACCTTCACGCACCCAAATCTAACCTCATACTGGTCAAAGGCTTGAACTGCTGCAATTGCAGCTTTAACTTCATTAGGGGTAAGCCCTTCAATTGAAAACTTTGTTTCCAGTTTGTCTAGACTGTCTGTATCTTTCTCGTGCTGCTTGCTTTCTGGTGTAGTTTCTACAGTGACGTAAGAGTAATTGGATTTGCCTACCAGCGACTTTATGTCTCCTGACAGGCTCTTCTCAAACCCGACAAAATATAAACTTCTACCACGCTCCCTTGCTCTCAGGGCTACCGGCATATAATCTCTGTCACCAGCGAAAATTACGATCGTGTCAATATCGTCACGTGTAATCACGGTCTCCAGGACCGCCAGAGACAGTTCTATATCCGCGCTGTTCTTGTACTCGGTCGAAAGAACGTCAATTATCCTGATCCCTATCTTCTGAAGCTCCTTTTTCGGTCCTTGAAATGTGCTCCAGTCCGCAAAAGCCTGTCTTATAATGAATTCCCCCTTTTGCGAACTCAATTTATCAAGCTCATCTGCAATCAAAGAGATGACAACTTCTCCCGCATCCCTGTATGTCATTTCGTACAGGTTAGTGAGGGAAAAGTAAAAATTCTCGAAATCAATAAACACCGCTGATAAAGGTTTGTTTCCCATGGCTATCTCCTAACTGGAATTTTATAATAGATTTTTCCCCGTGCGCAACTGTATTTTCGAATAACGCTCCTCTGGTGTGAAGCCGTTCTTCTCAATTTTCCAGGCGTTCCAAGGAAGTTTAGACATTTAGATTCTGGTTGTTTCCCGCGAATTAATCTGAGAAGGCAAAGGTTTCAGGACCATAACATGGTAAGGCTTCCCTATACCTGATTCTGGAGAGGCGAAATGGTTGATTACACGGTAGAATTTTGTGATCTTATTGAGATCATTCTGAAACGGATCCCCTCCTCTGCTCTGCAAGAACAAGTCTCCGTTTATGAAAACCCCACCCTCATTCAGGACTCTGGCAATGCGTTTATAAGCTTCAAACCTGCCCTTGCCGAGGTTGTGAAGGACAAGATTCGAAACTGCGAGATCAAATTTTCCAAGTCTGTCATCGATTTGCAATATGTCCTGCTCCATAAATGAGACACGGCCGGAGAGATCAAGAAGTTCCATATTCTTTCTCCCACGTTCTATGCTGGATCCCTTCAGGCTGCCATCCTTGAAGGTGTCAATGCATGTTATTCTGGATACATTGAAGAACTCTGCAGCTATTGATGAAATGAATCCTAGCCCACCACCGACGTCCAGAATACTGATATTTGAACTTCTGGCGATACTGGTAGATGAGAATGCCTGATTGAAAAGCTGTTGCACGTGATCCCTGATTAAATCAGATCCTTTCTTTGAAGAGTGGTGATATGTACCGTAGTCGGGTTTTGCCTCATTTTGCATGATTAATAAGTCACATGCTCTATTATTACTTTTCACTGATCCCATTAAACATACCTTATCTGTCAATAAAAATGTCCTTGATCGGCCGGATGTGAATGAACTGGCAATGTGGCTGCAGAATAACCTTATATTGATCTGCATTCTATTCAACTGTAATCAAAAACAACGATCTTCTGATAGCCAATTAGACGGTGATACCCAAATGAAGATGATAGAGGTTGACAATCTCACAAGGAAATTTGGAAATATTACCGCCGTCGATTCATTGAAATTCAGCATTGATAGAGGGGAGATTTTCGGACTGCTTGGTCCGAACGGCGCTGGTAAGACGACAACAGTGAGAATGCTCTGCTGCCTGATCTCAAAAACCGGTGGAGACGCGAGAATCGATGGCTATGATATATCCGACAGGGGCGATGCGATGAAGATAAGAAAGATGATAGGGCTCGTTCCTGACAACGTGGGCCTTTATGAAACGCTAAGTGTCTACGCGAATCTTGTGTTCTACGGCAGAATGTATGAATTTCCTGAAAAGGAACTTAAGGAGAATATTGAAAAATATCTGAGGATGCTTGAACTATGGGATAAGAGGAATTCGCCTGTAGGATCTTTTTCCAAAGGAATGAAACAGAAGGCGTCTCTTGCGAGAGCTCTAATACATGATCCGGAGCTGCTCTTCATGGATGAACCAACGGCCAATCTTGATCCTGAAGCGTCAAAAACAATCAGGGATTTGATACTTGATCTGAAAAAGGAGAATAAGACTATACTTCTCAATACCCACAACCTGGACGAGGCTCAGCGTATTTGTGACCGGATAGGGATATTGAAAACAAAATTGATTGCCGTGAATACCCCGGATAACCTTTCTAAGATTGCTTCTGGCAGGAAAACTGTGATCCTGCTGGAGGAGATGAATGACAGGATAATCAGATCGGTTAAGGGTCTGAACCCAAGAAGCGTGGAGGCGGAGGCGAATAAACTGCTGGTATCCCTGAATGACCCTGACAAAGAAACTCCCTCCATTATAAGCGCTATTGTTTCCGCTGGAGGGAGGGTCAGATCGGTAAATGAGACTGGTGCATCGCTGGAGGACATATATCTTCAACTTGTGAGGGAGTAAGATAATGAGGCTTTGGAAATCGTGGATACTTGCAAGAAAGGAACTGGCAATTCTCAGGAATGGAGGAGCCCGTGGGATAGCCATGATTGTTTTACCGCTTGCACTGGGGGTGGGACTTCCGCTGCTCATTGAATACCTGATCATCAAGAAGTCTGCCACAGAAGAACTTCTCTCATCCCTACTTGGGGCCTTTCCATTCTTTTTCATCATACTTTCGGCTTTGATTCCACTCTACATTTCCAGTTACAGCATCGTTGGTGAGAAAACCGAAAAGAGCCTGGAACCTCTGCTTGCCACGCCCACCTCCGATGGCGAGATACTGGTAGGCAAATACATTGGCGCTTTCCTTCCGGCTATAGCCTCAGTTTACCTTGGACTGACGGTTTACATGCTGCTTATTGATCTCCTTACAGATTCCAGTTTTGGATACCTGTATTACCCGAACTGGACCATTGCAATTGTTTATCTGCTTGGCACTCCCCTGGCCAGTATATACGGGGCCAGCACGGGTGTATTTGTCTCGTCCAAGGTGAACAGCGTTCAGGGTGCATACCAGATAGGTGTTTTTTCCCTTCTTCCCCTTATTGTGATTTATGTCCTGGGAGAAATAGGTATTGTATCGCTTGGGAGCGATACCAACCTTCTAATAATTTCTGGAGCATTGCTAGTTGCAGTGGTACTGATGTATTTTCTCAGCAGAGTAACGTTCAGCAGGGAAAGGATTCTAACCCAGTGGAAATGATTTGAAATGTCCTGCATACTTGCTGCATTTGGATCGAATATATATAAGCCCTTCCTGAGTTAAGTGCACAATTGATATATTTCCCGGTTAAATAAATGAATTCGTGGTCAACCATCCTTCTGCTTGCAAGATTGCTTGAAAAACCACAATTAATGACGTTTTTACTTCTTATGGGATTGTAAAAGCAATTTAAGACGGGATACTGTGAATCTGCGCCTGGGAAGTTATTCTGTGCAATTGGGCGGGCATGCGTTTATAGGAGGGGTTTGCCTTTGAGGTACAGCAAATGTGCAGAGCTGAAGGGAAAGGGACGCCTAAAACCATGCTTAAGCCCCTGTTGAAGTGGGCAGGAGGGAAAAGACAATTGATGCCTTCAATCCTGCCGATGATTCCCGCAAGGTTCAGAAACTATCTGGAACCTTTTGCCGGTGGCTGCGCCCTTCTGGTTGAACTCTACAATATGCGCAGGATAACACACGCCGTCATTTCTGATATCAATGAGGAACTCATAAATGTTTATAGGGTAGTCAAACGGAACCCGGGAAAGATAACTGACGAGATTGAATGCCTGCCCTACGGCAATAGCAGAGATTCATATTACTCAGCCAGGGAAAGATTCAACCTTATACTCGGGGATAAAGGTTCCACGATTGAGCGCGCGGCCCTATTCATTTACCTCAACAGGCACGGGTATAATGGGCTCTGGAGGGTAAACATATCAGGAAAGTTCAACGTTCCTTTCGGAAAATATAGAAACCCTACTATGCCTAATCCTGAACATATAATGGAGTTCAGTAGGATGCTTTCTCTGGTTGATATATATGCCATCGACTTTGCTGAGACCTGCAATATGGCCTCTGCCGGCGATCTTGTCTACATTGACCCCCCTTATTTCCCTCTTTCTAACACTTCAAGCTTTACAGCTTATTCAAGAGTCGGCTTCCCCTACAGCGAACAGGAGAGGCTTCGCGATCAGTATGAAGAAATGGGAAAAAGAGGAGTCATGGTCATATTCAACAATTCGTGGGCACCGGAGATTTCATCGCTATACGTGAATTCTTTCTGCGTGAAGGTTGCCTCTACGAGGATGATCAACAGGAATTCCAGCAATCGGACTGGCCATTTCGATCTTCTTGGGTCAAATTTTACGCCGCCCGGGTTTCGCAACCAGGGATGAAAAACATAATGTACCCTAGTATAGCTCGACAGAACTATTCATAGGAAATTAACCACTGGTCATATTTATATCCACGCCATGGTTGCTTATCCATGCATTATTCTGGAAGTGCCAGAGTCAAGCTGATGTTGTTTGGCGTTGCAGCGCTTGTTTCAATTTTCCTTTGGATAGCCACTGCCTGGCTTGTAAATCCCTGGTTCAATTTTTATACGGGTGCCCTCAGCGCGCTAGGATCACTTGGTGCCACCGATCCATGGATATACAACGTGGGTCTTATGTTCACCTCTATTCTTATTGTTTTTTATTCTGCCGGCCTTATTCTCTATTCTAGAAATACGATCCAGACAGTGGGATCTTCGTTCTTCATTGTTGCAGCAATGTTTCTTGCGTTGATTGGCATTTATCATGGCGGAACTTATCCTCACGACTTTGTATCGTCGTGGTTCTTCGTACAGGCAGACATCGCCATCTTGATCTGGGGCATAGGGGCTACAATCAAGAAGAGATTGATCGGGGTATATTCACTGGTGATAGCGGTCTCGGCCTCATTATTTGCATATGCAGTGAATTGGCCGTCGTCAGCAGAACTTGAAACTTTCGGCACTTGTGCTATATCCCTGTGGGTGATCCTCACAATTGCATTTGCTCTGAAGAATAAGCTTTAAAGATGTTCCACAATATAGATATCCTAAGTAAAAATTACACAGCAACTGAAAACGATGTATATGACGCAGAAGGACTATTCACTGAGACATGGCCTGCAGTTGCTTGTATCTGATTTTATGCTTATTTTCCCCTTTCTGCTTAGCTTTGTTGTTGCACTTATCGTCGAAGCAGTCGCTGGATCAGTGTCACTGGCGTTTTCACTGCATGGCTTTTTCGACAATGGCTATAACATGCTGCTTCTACCATTAGGAACGATCATTTTCGATTCAGCCATAGTGTTCATTGTCATACTCATCGAGGCATTTGGCGTGATATGGCAGTCCGAGGCCGCCTCTGTTCGCAGCAAGGGGTACAGGTTTGGGCTGGAGTCGTCCTTCAGAAGCGCTGCTGCATCAACCAGCAAGTATGCCTGGATATTGGTCTTTATGGCGCTGATCGGTGCTGCAATCAACTTCATTCCTTTCTTTGGAGGATCGCTTTCCAACCTGTGGTTCGCATATTCCGCCTACGCTCTCATGCTGAGTTTGCTTACGGGCAGAACGTTTCGAGACACACTCTCGAGAGGTACCGATTCCCTGCAGAAGATGTATGACAGCGAATCAACCACGGGCATCTTTTTTGTTTTAGTGATTGTTGTTTCCCTAGTACCGGTATTTTCAGAACTTGCGATCTTGATCGAGGTTATACTGGGGTCAGCTGTGATTGTGAGGTATGAGAGCAAGTAAAGATCAGTTCAGGAGCTCGCCTGCGGAATGGAACGCAGAATCCTGCCGGCATAAATGTAAACCAGGTATGAGAGTGCGATCCCAAGCAGGGCAAGGGGACCCCACATCAGCAAAGGTTCTGAATAGAAGTATGATAGCATAACCGTGCCAACGAGTGGTGCTATTGGCTGTACCAGACCAATAACCAGCTGTGCGGCGCCGAAATACTGGCCGCGTTTGTCAGGTGGGGACATTTTGCCGATAACGCTGTATATCACGGGAGAAATCACGTTCTCGCCCATGGTTATTGCTATCACGTCAATAACCAGGAAAACTGTGCCGGAAAAGAATGCCAGAGCGAGGAAAGAGAATGAATAAATAAGGCCGCCTATGGCTATTCTTGTGCCATCACGCACCTTCTGGAACAGGATATTGGTTGGCATCTGCAGGAAAACCACAGCGAACCCGTTGACCGTGTACAGTATTCCTATGGCTCTGTTAGTTATGAAATCAACATGGCTCCAGAAAAGCGTAAGTGTTGTACCCCACTGCCCTGCCACAAAGAAAATTGATCCTATCAGAAGGCTGATTACGATAAACTTCGTGTCTTTTCTTGGAAACGAAAAGCCTGAGGATGACAGGCTTGTGATATGGGGCGTCTCCTGAATGTAGAGAATGTAGATGACCCATTCAACAGCAGTTGACACGGCCGGAAAGAGGAACACATAGCCATAATTCAGGTATGAGAGGAATCCTCCGATTGCGGGTCCCGCGGAGAATCCAATGTTTGCCATTATCCTGACGATCCCGAATGCATTCGTGCGGTCTGATTCTTTCACAGTGTCGGTTATGACGACATTGTCCAGTATGCCCTGTATGCTCATCAAAGGCTCGACCATCACGAATGCCACGTAAATAATGTAAACATAAGAACCGATGAAAATCAGAACCGAGATCACAATGAAGATCAGCATTATCAGCGGTGGTGTTATGAGTGCCCATTTCCGTCTTCCAAACCTGTCAATGAGGTTCCCCCCGTATATTGAGAATGGAAGGGATATTATGGCAGTAATGAAAAACAGGAATCCAATGACTGGGTACGAGACATGCCTTACAATGGAAAGATAAAGGGGGATGAAAATCCACGCTTGCGAACGCCCGAGCACCCTTATGAGCTGGGCTGAGGAAATAGCTCTCACGTATCGGTTTGAGAAGACTCCACCACCTCTTAAAGACGAAAAATACGACTCAGGCAAGTTATGCCGGTAATATTTCGAGAGATAATTATATTTGTTGTCTCAGGAACCAACTTTATCCCTAGACTCAAGTGATTGTGTCTGTGCATTTAAGCCTGATTCGGCATTTGCCTTAGTGCAGTATCTTGAAATAAGTAACTCCCTGACTTTTTTGCTACTCCTGCATTCGCTTGGGTCAATAGTTTTCTGCAATGACCTGAGTCAAATGTAATTGCAGTTGGGAATAACTCAGCCGTGGGGAGGATCTGAAGGAAGCGGTGTATGGTTTTCTGGCGAAACCTGGTCTTCTGTTGGATAAACGACTGTTTCCGTGCTACTTGGGAATGTATTCCTGACGATAAAAACAACCTTATTCGCGATGGCTAGTTCCAGCGCCTTCCTGTGGATTATCCTGGATCCAGAATCTACCATTTCAAGGAGCCTTTGTGCGCTTATTCGAACTAAAAGCCTAGCGTCCTTTGATACCTTTGGATCACAGGTCATCACGCCATCCACATCCTTGTATATGCAGACCCGATCCGCCTTCAGTTCGGAGCCAATAGCTATGGCTGTGGTATCGCTTCCTCCCCTTCCCAGTGTTGTGATCTCCCCCTTAAGCGTTGTCCCCTGAAATCCAGAAACAACAGGGACGATTCCATTTCTAATAAATTCCAGCAATCTCGCCTTCCGGATTTTCACTATGGAAGCGTCCCCAAAATTAGAATCGGTGATAATTCCGGCCATCCCACCTGTCAGTGGAGCTGCCTTAATGCCAAGCCTATTGAGTTTTGCCGAAAATATTACCGAGCTGATCGTTTCGCCGCATGAGACCAGGAGGTCCAGATCACGAGGTTGCAATGAACATTCTGTTCCTATCAACGACATCAGGGTATCTGTCGAATATGGATCACCGGATCTTCCCATTGCAGATACCACAACAACTGTTCTATATCCCACTTTCACAGAATCCATTACATGGGAAGCAGCGAACGACCTCCCCTCCTCGGTTGACAGGGGAGTGCCACCGAATTTGAGGATAGAAATCCTTTCCGTCCTTGTCACCCTTCCACTTTTGTGGGATCATGCTGGCAGAATAATGATCGATTAACAAGAATTTCAGCGATCTGCACGGCGTTCCATGAAGCTCCCTTGAGTATGTTATCAGCTACAACAAACATCATGATCGTGTTGGGATCGGTTATATCCCTTCTGATCCGACCAACATAAACGTCCCCACTGCCTTCCGCCATCTTTGGGTGCGGGATTACCCCCTTTTCCGGATCATCAGCTATAATGATTCCTGGTGCTTTGGAAAGTCTTGCTCTGATTTCTGAAAGTGACACCTGATGGTTGAATCTTATGGCCACAGATTCGGAGTGCCCGTAAACAACCGGTACCCTGACAGCGGTTGGGCTTATCTTCAAATCCTTTCTTCCTAGTATTTTGCGGGATTCGTTTACGATCTTCATTTCCTCCTTCGTGTAACCATTGGCAGTGAAGTCGTCACACTGTGGAAGAACATTAAGAACAAGGGGATAATGCTTTGAACTATTCCTTGTCGGAAAAGTCATGTCATCTTCTTGGCCGTTCAGAAGCCCAGTTATTCCCTTCTGCCCCATACCACTGGCTGCCTGGTATGTTGAAACATAGACATGTTCCATGCCAAGCGATAGAAGAGGTTTTATAGCTACTGTGAGCTGGATTGTGGAGCAATTTGGGTTAGAAATCAGTCCTCTGTGGTCACTGATCGCCTCCGGGTTCACCTCGGGCACTACGAGAGGAACCCAGGTTTCCATCCTGAATGCACTACTGTTGTCTATTACCACGGCACCAGAATCCATAGCGGATTTCGCATACAATCTGGCGGCTTCAGATCCAGCACTGAACAGGAATATGTCAGTATCAGCAAAATGACCTGAACCCGCGTCCTGAACGAGTATTTCCTCCCCATGGAATATGATTCTTGTCCCGGCTGACTTTTCAGTAGCAAAAAGTTTGAGCTCGGACACGGGGAAATTCCTTCTTTCCAGGGTCTGTACCATTGCCCTTCCTACGACTCCCGTCGCACCCAAAACGGCGACAGTGTAGCCATCCCGTCGTGTATTTCTCACAGGCATCCGTATTATTATTAAGATTTATCCTTGATTGACAATAATATTACCTAAGCGAATACGTCAAGTTTATTCGGGAATGCCTCTTAGACATTTTGAAAATATTGGTCAGGACGCTAGACAGTTCCTGATTTATTCAATATTTTCACTTTCCTCATCAGATTTGTCATTATACCCTATGATTCCACTGAAGTAAGGACCTATCCTGTGCATAAACATCCTATTCTGTACCTTGAAATATGCCTCCCACGTGTTACCAGTCAGGCGCCTGATCGCCTTCTTGACAACCTTGATCTGCACCTTTGCTTCTCTCCTGGAAATGCCGCCATATTTTTCCAGGTTTGTCTGTGCTAGCCGATCCTTGTTACCCCTAAGAGCAAGCTTTAATAACCTCAAGTTTTCTTCAAGCTCCTCGACTTGATCACGAGCATTGGAATTTGGATTCGATTTCCTGTACGTAACCCTTACTGGCCTGGTCATTAAAATAATACCCAGTGAGCCTATTTACGTCTTTTGTAACAGAGAAGATTAGTTTCCCAACCATACTATGAGGTTTTATAGACTTTTCATCCCTTAAGGTGAGAGGAAACAAAGCATCTTCCATGAACAGGACGCACATTCAGTAAACGTATATCTTCTATGTCACTGGGCCTGGAGAAATCTGGTTCCTTGTCAGGTTTGATAAGTGTCGAATATAGCCTAATTCTGTACACTGTTTTTCTGTTTATAACGGCTAAAACATTCTATGCACTAAAAACGTGGGAAAAGCTATATAACACGATAACCATGGTTATGTTATGCCATTTCCCGACAGTAAATTATACTTGCAAAAGGGGAAATTTGGCATGTTCTGAGGCAGGATTATCATGAGTGATATTCTAGAATATGTAAAAAAACACGACGAGTACAGAAAAAAGGTTCTCAATCTACAGGCATCGGAGAATATTTTGAGTCCGGATGTCCGATCAGCACTATCCTCTGACCTTAATTCACGGTATTCTCTCATTGATGAAGAAACGGGAGAGAACGCCTACGGTGGAACAGTGTATTCGGAAAAGATCCTTGAGGCAACAACAAAGCTTGCTGAGGATGTTTTTCGGTCTAAATTTGCAGAGGTGAGGCCAATGGGCGGTCACATCGCCGCAATGGTGGCACTGATCTCAATCACCAAGCGCAAGGGAAACATAATGGCCATTGCAGAGAAGTACGGAGGATATACCGGTTACTCCCAGGGTTTTCTTCCGGACATTCTGTCCCTCCACAGCTATGAAATACCCTATGACGGAGAGAACCAGTCGGTGGACCTTGACAAACTTGAGAAATCCATGAAGCATGTACAACCGGCGGCCATCTTGCTTGGTCAGTCGTTCTTTCTCAGGCCGTACGACCTGAGAAACATCCGAAACATTGCTGATTCATTCGGTTGCAGGATAGTTTATGATGCATCGCACGTCTTAGGGCTTGTTGCTGGTGGATCCTTTCAGCATGATGCTCTCCAGTATTCGGATATCCTGTTTGGGTCAACGCATAAATCTTTCTTTGGCCCACAGGGATCAATTATGTTGACCAATAACCGGGAAATATACGAAAGCATAGAGAAAAATCTCACGTGGAGAGCCATTGACAACTACCACTTGGCCAGAGTGGCCGGACTCGGGGTCGCGCTGGAAGAGATGTCCAGGTACGGAAAACAGTACGCGCAGAAGGTGGTGAAGAATTCACATGACCTGGGGGAGAAGCTTTTCTCCAGAAGTATCCCTGTAATGCATTCCCCATGGTTTTCTGAGTCCCACCAGCTGCACGTTGATAAGGGAGAGCTTGAGAAGAAGGGTATGAGTGCAGCTACCTTCAGCAAGAAACTAGAGAAAAATGGCATAATCGTGGACAGGGAAGGGAGAATAGGTACCGCAGAGATGACAAGAATGGGGATTGACGATACTGATCTTGTTGCGAGCCTGATCAAGGATGCTGCTGATGGTAAAGACATCAGAGATCAGGTTAAAGTGCTAATTGAACATAGGGAAATACAATACTGGAGGTAGGAACGATGAAAATAAGTGAAGTTATGACAAAAGACGCCGTTGTGCTGAGCAGGGATTCAAGGGTTGCAGAGGCTCTGTCAAAGATGTCAGAACTCAGAATTCACCAGATACCTGTGGTTTCCGGAAATGAGTATCTTGGTGTTATAAGTTCGTCCGAAATCCTCCGGAGAAGGAGCCTCCAGCTGATGTCAAAAGTAGAAAATTTCATAATAAATACTCCTACAGGTACTCCCGATATGGACATAATGGAGGCTGTTCGTGTGCTCCGTGACTCAGGAGTAAATGCCCTGCCTGTTATCGATAAGAAGAGACTTGTAGGTATAGTGTCAAGGCTCGACATACTGAAAAGAATAGGCGAAGTTGCTGACCTGACTGAAGCAAGGAATTCACACATAATGTCCGATAATCCCCTCGTGGCAAGGACAGATGACACCACTGATGTTGCTGCAGATCATATGCGTGACCTTGGAGAATCCGAAATCCCAGTGGTAGATGGAGGCGGCAGGCTGTCAGGAATCTTAAGAATGGACAGCATAGTATCAGCCACCAGACAGGGAAAGGATCGTGTTCGCTACGGGGAGTACTCAGGTCAGAGCGACAAAGTCAAGGTTAGCGTGGGATCCATAAGCGATGCCCCCGTCTCTGTAAAACTATTTGAACCAGTGAAGACAACAATAGACCTGATGACAAAACACAATATTCACCTTGTTCCCGTCGTATCGGACGACCAGCGCGTCGTCGGTGTCGTTGATGTTTCGGATGTCTTGGACCTCATCTCGCCGGGAGAGGAAAAGGAGGGTGTGCTCATCGAAGTGAGTGGTCTGACTCCGGATGATGATGATCTCTATGACACAACGTATTTCATCGCGAGCAAGTTTATAGAAAAATTCTCCAAGATTACCGGCCATAATATGGGAAAACTGAACATCCACGTGATCAAATACAAGGAATCTGGCGGGACAAAATACTCTATCAGGACGCGCCTGATGTCTGGGAGACTCTCTATGAACCAGAATGGGTCCGACTGGAACTTTGGAAAGTGCCTTTCTGGGATATTTGACAGTTATGAGATCAGAATAAAGAAAGACAAGGAGAGGTAAATGCCGGGAGAACTCATTGATCGGATCGTGGACTATGCGTCTGGGATATCGAGGTTCTCTGACGCCAGATTCATGGCCATAAATTCAAAGGGCGTTGCGTACAGAAATGGAGAATTCGAAGGTATGGAGTCTTCATCTACATCCGGGTACGCTATCAGACTGGTGAACAACTCCATGGGGTTTGTATACACGGATTCAGAGGACTGGCAAACCGTGAGGGAGAAAATCGATCTGCTGCTGCCTGCGACCAAAAGGATCGGAAAGAACAGGATAAGCGAAACGGATCCCGTGAAAGATTCCTGGAAAGTGGATCAGAAGAAAAAAATAGAGGACATATCCGTTGAAGAGAGGATTGAGATCGCTAGGAGAAGTGACAAGCTCCTCGAAAGTCTTGGTGTGGCAGTGAGGATGAATTACGTCGGGGACAAGAAAGTGGTACAGTCCTACCGAAACTCCGACGGATGCTCCATAGATGCTGAGATTTCGAGGGTGTCCTACTATTATGTATTCGGCGTCTTTGATGGGTCTCAATTCGAGCAATCAACTGGTCAGTTCGGAGCTTCGTCTGGCTATGAATATCTGGATTCCCTTGATCTTGAGGAACGCCTGAGGTCTGAGGTCAAGGCAATGAAAGAAAATCTTTCCGCCCCAGCACTGAAACCTGGCACCTACGATCTGGTCATTGGACCAGAAATTTCGGGGATAGTGGCACACGAATCCTGCGGGCACCCGACCGAATACGACAGGATCATCGGAAGGGAGGGCGCACTCGCAGGAGAATCTTTCCTCACGGGAAAGCAGTTCCCTTACAGGATTGGGTCCGAGGCGGTAAGCGTGATAGACGACCCCACTTTCAACATGAGTTACGGCCATTACAAGTATGACGATGAGGGGGTCAAGGCAAGGAAACGCTATCTCTACAGGAAAGGCTTCACCGACGAATTTATCCTGAACAGAGAGAGCGCCGCGATGCTGGGTGTTGAACCCAATGGTGGCGGGAGAAGCTCATCATGGAACATGGAACCACTTGCGAGGATGAGCACTACGTACATCGAACCGGGGGAGTATGAACTGGAAGAACTCTTCGAGGAAATCAGGTCAGGAGTATACATGAAGTCCTTCACCGAATGGAACATAGATGATATCAGATTCAACGAGAAATATGTGGGAAAGGAATCCTATCTCATAGAGAATGGTGAAGTCAGAGGAAGGATAAGGAGACCAACGCTGGAGACCAATACTGTTAAATTTTACAGCTCCATAGATGCGGTGGCGAAGGATCTTGATTTCTTCGCAGGGAATTGCGGAAAAGGAGAACCCATGCAAGGCGTCGATGTGTGGATGGGCGGACCACATGCAAGGCTCAGGAATATGTACCTCAAATAGGGTGATATCTTGGAAACAGTAGACAGGATTTACGATAAATTATCTAGAATGGGCATGGACGAGATAGTGATCAATGGAGTTTCCAGTGATGTGGAACAGTTGCGTTTCTCACAGAATTCCAAGGATCTCCTCAACCAGTGGTACGAAAATGAGTATTCTGTCTTTGCAGCTCGGGGAAAAAGAATAGCTGAGATCACCCTGAAAAGCGATGCTGAGATAGAAAGCAGGCTGGACGAGCTCAGAAACATGATAGAAAAGATCCCTGAGAACCCTTCTTTTTTTGGAATTAACCCTAAGAAAGAGACATATGGTCATGTTGAATCGGGAAGCATTGTGGATACTGACATACAGGGACTTTGCGAGAGCGCAATCAACGGGTCACTCGAAGCTGGAAGCAAGAGGTCTGCTGGCCTTGCGTATCTTGTCAGGTATACCCACATACTGAAAACAAGCTACAACGAGGCGCAGTATACCGGCGGGGGTACTGAGCTTGTGATAAGGTCATTTTCCGGAGAGACATCCGGACAGGAAAGCGTGCATTACGGACCATCATTCAGGCCGGGCAGCATCGATGCAGAATCCGTAGGAAGGGCAGCAGGAGAAATGGCAGTTTCTGGGAATAACCTGTCCACCGGTGAAGAGGGTAAATTCACTATACTGATGTCTCCCTACCTGATTGGCAACATAATCTCCAGCAGTTCAGAGTTCCTTTCCTATTACTCCGTAGACTCTGGAATGTCCTGTTTTGCCGGGAAGATTGGGTACAAGGTTTCAAGCGAATCTCTCAACCTGGTCGATGATCCTCTTGACATGTCAGGGGTCGGCTACAGGCCTTTTGATGAAGAAGGCACTCCAACAAGAAAGAACGTCTTCATTGAGAATGGAATCCTGAAAAGGTACATGCAGTCATATTCCACCGGTAAGAAGTCCGGAACAGAGTCTACGGGTAATGCCGGCATCATCTCGCCGGGTGCCTGGCAGATGCGCATAGAACCGGGGAACAGGAGCTTTCGTGATATCCTTTCCGAGATCAAGGATGGCCTGTTCATCAACAATGCGTGGTACACGAGGTTCCAGGATTACAGGAACGGCATCTTTTCTACCGTTCCGAGGGACGGAGTTTTCAGGATAAAAAATGGTGAGATCGCCGGAAGCGTCAGTGGGATACGTATAAGCGACTCGGTAACAAATGTCTTGAAAAATGTGGTGGAAATGTCAAAGGAGATGAAAAATACCAAATGGTGGGAAGAAATCCAGCCTTCAATGATGCCGTACGTACTGGTAAAGGACGTTAATATTTCGAGATCGTTCTGAAATTTATTTATTTTTGTCTTCGCGACCAGATAAGAGCAGCCAGCGCCAGGAAAAACGGAAAAGTACCCAATTCCAAAATGGGAGCCTGCAGGGCATTTATTGCCTTGTTTCACGGCTTTTAGATGACGCCAACTTTTCAAACAGAATAACAACGACGACGCTTATACTATAGTTTCCTTTGTTGTTATCGATATCGATATCGTTATATATAGATTTTAACTTACGGAATAAGTTAGCATGGAACGTGGCGAAAGCAGGTGGAATAGGGGTACGATCTTCTTCATAATACTGACCATGGCCAGAGATGGACCGGTGTATGGCAACCAGATTGCGAATCTCATATCAGAAAGGACTGATGGGACCTGGAAACCGAGCCCGGGATCTATTTACCCTGCGCTGAAGCGGTTGGAGCATCGGGGGTTCATTGAGAAGCAGGAAGAGAACGGCAGAGTGATGTACAGCATAACTGAGAAAGGCATTTCCCTGATTTCCAAGATAAAGGACAGGCATTTCGAGCGATCCCCTATGGCCAAACTCATGGGGAAGCTCTGGATCGATATGCTTAACCCTGAAGAAATGACACGCTTTATAATCAGCTCTGCAAAGCACATGAACGCTTATCTGGATACGAACCTGAAGAACATCAGTGAAAACATCGGGAACCTGAAGGAATACGAGGTTTTTCTTATGTCCTACGAACTTGAGCTTGAGAGGGCATTGAAGATTTTGAAGGATGCAAGAAAGGAACTGACGGAAAACCAAGAGGCGAAACAATGAGTGGAACAATGATAGAGACAAAAAACCTGACAAAAATTTATAAGGGTAGTATAAAAGCTGTAGATAACCTGAACATATCGATAAACGAGGGGGAAATATATGGTCTTGCCGGCCCGAACGGAGCAGGTAAAACGACAACCATAAATATGCTGGTGACCAGAATTGCTCCAACTTCCGGCACTGCTATAGTCAACGGCTTTGACATATCGAAGAATTCACTTGATGTGAGAAAAGTGATCGGCGTAGTACCTCAGGATTTTACAGCGGATGAGGATCTTACGGGCAGAGAAAACATGCTTATGGTTTCCCAGTTTTACGATGTGCCCAAGATTAAAGCACAGGAAACATGCAAAGCACTGCTGAAGCTGGTGGAACTTGAAGACGCTGCTGATCGGCTGGTGAAAACATACTCCGGAGGAATGAGAAAGAGGCTTGAACTGATCATAGGACTTGTCCATGAACCAAGAATACTGTTCCTCGATGAACCTACTCTTGGACTTGATGTCCAGACGAGGACCCAGATGTGGAATTATGTTAAGGAAATCCAAGGCAGACTCAACGTGACAATAATCCTGACCTCACATTACCTTGAGGAGATAGATGAACTGGCGTCAAGGGTGTCAATAATAGATCACGGGAAAGTTCTGATCACAGGTTCTCCTTTGGAGCTGAAAGAGTCACTGAGAGGTGATATCGTCAACCTGACATTGTCAGATCAGAAGAGCGCAGATATGATGAAATCAGTTCCCGAAGCACTGGAAGTAACAGATTCAGGAGCGAACAGCGTCAGAATAAAGGTTGCCAATGTTGACAAATCCCTTCCTAAAATTATCAACTTCATTTCTGAACACGAACTCTCAACCGTGAAGCTGACCGTGGAAAAACCTACTCTCGATGAGGTGTTTCTGGAGTACACCGGAAGATCCATAAGAGAAGAAGATGGGGGAACGGATGCTAGAAGACTGGCAATGAACATGAGGAGAGCGAGACAATGAGCGGACTGTGGCCCCTTACTGTTAGGGAACTGAAGAAGTGGATCAGAAACCCGACATTTCTATTCACAGGGTTGATACAGCCAATATTCTGGATAGCCCTGTTCGGTAGTGCGTTGGATATTACCAAACTGCTGTCGTCCTCTTCCGCAGGCGTTGGCGTTGCTACGGCCTATGTTCTGGACGGAGCCCCCAATTACATAACGTTCCTGGTTGGTGGTGTGCTAACAACAATGGGGTTATTTACGGCCATGTTTGCAGGCACCCAGATAATATTCGACAGGAGGCTGGGTCCAATGGGAAGATTCCTTTCATCGCCTATCAGGAGAAGCTCCATTGTTTTCTCAAAAATAATATCTTCCGTAATCAGGATCATTCCGCAGGTGGTGATTCTCATAATAGCTGCCCTCCTTATTCCTAACGGTCTGATTTTTCAACATGGTTTTACGCTTCTGGATGTTCTTGTGCTAGCAACGGCCATAATCCTAATTGCATTCATTTTCTCATCCATTTTCAGCGTCATTGCTACAAGGATGACCAACATGAATTCAATATTCGGAATTGTGAACCTTGTCAACCTCCCCCTTATGTTCATGAGCTACGCAATGTTTCCTTCGACGATGATGGCGGGATGGCTCTCTAATGTGGCTCAGTACAATCCCGTATCCTGGTCTGCCCAGGCAATCAGGACGGTCATTATCAACGGGAGCCTCTCCGCTTCACAGTGGAGCCAGGAAGGACAGTGGCTCGGTGCACTTGCGGTGCTTGCGGCCGGACTGTTGCTACTCACAGCATATCTCGTCGAAAAGGAGATAAGGGACTGAGTGAGAAGAGGGTAAACGATGCCCTTACTCACACATTTAACACATAAAGTGAAAACAGGCCCGCCATGTTCTACACTATAAATTCAGCCTCAGCGTCACATAGGTTGCTTAAATTATTCGATAAAAAGGGTTACCCGGAAATTCCGGGGTTAATCAATAAAAGTTCCTGTTCTTGTTGATCAGTGAAGTGTATGCTTGCAGGTACTCAGTTCCCTTCTTTATTCCAGTTTCAATTTCCGGGCTCCTGATCTTTTCCAGGAGGTTTTTTACCTCTTTCTCATACTCAACCCCGATTAGCGGGGTGACGCCTTCCACCATTCTCGATGTGTACATTGTACCGGAAAATATCTTTTTCATTTCATCCACTGCATTTGGCAGGTGTTCAAGCATGAATTTGCGGTTTGCAGGGTTCATTGCCGCCGCAATGTAAAACCTGATTGTATCCTGTTTCTTGATTTCACCGTTTTCAATCATTTTCACAACTGCAAGATTATTGTCTCTTCCTGAAAGAAATCCCATTGCGGATATTAGTTTGGTTCTGTCCTCATCGCTGTCCACCTTCCTGAACACGGATTCAATTTTCGAGACGTCGTTTTCTGTCTGTGCTTCCGAAAGAGCAACGCCAAGTCTCAGATCTGGATCAACCTGGGCATACTTCCCAAACATTGTGGAGGTTTTCTTTGCCCAATCCTGGTTCACCATGGAGAGCCTCTGCCAGAGCTTCCCTCTGAGCGAAGATATCACATCAGGTTCTCCCTCCCTCTTCATGCCCAGCCTCTCGACGTGGTATGATGTATATTCTGATGCTAACGCACGTATCTTTTCGCTCTTGGGTATTATGAGGTACAGCAGGTTCAGGTCATTGCTGATCTCGTCGACCGTCAGATGGTCTGTGTTCTTGAAAAATTCCCTGATGCGCGTTGTATACTCCTCAATATTTATCAGTCCCGCCATGAGGAACGAATACTGGCTGTTCACGATGCCCCATCTGTCCAGGTTTGAAAAAGTACTGGATCTGGAAAGAACTTCCCTGAAAAGATCGTCACTGTAAAGGACCCTGTAAAAACCAGTCTGATCCTGGTTAAGTCTAAGGAACCCTTTCGATGGTATTTCCATTTCCCTCTTGTCGAACAGTATTGATTCCGTGCCGTTTTCCCTTGCGACTGTGAGTGGTACGGGCCAGATCGTGTTAGAAGTTGCTCCGTTCATGAAGAACTGCTCCTGTCTCAAGGCAATATTGCTTCCCCTCTTGGTGGCCTTTATAACTGGGTATCCCATTGTTTTGATCCACGCTTCCATTACCTTTGTAACGGGCATCTTTGAGGTCTTTTCTATGGATAGCCAGAGGTCATTTCCTCTGGCGTTGGAAAAGGACTTTTCCTTGAGATATTCCCGGATACCGTCCCTGAAGTTGTCTTGCCCAACATATGATTCAATCATCCTGAGGATGCTTCCACCCTTTCCGTAGCTGATCTCATCGAAGATCATGGCAACCTCGTTCGGATCCTTAACGTCCACATCTATGGGATGCGAATTATGCAAGGAATCGCCAGTAAGTGCTCCTTCTGTTTCCGATATCACGAAGTCGCCAGTCATTTCCCACTTCGGGAATAGGTTGTCCACAGTCTTGAAGGCCATGAATGTGGCAAAACTTTCATTGAGCCAGAGATCGTTCCACCACTTCATCGTTACGAGATCGCCGAACCACTGGTGCGCTATCTCATGGGCTATTACCTCTGCCACTCTCTTCTTAACTGCCGAGCTGGTCGATTCATTCACCAGAAGCACTGATTCCCTGAACGTTATAGCACCCCAGTTTTCCATTGCTCCTGCCGCAAATTCAGGAACTGCTATGAGGTGCATCTTAGGAAGCACGTACTTGATGTTGAAATATTTCTCATAGAACTCTACGGACTTTATGGCGACTTCCAGAGGGAATTCCGTTGATTTAAGGTGTCCTTTCGGTGCCGTGAGTATGTATTCAACATCGCCGCTCTTCCTGGTCATGTTGTCAAACTTCCCGACTCCAAGATAAAGCAGATATGTTGACATCCTGGGAGTTTTCCTGAACTTTATGGTCTTCTTCTTTCCGTCATTATCCTCAGATTCAATAGGCATATTCGAAATTGCGTCAAGAGCCCTGTCTATTTTCACAGAAAGGTTGAATTCTGCTTTATAACCAGGGTTGTCGAGGCAGGGAAACATTCTTCTGGCACCGGTCGACTCGAACTGGGTTGTTAGCATTATGCCCGACTTTGCCTTTGCTTTGTATAACCCGACCAGTGCATCGTTCACTTTTGCTGAAAACTCAATGTTGACTTCATTAAGGCCCTTTGAAGTCCCCTCTATCCTCAGTTCCTCCTTACTGTTATCATGGGTAAATTTAACACCTTTGCCGCCTATGGTCACTTTCGATACCGACAGATCAAGGGCATTTATCACAAGAGGTTCATTCTCAAGTGTCAGTGATATCTTCTCCCTTCCTGTGTACGTCATCTTCTCGTAGTTGATGTCCAACTCAAGATCATAGCAGTGTATTTCCATGGCTTGGCTATTTCGAGTTGTTATATGAATATTAGTTATGTGGATTGCCAGAATGGTCCATATTCCTGCCAACCTTAATATCGGAAGTTAATTTTATGGACGCATGCCTCTTATAGACGTTCAGGAAGTGTCAAAGAGTTTCGGAAGTTTTGAAGCGCTCAGGAACGTCTCATTTTCCATCGGCCAGGGTGAGCGAGTTACAATACTTGGACCGAATGGCGCAGGTAAGACTACCATCATGAAACTGCTTGTTGGTCTCCTTACTCCAGATTCTGGTAGCATTTCAATAGATGGAAACCCCCCAAGTTCAATAGAAGCCAGGTCTATTATCGGCTATCTTCCTGAAGATGCGCAGCCGTACCGTGTCCTGACGGTGAGGGAAAACCTCGAATACATAGCAGCTCTCAGGAACGTCGAGAATGTAAAAGACAGGGCAGACCTAATTATTGAGTACCTTGGCCTTGGGGACCTGGAAAAGACCAGGATATCTGCCCTGTCAAGAGGGAACGTACAGCGTGTGTCCATAGGAATAGCTATGATGCATTCCCCGAAGATCATGCTTATGGATGAGCCCCTGAACTATCTCGATATACCAACCCAGGAGAGCGTGATTAAATTCCTTGACTCATTCCACGCAACCTACTTTGTTTCTACGCACATACTTTCCATAGCCAGAAGGATGACTGAACGCGTCCTTATGATTTCAAAGGGGGCTATCAGATGGCAGGGAACAATCAGGGATCTGGAAGGGATGTCATCTGGAGAAGAAAGCCTGGAAGCAACGGTTTCAAGGATGATGCAGAATGATCGGTAAGCTCCTGAGGTTCTATTTCCGTACGCGTCTCCCACGGGGAACTCTGCTTTTCAGTGCGATATTCTACGCTTTCCTTCTTGCACCTGGCTTCCTCTATTATTATATCCTTCCGCCAGTGACATCCCCATCGGTATTCTTCTATGAACTCTTCACTTTCATGCTGGTGGCACTCTTCCTGTCTGTTTATACCGGAAGCGTCTCCTCCATGAAGTCTGACAGGGATTTCTATTTCGTCCTTCCTGTAGACAAGAGGGACCTGATAATCCCCCTGGTGGCGTTCAAGTTTTATTCCACGGGAACCCTGCTCCTGGCGCTGGTATTTGATATTTCCTCAGTTTACAGATCTTCCGGCACCACGGTTCTTCAGTCTCTGCTTGCTGCTGTTGCCATATCTGTCGGAACCACGTTCATTGGCATCACGATGATGACCATAAGGCAGGTTTACAGGGTACTTGTGTCCATCATTGTTGTGGCATGGGCTGCCATTGAGATCATTGGTTCTCCCCTCGCCCTCATAACTCTAGCGACATCCTCTCTGCTATATGGAGTATCGCTTTCGCTGGCCTTTCTAGCCATACCTGTTATCATCTCCATGATTGTCACTGTTGACCTTGGCATTGAGAAGTTCTCGGTGGAGAGGGGAAGCACGAGGAGAGAAGCCAGAAAGCTGTCCACTTTCGCTGGACTGACGCAGAAACGCGCCATATTGAAGTTCCATACCACATTTGTCTCTACAAATATGAGGAGGAGAGGATATTCAAATTTCGCCCCGTCTTTCAGACTCAGGACCAGGACAGGGTTAATTATCACAAGCCTCTTCGCGATCGTGTACTTTTATGTGCTTTATTTCTACCAGAACTCATTCGGTGCTGGAACTTCACTTTATATCATTGTCTATGTTACCTTTTACGCCGTACTGCTCATAGTAACAAATACCCCGAACCTGCTGAACAATGAGCGCCTCTGGACATCATTCTTAACCATGAAGGGCAGCGACTATTTTGTCACATCAATTCTGTCGAAATGCGTTTCCGAGTTAATCCTGCTTGCGCCATTCATAGCTGCTAATTTCGTTCTTGCATTCTATGGTGTTCCATACGCTTTCAATTCCGCCCTCGTATTGATGTTCATGGTACCATCAGTGCTGGTTATCACGTTCTATTTCTTCTCCGAGAAGATCTCATATCAGGATCTGCAGGGGGGAGCGCTCAGCGGAAACGTGATCGGCCGGAATTTCATTGTCCTGATACCGGGAGTGATCTTCTTCGCCGTATCTGTAGCTGCCACGTACTACTTTCCTTTCCTTGCGGCATCTCTGATAGCAATGGGTTCCCTCTCGTTCTACCTGATCAGGAGAGGTAGAAGATGGGGTAAAATAGTCACGAGGCTATCAGAACAAGGGTTTGTTTGACCCTTCGTATTCTTTTTGCATGATTGAATGTCGAAGCTGAGTTCTTCCCACCGAAAATTGAATAATCATATATGAGTAGTAATCTTTAAATACTGTGCGTAAATTATGAGCAGGTGACTTAATGGCACTAATCAGAAAGGAAGATCAAGAATATCTAAAATCAGAATTTGAAAAACACCTGAAAGAAGATGTTGACCTTGTTGTTTTCACGTCAAACGACTCGGATTGCAAGTACTGCAAGGAAACACTTGAACTTGCAACTGAGGTATCCGCAATTGACAGCAGAATCCACCTGATCGTCTATAATTTTGATGAAGATAAGGAAAAGGCAAAAAGCTTTGGCATTGAGAAATACCCTGCCACAATAATAGAGAAGCACGGACATGAGACCGGAAGGGTCAGGTACTATGGTATACCATCTGGATATGAATTTGGTTCCCTCATTGAAGACTTAAAGATCGTTTCAAGCGGAGAAGCTGACGTTTCCTCAAGGGCCATGGAGATAATCTCACAGATCGACAAGCCGGTAAAGATACAGGTTTTTGTTACTCCTACATGCCCATATTGCCCCAAGGCGGTCACTACGGCCCATAAGTTCGCAGTCAGGAACAAGCACATAACCGGTGAGATGGTGGAATCCATGGAATTCGAGAAAGAAGCCGAAGAAGCTGGTGTTTCAAGTGTTCCTCACATTGTCATCAACAATGATGTACAGTTTGTTGGAGCGTACCCGGACGACCAGTTTGCCGAATATGTTCTTGAAGCTTACAAACACGCATAAATTCACCATTTTCTCTTTTTTGATGACAAAAAATATAAAGAGTTGACACCTAAAGTAATCCATGAGTTCCAAGGAGATTCTAAACGTTATTGTGGAAGGTGTGAACAGCAAGGCAGAAATAGCAAAGGAGCTAGCAACATGGGACAAGGTCATACAGTTCAAGCTGCCTGATGCCTCATCTTATTATCTGCAAATCTCCGGCGGCAAATTTACTCTTTCTGACGGGGAAAAGGTCCCCGCTGCAGCAACAATATCCGCTGCGGATGCAGTCTTGACAGAAATTTTCACCGGCGCTACGGACCCCGTAAAAGCGTTCCTTCAGGGGAAGGTCAAGATCTCCGGTGATATTTTTGGTGCCCAGAAACTCACAGGAATAATCAGCAAGTACAGGAAGTGATTCCTTGGATATACGGAAAGTAGCCGTGATCGGATCCGGCGTAATGGGACACGGCATAGCTGAAGTGTTTGCGCTGGCCGGTTACGACGTATCGCTTGAGGACAGTTTTCCGGAAGCGCTTGAAAAGGCAAAGAAATCCATAGCAGTCAGCCTTGAGAAACTGGCAAGATCCGGTAAAATCAAGAAGGAAGACGTTGAGTCTATTAACCGGAGACTAACATATCACGGGGATCTGAAGCCTGCTGTTTCAGATGCAGATGTTGTTGTTGAAGCCGTTCCTGAGATTATAGAGGTAAAGAAGAAACTGTTTGCAGATCTTGAGAAACTCTGCAGGAATGACGTGATAATAGCATCAAATACTTCAAACATCAGAATATCTACGCTTTCAGAAGGCACTTCGCTTGGATCAAGAACGGTCGGAATGCATTTCTTCAACCCGCCAGTAATCATGAAACTGGTTGAAATAATTAAGGGGGACAGGACGGATAACAGTGTATTCGAGGCCACATTCGAACTTGCAAAGAAAATAGGTAAAACACCTATCAGGGTTCACAAAGATAGTGCCGGATTTGTGGTTAACAGGATCAGCGCTCCGGAGAGCCTGTTCTTCTGTACCCTCCTGGATAAGAAGATTGCCAGGCCAGAAGAGATAGATACTTTCGCGAGAGGACAGGGCCTCCCAATGGGGCCCTATGAATTGATGGATTACGTGGGGATAGATACTGTTGTCCATTCCTTGGATTATTACGAGAAAGAACTTTCACCTGACTACGGTAAATGCGCTATTTTCAGGGAAAAGATGAAAAGTGGCCTGCTCGGACTTAAGACCGGTCAGGGATTTTACAAGTGGACCGGTGGAAAGGCAGAAGTACCGAAAGCAGACCCCACGAACCGCGTTGAATTGATGGATATCCTCGCCATAGAAGTGAATGAGGCAGTTAAAGTCATAGAGGAAGGCATCTCGATTCCTGAAGACATAGAGACCGGCGTGAGGCTGGGGATGAACCGGCCATTTGGACCGATATCAGTTGCTCAGGGACTAACCAACGCTGAGATAAAGAAGAAGCTTGAGGATATTCAGAACCTCACTGGACTCAGCGTCTTTGAACCAGTGAGATCAATAAAAGAGGGAAAACTAAAGGAGATAATAGCCGTGAAGGCGCCCATCTCTGGGGACAAGAAGCCATCCTCAGCTGAAACGAAGCCTCCCAGTGAATCCCTCACCGGAAAATTCGTAACGGTGGAGTATCCCGCAGAGAAGGTTGCCAGGTTAGTCGTTTCAAATACAAGGAACAACCTGATCAACATAGACGTGATTCATGAACTTGAGGTACATCTCAAAGAAATGTGGAATAACCACGAAATCAACGTGATAATAATCACCGGCAAAGGAGACGTCTTCTCAGCAGGCGCCGAACTGACACAGTTTTTTGCCAGCGGATCTGATTTCATGGAGAACTCACGGCTGGGCGAAAGAGTCTTCAAGTTACTATCGGAAATACCAAAGATCACTATTGCGGAGATGAAGGGATATGTCCTGGGTGGAGGATTTGAACTCTCTCTGGCCTGTGATATCAGGGTCGCGACAGAAGAAACGATCATCGGTTTCCCGGAGACAAGTCTTGGATTGCTCCCTGGCTGGGGAGGATCTCAGAGGCTTGCCAAACTGGTAGGTATCTCGCGCGCAATGTACTACATCCTTTCCGCCGAGAGATTTAACGGCAAAGTTGCAAACGATATTGGACTAGTGTCAAAGCTCTACAACAGGATATCCATAGATACGGATACACTGAAACTTGCTGAAGATTTGGCCAAAAGGATAGCGCCTGTTTCCGCAGCCCTCAGCAAGAGGCTAATAAACAAGGGAAGTGAGGGATCAATAGATGATGGTCTTGAGATGGAGGCAATTTCCATGGGTCTGCTTTATGGCACCGATGACCTGAAGGAAGGGATATCCGCTTTCATACAGAAGAGAAAACCGGAATTTAAGGGACGATGAGGAGATCAAGCAAAATAATATTAGCCATCGACGCACTGGTATGGATTGTCTTTATACTGATGTTCTTTATCCTGCCCGCCTTTTTTGGATTTCAAACGGGAGCGTTTGGCTATATTCCATTTTTCCTCTTCATCCTGCCTATTTTAGGAAGATCGAGAAGAAAGAAGCCCGTGACGGGGTACAGCCAGGATAATTCCCAGCAGGATCAACCCGCGACTGACACTGGCACAGTCTTTAAAGAAAAACGTCGAGCGGGCGATACCACCAACTATTCCAATTTGGGAGACTATGGATCATATAAAGAACCCCGCAGGATTTCGTGGCAGCTTGTCGCCTTCATTCTCATTCTCCTGAGTGGCATATCGTTCCTGATACTCTGGTATAGTCTCTAAATCACGTTCGACAGGAATCGCCAACATTGTATGTGCAGGAAGTTGTGAAGAAAACGTTTATCTTAATAGTAAACATAGTCCGGAATATTGCCACTGTAGCTCAGGTGGTAGAGCAGCTGACTTGTAATCAGCAGGTCGGGGGTTCAAATCCCTCCAGTGGCTTTGTTAGAAACAGTGGGATTTGACCCGCTGGAGGAATTTAATCTTAAAATTAAGAAAAAGTCCTAAATTTAGGCATATGTCTAGAGAAATGTTTTCGCGAAAACATTAGTATCCATGATCTCTTGTAAGAGCACCAGAATTCGATTTCTCGCATTTGAGAAACTTTGTGAATATAAGAAAGAAATAGCATTACGAACACGTGTATTTATTGCGACATCATGAGTCGTCTGAACCGTTCATTAAGCAACGTCACCAGCCAATACATTCAAATCGAGTATCCGTCTGACTTCTCCAGATAGATATTATATTAAACTGCTTCTGTAATCTAGACTATCCAGCGGTGAGAAAATATTGAAGAAAAGAAAGAATTTGATTATTTTGACCAGAAGGTCCCGAAAATTGATCAGCTGGATGTGTTCTGCATCTTCCTCTTTCTGGACACCGCAACAGAAAAAAGCGCTATTAGAACGGCAAGTATTATTCCACCTATCAGTGTGATGATGAAATAGGCGTACACCATTGGTCCGCTGGTAGTCAGAGAATCCACCGCGAGAGACTGCCCGAATGCCCTGGGGTACACCATGAAATTCAGGAAGAACAGGTCAACCGTCAGCCAGATTATGAAGAACAGTTTATTTGTCAAGAATTGAACCAACTGGCCATACCTGAAGAGGATCGCCGGGGCAAGTGTCAGTATTATCGGGATTATGACCATAAGGGATATGCCACTCCCCTCGAACAGGTATACAGTAATGGCGGAAATCACAACGCCGACAGTGGTGAATAGCAGAGACATATTTGCCAGTTCCCTCACCCCAAAAAACACAGGAGCGAGGCCAAGCAAGATGATTACAGCACCTAAAATGAAAAGGATATCTGCTGGATGAGAGAACCACGCGGCCAGATTCACGTTAAGATCAGTCATATTAACGCCATATCCGCCAATAACCCCGGAAAGTATGTACAAAACCACAATTCCGATTAGCAGTGTTACAAAGGCATAGATTGTGTAAAGTTTCCTTTCGTCAAGCCAGCCCTTCTTTATTATGTACTCCCCGAAGGCTATTGATGCATTTCTAGCAACGAAGAGAATGAGAAACAGCATGATCGCGGCTGCATAGAGCCCAGCAAGAGGGTTTATTATGGCAGGAAATGCAAAATCAGAGAGTACCACCCAGAACGCACCAAAAGTGCCTGTTATTTCCCATATGGGAATAATGTACTCCAGGACGGGTTTTCTGTATTTGTTCCACCACACAATCAGGACCACGGCTCCCATGATTTCTGTGCAGAGAAGCGCAGCAAATATGCCAAAGACAAGGAAATTGAGGTAGAATATGCCGTTAATAGTTAACACCCCCTTGGTTCAGTGATTTTTCAGCTTTTTTAGGAATCTTCTGCGAGCTGTATATCCTTGAGAAAAAGTAGAATGTAGCCGGAACAATGACCAGGTAAAAGGCCACTATGAAGAATCCAGGCACCAACAGGGCCGTTGATGGATTTATGGCATTGTTTACCGTGAGCACATTATAGACAATCCATGGCTGTCTTCCGACCTCATCCGTTACCCAGCCAAGTTCGTATATTATGAAGGCAAATATTCCACCGATTATCTGCAGTATTATCATGGCTCTGTACTGAATTGGGTCCTTCTTCAGCACAAACATTAGGAACATTATGAAGAGGTAGAGACCAATCAGCAGGCCCCCAACCACCATTGTATCAAACGTTGTATGAATCATAAGCGGCGGCCACAGACTCTGCGGGTAGGTGCTTAATCCGGGTAAAATGGATACGTTGGTTTCGAGCCCAGCCAGAAGGCTCTGCACTGAAGGAATGGTAATTGCGCCAATCACGTTGCCGTTAACCAGCGATCCAAAAAGTCTCTCCGGCATGTTTGATCCAGGCAGATAATTGAGATCAAACGCGGCGTATTTTAATGGCTGCTGTAATAGTACGGTAGACATCTCGTGGCTCCCGGAAATCCCAACGAGAACAATGTCTATGATGCTTACTACGCCGATGATGTGCAACGCCGAGACGGCCAGGGATTTTTCTCCCGCTTCCCGTGCCCTCAGATACTTGATAGCGAAGAATACTCCCAGCATCATCATCCCGGCGAAGACAGTTGTTGTGACCACATGAGCAATCTCAGGAAACGTTGACACGGTTGCAAATGGAGCCCACGGGTTCACGCCAGTAACAGTTCCGGTGCTCAGGTATGTCGTAATATTGAAGCCGTTTGGAGTGTTCATCCAAGCATTGACCATAGTTATGAATACAGCAGAAAGGATTGTCCCTGCTGCAATGGTCAGTGATAGCGCAATATTTGTATACTTCCACTTGAAAACTCCATCATAGTATACATACATTACCAGCGCAATGGTCTCCAGGAAGAACGTGAATATCTCGGCATAGAACGCAGCTATAACCCCGGTTTCCGAAACTAGAGTCATGAATGTAGGAAAGAGGTTGATCAGTTCCACGGCCATTACTATGCCGCTCGCCGTTCCTACTCCAAATGAAATAACGAATATCTTCTTCAGCCTGCCAAGGAGAATATCGTAATTTGGATTTTTCTTCCTTGAATTCATTATCTCAAGGATTGCTATCAATAAGATCAAGCCTATACTTGCAGAGACCAGTATTATGTGTGACCCTATGGTATAGGCAAATAGAAACCGGTCAAAATCAGCCATTGACATGTTTTTTCACTCCCATCATATTATTAATTGAGGCAAAGTCAACAAAACCTTCCCACAGCAGGATTATGCCAATTAATTTCCGATTTCTGCGTCTCGCGTAAAAAATCAACGAAACTGCTATGAGGATTACAACGGTTACCCCCAATGCTTCCCAGTGCATTGTCCATTACCCCTTTTCCATTGTATTATACAGCAACTCCATAAGGAAAATGACCATAATATCTGAGGTCTGATTTATTTATAGATAGAAATAGGGGCATGGTATTATTGACGACCATTTGAAGTGCGCCCTGCGCTTTCTCTATGATATATTACCTTATCCATAAATCAATAAGCGTATATCTCGCAAGGCAATAACAAAGTGGTGAAATGATGGATGAAAACAAGTTTCCACTGATAGGAGAGAAATTCCCGGAATTAAATGTAGATACAACACAGGGTGCGCTGGTACTTCCAGATACATTCAAGGGAAAGTGGTTTATGCTTTTCAGCCACCCCGGAGACTTCACACCTGTATGCACCACGGAATTCTTCTCTTTTTCCAAGAGATACGAAGATTTCCAGAAACTGAACACTGAGCTCATAGGCCTGTCTGTGGATAGCACCATAAGTCACATCGAATGGATCAACTGGATAGAAGCAAACCTGAAGATACATGTTCCGTTTCCCATAATTGGAGATGCCATGGGAAGAGTAGCCACCAGGATGGGCATGCTTCATGCGGAGTCCTCAGCTTCCACGGTAAGAGCTGTATTCATTGTTGACCCTAACTCAATTGTCAGACTCATAATGTATTACCCCCTTGAGATTGGCAGAAACGTTGACGAACTGTTGAGGGCGATAAAGGCTTTGCAAATGGCGGACAAATATAAGGCAGCGATCCCAGCAAACTGGCCAAGCAACGAGATAATGGGCGAGAACGTGATCAACCCACCTCCTAGGAACGTGAAGGATTCAAAGACAAGAATGCAGCAGTACAAGGGGTTTGCCTGGTGGCTCACATACAAGGAAATCCCTGAAGAGGAAGTGAAGGAAGCCCGAAAGTTTGTAAAACCAAAAAAAGAATGATATCATCATTTTGATTTATTTCAGTCAATCCGTGGAGGAAACTCCATTTATTTTTTCACACGCTTAAAGGTTCCGTTATATCGCCGAAAGATGGCCCGTACTCGTCCCTGTTTATGTGCCTGAAGAGCCTTATGAGGAGATATATGACTGGAATTGCCACGATCCACAGGAGAAGAGCGTACAGAAAGCTAGTCGGCGAAGGCAGAGTCTTTTCCATTTCTAGTATTCCAGATTCAATAGTGCCGGCAATGAACAGTTCCAGGACCGTGAAAAGATACATGTACATAACTTTTCTGATTTTCGACCTGAGTAGCGTGGTGTGCCTGATCAGGATATACAGAAGATAGACGCTGTTTGCGGATGATATAGCATAGGACGGCAGTTCGATCAGCGAATCCGGTAACAGAAGCAGTATGAGGAATGAGAACAGACCGGAAATGTTAGCTGATGCCGCGGAAGCAGATAGGATAAGTGAGGTTTCAACCATTGAAAAAACGAATAAAAACTGTCCAAACAGCGGAATCAGCTCAAGTGTCGCTATTAACAGGTTGTGAGGGAAGATGTAAAATATTGTGCCTACCAGGCCAAGAGAAGCTGCAGAATTCTGCTCCGATTGCAGCTGGGCAACAAGGCTCGGGTTGCTGTATGGAATAGCTGAAACTATGGCGGACAATGCCATTTCGAATACAAAAAACAAAAGAAAGAGCGACCGTAACTTAATTACGCCATTCTTCCTCAAAAAGGTTTCAGTATCCATATTAAATGTATAATTCTCGCCACGATATTAGCTTTACATAAAATTGTTAAAAGAGGCTGAAATGTCATTAGGAGATGAGTTTCAGCTCTCTTAGCTTTGACATTACCTCAGTTGCGTGATCTTTCGGGGTTACCTTTGGATATATATGGGCTACTTTGCCATCCTTGGAAATTATGTAAGTCACCCGTCTCGCAGTTGAACCACTGAGGACGTTGTACTTCTGGGAAATTTCCTTTGAATGATCGGCAACAAGCGTGAAATTCAACCCAAATTTGTCCTGGAATTTTTTGTGTGATTGCGGTGTGTCCACACTCACGCCAAGAACCTTGACCCCTTTCTTCTCAAATTCCTCGTTATTGTCCCTGAAGTTGCAAGCTTCCACTGTGCAGCCTGGAGTGTCATCTTTGGGATAAAAGTACAGCACAACAGGCTTGCCTTTGAACTGGCTGAGTCTGACCTCTCTCCCCATCTGATCCGCGGACACAAAATCCGGAGCTTCCATTCCTACCGTTAGTTCCATGAGAGAAAATATGGTACTGACTAATAATGTTTATTATTTAGGCTATTTTTCCTGATAAGCCTTGAAAATCCTGTCTCCGGGATAATGAATTGTTCTTATGGCCTCTCCTTTCCGGTTTGCCATTATTTCTTCTCCAGAAAGCTCGGCTATTCCAACTGCTATGTAGACGTCTTCGAGGTTCTTTACAAAAACCATGTCGCCCTTGGAAACCGTCCGATCCATGTCCCTGATCCCCTGGGCGAATACATTTGCCCCGTTCATAATGTGCGGAACCGCCCCGTTATCAACGGTGATCCACCTCATTGACGGCTTTGTGCTGTTTATGAAGAAAAGGGTTGGAATAAGTGAGTCCTTTACGTATAATACAGGCTTACCATGAACAAAATACACTTTTTCGTCCCTGTTCTCCTCGACTTCCAGCCCTTCGAGGGAGATGGCTCCTATTCCCATTCCATCGACCGCGGCCCGAACGTCCTTCATTTCTCTTTTTGATACGACGTGTCTTGACATGTTATCACGGCACAAATGGCCTGATTGCGGCTATGTTCGCACTTATTGAGCTATAGTCGTTGCCAAGTATCTTTCTCATGGGTTCGAGCATCTTGTTGCCCAGTTCCCGGTCCTGATCATTGAAGAGCCACTCCCTATTGGAAAGTTCCCCCTGTGACACCAGAAAGGCGAAGAATATGGCCTTGTTAACATGGTCAGACTGAATATTTTTCTCTCCATTCCGGATAGCTACGAATTTCCCTGACTTAAAAAAGTCCTTCACAAGGGAAATGAGGAATTCCGATGACTTTGACCAGGCGTTGATGGTGAATGCAGATTCAATGTCCTCAATTTTGTAGATCTTCCTTGCCCGTTCAATCTGATCCAGTGGATTGCCCTTCAGGCTCTTCAGCTTGTTCTCGTCAAGATCCGGAAATATCTGCCTTAGAATCTCATTTCCATGCTGCGGCCAGAGTACCTCTAGAAGTTTCCTCAGACTCGGATTATCCATATAGATCCCGTGGCCAAGTGATTCCAGAAATGGCGCGAGGATGGATGTGTTCACTATATCATTGGGAAATTCACCAAGGAACTCATCTGGGTCGGAATAGCACCTGTCAGCAATAATGTACAGGGACTTTGAAACTGCCTGCCTTATTCTTGCGTCCACTATTGACCTGATTGCTGTCTTGTCATCGATCTGGCCACTAAAATACCTTGCAATTTCTTCCTGAGGGATCAGATTGACCCGATCTTCAATGAAAGAACATGAAATACTGAAGTCTCTTGAAATGTCCTTGGTGAGAAAGTGCCTAAGTATAGCAAAAGCGGTAGAATATTCTGAATCCTCGAATATTTCAATATAAATTCCGGAAAAGTGGCTGATAACCATAGTTTTTCCAATGTTTCCTATTAACAGCTTATCGCCATCTTCCCTGAACTTTATGTTGTGTTCCGTCAGGACATCCTTGAAGAATTCAATCCCGGGCCCGTGTCCCTTGCATGATCCAAGGTAAAAGTTCTTTGAAGAATAAACCCTAGCACCCTTAGTCTTGGAGAGTGAGGAAAAAGCAAGCATCCGCCAGATCTCATCGTCAAAATGCTGTACCCCGGCAAGCACGGTTTCATCAGCGTTTCCGCGTTTCGCGTATTCAACGTTTCCATAAGGGGTAGTTATGAATCCAACAACCGGAGCAGAGTCCGAATCTGAAATCTTATGCGTCTCACTTATGGCGCTCAAGAACTGGTCAGACGAACGGAGATACTTCTCTATGCGGTCCGTTCCGCTGATGGATCCAAGCTTCTTTCTATATGATTCAAATGGGCAGAGAAATCCCTTGTCAAGGCAATCCGGAACTATAGACCCTAGATCCTCGAACAGGGAACCGATATGCCCCAGGAACTCCTTCTCTTTCCGTTTAGATCTGAATTTAAGCTTCATGATACCTATTTCTTGTCCAGCATCCTTATGGCTTCAGCCCTGACCGTAACAGGTATGGGTACCATTGATTCTACGAGCTGAACTGTGACCTCTTCTTTTCCGGCGTCTATGGACATTATCTTTGCCTTCTCCCCCTTGAATGGTCCATCTATAAGTTCAACGAAAGCCCCAAGCTCTAGTCCTGAAACAGCAGGCTTTGGTGTGAGGTAATGTTCAATTTCAGAGGCTTTAATGTCCCCTTCGACCATTCCCTTGAATCCGCGGATACCTTTGGCTATCACTGCCAACCTGTCAGGATGCATTGTTTCGACAAATATATACCCGCGAACCTCGTGAGGTGCCATTATAGAGAAAACCTCACTTAGAGAATCCGGATTCATTTGTTTCCTTTCCCCTAGGTCCACATCGGATTTATTTGCAAGATCAATCGAGACTGGAATCTCGTTCCCCACTGTGGTCTTTACGGCGACGATCACAGAAGTAAGTTCAATGGTAAATACCCTGTCCATGCTGTTAATGCTGTCCGAGGAGAATAGCGACACCTTGAATTTGACGGAATCGCCCATGTACCCACCTTTTGGGGTGGAAATTAGAAGTGATATCTTCCTGGATTGTTTTCCATCAATTTCAATGTCCTCCTGGATGATCTCATTGTCAGCCTGGGAAATCGTATAGACCTTCTGCTTCGGATAATCAAGAGAAACAAACCATTCCACAAGCTCGTCCTTTGATTTGAATTCAGCCGTAATCCTGAGGGTGAACTTCCTTTTCGAACTTTGGATATTCCTGGCAATAATTGGTATGGTAACCTCCTTGCCGCATCCCATCTTCGTATCAGCAGCATCAATGGTTGCCCAACTCTGCAATTCTTCTTTGCTTTCCATGTCACAACACCTATGGAATCTTTATGTATACGCCCATTACGAGATAGATGAGAAAACCCACCAGACCGAGCAGGACAATCCCAAAACCAGTTATTAAGAGAACCTTCAAATACTCGTCCCGACCTGGTTTCTTGGCCATTCTGATGATTCTGGCATACTTTCCCTTGCCTATTCCTCCGAATCTTCTTTCAATTTTGTCCTGAATTTCGACTGCTTTATCTTCAACTGACATCAGAATGCTCCCTTAAACATTAGAGAATTTACGCATAAAATCCTTTGCAAATGAAAACGTGAAAGATTGTGCCTGTGACTCGCCAAAAACATAGGAGGTGATCCATCCGCAGGTTCCCCTACGGATACCTTGTTACGACTTAACCCTCCTCACCGACATCAGATTTGAATTTGCCCATAAGAGCATATCCTCATCCAGCACCAGCTCGGATGGTTTGACGGGCGGTGTGTGCAAGGAGCAGGGGCATATTCACCGCGGGCTGTTGACCCGCGATTACTACGGAATCCACATTCATGAGGGCGAGTTACAGCCCTCAATCCTAACT
>JAVYSB010000001.1:323152-353537 GCA_038729425.1 Thermoplasmataceae archaeon | reverse complement strand
AATATAACACATAACCAGACCCTGTTGATCAGTTTCGGCCCGACTTTCGCTCTTGAGGCAACACTGTATCAGCTGCCTACTGCCAACCACAAGTCTTCAGGTGGAACCGTCTACGGAGGCATAAGCTTAACGACCAATACAGTTAGTGTGCCTTTTCTCATGCTGCTGAATGGCAGTACTCTTGCTTTTCCTCTCAAGGCTCCTCCCATAAATATAGCTTCTGGTAGCTATGAACTTGCACTTTCGCTGTTTGTGAATACGAGCTTTCCCGTCCATAACAGCAACTACACTTCAATTCACTTCAAACTCGGAATTACTTCTGTCAGTGTAAACGAGAACCTGAGCGGCTATCTCTTCAGGCAGTCTCCGACAGTTGTCCAGCTCAACGTAACAACATCATGAAGCTCAAGAGGAGACATGACAAACCATAAACGAAGAGTCAATAATAAGTTAAGACCAAGAAATAATAAAACTGCCAGTCGAAGAGTTGATGCAGCGCAAGCAAGACAGGCAAGACATAAACTCATAAAATATGCCTCAGCACCCATAGTTGCATTGGCTCTGGCAATTGCGGGTATTCACTTTGTCTCATCGCCTTCCAAGAAACTGAACAACGTAAGCACACGCCCTCAGGTTATATTATTGACTTAACTAAAATTTCATCATTTCCTGAGTATGTTGGAGGGAATGGTTCCTATACTCTTAATAGCCTCTGAAGCCGGCCCATTTTGCGCCGCGGAAAGTTAGGTAATTTATAAGGGGCTGGCCGCATTTTGTGTCTGGAGTTGCATCCAATACATATAATCTAACTCTTCTAATATATTTCGAGATACGCCTGGACTCACATTCTTGAATAGTGCATATAATAGTCCGAACGTGGTCTTCAATGGCTTTGAGGTATCTAATAGGAATTGGCAGCCTTTACCAAGATTAAACTCAAGTGACCAATCGCTTTTCTCAGATTATGATCAGAATGGAAATATCCCATTCCTTTTGATAGGCGACGTATATCTTCTTACAGAATCTTCGCCTTCTCCTGCATATTTGCAAAATTTAACTTCGGCCGAAGTTATGAAAAATATTAACTTCAGCAATAACAAACCCTACTTGGATGCCATTAACAACACATCTAATATGAATAAGTTGGTAGTTACAGAATTGGAGGTATATCATTCGAGCTCGCAGAAACAAGGCAACCAGATCAAAGGATATCCTCTCCTAGTGATTGCGGCTCCCCGCCCTTCAACTATACCTCCTTTACAGTAATAGTCCCATGCAAGGGATTAACTTCCAACCATCGAGAAAAACTTGAAAAAACCGTAACTGTTTAGTCTGACGGCTGGCGGGTCCATCGACTTAGATTGATCAAACGGGACCACTTTCCTCATTTATAATAATGAAGTCATTTGATCCACATTTAGAACACACCACTCGTTTAAACAAATATTCTTTTGAACAATTGAGACATTTATTAAATTTCATTACGGCACCTCGTATACAAAGGAAGTCGAGTTATTGCTAAACCCTGCCATGCTCACGCTGAAGCCGGTGCTCGCGTTATTTACCTGTCTCTTTCCTGCCTGCCCAGTAAGCTGCAGATATATCTCAGCAGTTTGAGCTACACCACTCGCTCCTATGGGGTGCCCCTTTGAGTTTAGGCCACCGCTTGTGTTGATCGGCAACTTGCCACCAATTTGGGTCTCACCGGTTTCAAGTGCCCTCCATCCCTCTCCTTTCTTGAAGAAACCAACATCCTCAGACTCTACTATCTCTAGAACCGAAGCCATATCATGGAGTTCAGCAACATCTGCGTCAGCCGGTTTCTTCCCTGCTTTTCTGAACGCTTTCCTTGCAGATTCCCTAACTGAGTCAATTGTTGTAAAAGAATATCGCGATGTTATGGATGCGACCCCAGAACTTGAACCTGAACCCGATATCCTTATACATTTATCGCTTAAACTGCTACTGTACTTATCAGAAGTCAACAAAAGGCTTACTGCTCCGTCGCTTACTGGACAGTATTCATAAATCCTCAGCGGATCTGCAATTATTTTTGAATTCATGACTCTTTCAAGGCTAATCTCTTCCTGGAAATGGGCATACGGATTCAGTGCACCATTGTGGTGATTTTTAACTGCTACTGAGGCTATGCTCTCTCTGGACGGGAAAAACTCCCTTATTTAAGATCTAGCCATGAATGCAGCGAGAGACGGCAGTGAAAGCCCCTCTGCCCTCTCCTCAGGTGGTAGAAGGGAGGCAATGATGCCTGTAGATTTCTTAGACGGGAAACCCGTCATCTTTTCAGTTCCTATGACCAACACACTCTTTGCTTGCCCAGAAGCGATTAAGGAGTCTGCCACAAGAAGCGAAGAACCACCACTTCCGCTGGCATTGTCAACTCTCACTGAAGGAACGTCATATATCCCCAAGTGAGTTGTAATCAAATTGTTCAAACCTGAAATGCCATTGAACTCGCCAGAATAGGAGTTAGATATGACTACAAAATCTATTTCATCTCGGAATTTCTTGACTATGGGGAAGGCAGATTCCGATGAAATGGAGAAAATATCCTCGCTTCTCTTTCCAAATTTTGCAAAATTTGCTGCTACGACCGATGCCATAAGATATCTAATCAAACGTTATTAAAAAACCATGTTACTCAGTATCCATCAGGTAGCACAGAACTGAATCCTGCATCGACTTCAAGAATTTGCCCGGTAGCAATGTTATTGTCCATAAACATGCCAATAGCTTCCGAGACACTGATCGCTCCGTGCCTACCTTTTCTGCCAACATAATCTTGGCTTGCACTTTCTCCGCAGTTTTCCTTAGTGATAAATCCTGGGGAGATAGCATTAACTCTTATTTTTTTAGATATAAACTCCTTCGCGAGAATTTTAACCATATAGTCTACTGCGCCTTTTCCTGCCGCATAGCCAATGTTGCTGTTAAGGTATACATTTCTGGCGGCGGAGACCACCACAATTGACCCCCCACTTTCAGAGAAAAGAGGCAATGACGCTTCAACGGCATTATAGAATGTGGCGGCATTGTTGGTGAGTGCTGAATGGAAGTATGCTGGATCTATTTCTTCAACATTTTTTTTCCAAAATATCCTCCTGCAAGGTGAACCACTCCGTCAAGTTTACCGAGGTGATGAACTATTTCACTGAAAGTATTCTTTGTGTTTTCAAAATCCAAAAGGTTGCATCTTCCATAAAAAGCTCCAAGGGCCTTGGCCACGTTTTCTCCCACATCACCTCGGGATAAGATGCCAAGTTCATGGCTCTTTGATTTAAGGAATCTGGATATATTACAACCCATACCATTTCCAACGCCAGATATGATTATTTTAGACATAACGCAATTATAACATAACTCCAATAGAATTTAAGAGTTACGTTTCCTATAGGTTCCTTTAGATTGAACGGTTTGCGTTATTTAACCTAGAATAAAAGATTGATCTGTCCCCATCCTCGGTAACAGAATTATATGTGGTTTCCCCGAGCAGAGATGAGGTAAGGAAAAAGTGCCATTTAATTAGAAAAAAAAGATAGGCATTATCCCAGTTTTTTTTGCAATGGGAACACCTGCAAAGGATATGACACGGGAAACAAGTGGGGGCAGTAACCTATTACAGGTGCTCATCTTTCGTCCCGTTAAATAGATGGCTGTATATTCAGCCCATATTAAATTACGTCATTATAGAGATCGATGCCGGTCGTTCCGCAGAAACACTCCAACTATGGTCACTGTAAGCCCTGTGAGAAAGATCGCAAATCCACCTGCCATTATGCCTGCTAGCTCATCGAACATAGCTCCAGGAAAATATGTGTACACGTATTCTGGACTGGAGTCAGTGAAGATAACAAAGAAATAACTACTGTGGTTTACATTATATATCTGAAGACCGCCCAGTGCCACAGATGGCGTGATTGCAATAGTTGCAATGTTTGACGCATTCACGAGGTGGATATCATCTGCAGCTACCAGACCAAGCGAACCAATTGTGCCATTGCCGAACACAATAATACTACCTGATCCTGAAACATTAATCTCATAGGAGATATATTCCCCTCTTGAAGGCTCGCTGTAATGGGAAGATATAATTGTAGTCTCGGATATTGTTATCCCCCCGATGGCTAGGATTGCCACTCCAGCAATGAGCATTACGACCCCTATCTCTACGAGCTTCTTCCTCATCGAATCCTGAGAGTAAAGTTCCTTATGAAGTTGAAGATTTGAATAATAATTCATTTTGCCAAGAGTGTGTAATTTGGTAGGCATTCAAATATCGCACTACCTGGTTACTGTGGCATCAAACCATTGTGCAATATTAAACGAGTAATTCTAGATCAAACTGATTAGTAAATTTAACTGTATGCATGTGATAATTGATATATTTTAATACAACCACTGAAGTATGAGGTCAATATTATAAATAGATTTCAATCAATGATATCCTGGTGTAGTTTTGGCATTCAAGCGAGCGAATATCAGGCAGATCGAATCGTTTTACTCGTTTCCGACTGAAAGTGAAGGAACAGAATACTGTTCTGGCACAGCATGTTTTGTCGCAAGGTTAAACGATGAGTCGACTTTTGAAGCTGCAATGAGGCAGCCCACGAGAACCTATTGTCTTGGTAAGTGTTATGAGTCTCCCGCATCTTCCGAGAAAGATACTGTGCCAAAGGTGGAAATAAAATCGCGCACGGCAATCGTCCTGGATAACGTTGTGAAGGGACCGATGACAACGGTGAATGAGTATGTAAAATCCGGTGGATTCATGGCACTCAGGAAAGCACTGAAAATGACTCCCGGGGCCATTGTAAATGAGATTGACAGATCTTCACTGAGGGGGCGGGGAGGGGCTGGATTCCCAACGGGGAAGAAGTGGGCGTCTGTTCTTGCCCAGCCTTCAATGGAGAAATATGTAGTAGTAAACGCTGACGAAGGTGACTCCGGAGCCTACATTGATAGGATGATAATGGAGTATGATCCATTCAAGCTCATAGAATCTACGATAATAGCAGGATACGCCACTGGTGCAGAAGTTGGATATATTTACATCAGAAGGGAGTACCCGCGTGCTTTGGAGGTTGTAACTAAAGCAGTAGAGGACTCAAGATCAGTTGGGTTTGTCGGACCCGGAATTCTTGGTTCTCGTTTTAACTTTGAAATCAAAGTAGTTCCCGGAATGGGCAGTTATGTTTGTGGAGAGGAAACTGCACTGCTCAGATCCATTGAAGGTAAGAGGCCAGAAGTTTCTGTAAGACCGCCCTATCCAACGGAAAGAGGTCTCTTCGGAAAACCCACACTAGTAAATAATGTGGAAACTCTGGCTAATATCCCATGGATTATAAACAACGGCGCAGATCGCTTTTCTGAACTTGGATTCTCAAGGAGCAGGGGGACCAAGGCAATATCCCTCAATTCGCTTTTCAGAAACCCGGGGCTTTATGAGGTTGAACTCGGAACAACACTTGATGAGGTTGTCAACGTGATTGGCGGTGGTCTGAAATCCGGGACATTGAAAGGAGTCATCGTGGGCGGCCCAATTGCCGGCATAATTCCACCATCAAAGCTCGGTACCAAGATTGGATATGAAGAGATGAGATCTATCGGCGGAGAACTCGGACATGGAGGAATAGTGGCCTTTGACCATAGAACATCCATTAGAGAACTGATCGCACACGTTGCATCGTTCGTAGCTTATGAATCCTGTGGCAAATGCACCCCGTGTAGACTAGGCAGCAAAGCGGTCGAGGAGATATTCACGGAACGATTAAAGGGAAAAAGTTGGGCAGAAAAGGAATACGATATCCTTTCCGACACCCTTCTGAACACGAGCCTCTGTGGTTTGGGCAGTGGTCTCGGCGAATTTCTGAAAAGCGCCACAGCGAATTATCACGAGGAGGTGAGCGCGTGTTTCGAGTAACCATAGATGGAAAGGAGCAATCATTTCCGGAACAGATTACTGTGCTGAAGGCAGCCAGGGAAATGGGCATAGAGATACCAACTCTCTGTCATGATGATAGGCTTGAAGAATATGGAGGATGTAGGCTCTGCATTGTCAGAATAAATGGAAGGACGCGGCCGGAGACGTCGTGCACAACTATGATCCAGGATGGCATGAAAATTGAAGCGTTTCCAGAAGACATTGAGAATGAGAGAAAAACAACGCTTCGCTTGTTGACCAGGAACGGCGAAATGGATCTCTCAGGACTTGACAGAAGAAAGGAATTCTATCATCATCTGGAACACTATGGCATGATACCAGCAACCGTAAAGGAAAGGATTTCGTTCTCAGCAAGTGAGACGGATCACCCGTTCATTTATGTTGACATGGATAAATGTATCGACTGTTATAGATGTGTAAGGATATGCGATGAGGTTCAGGGTCAGTTTGTCTGGCAGAAGTGGAACAGGGGACCAATGGTAGAGATCCTCGCAGACGGCGGCAAAAGCCTGAGGGACAGTTCCTGCGTTAGCTGCGGGGCGTGCGCTGACACCTGCCCTACAGGAGCCATTGAGGATCTCGCCGTACTCACTGAAGGATATCCAGAGAAATACACAAGAAGCGTTTGTCCGTACTGCGGCACAGGATGCGAGATCAGCATAGGCACAATTGACGACAAAATCGTCGAGATTCTCCCGGTGCAAGATTCTCCTGTGAGCAAGGGGCACCTCTGTGTCAAGGGCCGCTATTCTTTCGGCTTTGTAGATTCACCAGACAGAATCACTGAACCTATGATCAGGGAAAACGGTGAATGGAAGAAAACAACATGGGCGGTAGCCATAAAAGTTGTTGCTGACAACTTTAAAAGATTACTCTCCAAGTACGGGCAAGATTCGGTTGGTGTTCTCGGATCATCCAGGGCAACTAACGAGGAAAACTATCTTTCCCAGAAGTTTGCAAGGATTGTGCTTGGTACTAACAATGTGGATGGCTGTGCAAGGGTGTGCCATGCCCCAACTGCGGCCGGAATGGGAGCAATACTGGGAACAGGTGCTGCCACTAACTCATTTAATGACATAGAAAAAACCAGGACAATGATGCTGGTTGGAGTGAACCCCACGGAAGGTCACCCCATAGTAGGCGCCAGAATCAAGGAGAGAGCACTAAAGGGAGCAAACTTAATAGTCATAGACCCTAGGAAGACGGAACTCGCCTCGATGGCCGATATACATCTCCAGATTAAACCGGGCACCAATATCGCCTTATTAAATGCAATGGCAAACGTCATTGTGACCGAGGGGCTTGAGGACGAAGATTTCATAAGAGAGAGGATAACCAACTTTGATCAGTATGTCAAGAAAATCAAGGAATGGACACCAACTAAGGCTGCCCGGATCTGTGGAGTTAGCAGCTCAAAGATAAGAGAGGCAGCTCGCACTTATGCGATTCAGAAACCTTCTATGCTGTTTCACGGACTCGGCGTGACTGAACACTCTCAGGGTACGGATGGCGTAATGGACGTTGTTAATCTTGCCCTACTCACTGGAAACATTGGTATAGAGGGGTCAGGCGTCAATCCGTTGCGCGGGCAGAACAATGTGCAGGGATCAGCGCACATGGGATGCGAACCGTCGAAACTTACCGGATATATCCCCATAGAAGCAGGAAGACAGAAATTCGAGGATGTATGGAGGGCTAAGATACCCTCAAACAAGGGACTGGATGAAATGCAGATGTTAGATGCAGCTGCATCTGGGAGTTTAAAAGGGATGTGGGTCATGGGCTGGGACGTTTACATGTCTAACCCGAACATGAAGTACACGGAAAAGGCATTCAGTTCCATGGATTTCATTGTAATCCAGGATTTCTTCATGAACGAGACAGCGAAGAAATTTGGATCGGTATTTCTTCCAGCGGTTTCATCATACGAAAAAGACGGCACTTTCATGAACTCGGAAAGGAGGGTCCAGAGAGTGAGGAAAGCCATAACTACGAGAGGAGAATCTAAAGCCGACTGGGAAATAATCGATCTCGTGGCAGGGGAAATGGGTTTTGGGGAGTACTTCAATTTCAGAAGTCCAGAGGATGTCTGGAATGAAATCAGGGAAGTCTGGTCCGGTGGCCATGGAATAACTTATGGAAGGATTGAAAATGGAGGGTTACAGTGGCCTTGCCCGAATGAGAGCCATCCAGGGACAAAAATTCTGCATAGTGACAGTTTCACACTAGGTAAAAAAACGGCTCTTGCAGTAATTGACTATCATCCCACCACTGAAGTTACTGACAGGGACTATCCGATACTGCTTTCAACTGGAAGGTCCCTTTTTCAGTTCAATGCCGCCACAATGACCAACAGGTCTGGAAATAGGGCATTCCGAGATACGGACTACGTCTATATCTCCAGAGGGGACGCCAATAAGCTAAATCTGGAAATCGGGCAGAGGGTCAGGCTTGTAAGCAGGTATGGAGAAGCTGTTACCAAGGTTTCAGTGGATTTTGACTTGAAAGATGGTACAGCATTTGCCACTTTCAACGACCCGGAGGTAAGACTAAACCAGATCACTGGGCAGAACAGGGACTCGAAGCAGAACACTCCAGAATACAAGGTGACAGCAATAAGGATCGTTCCCGTTAATTAACGATGAGGGCGATCCCGCGAGCTATTTTCGTTTGCAATCTTGTTTCCTAATTTATGGCTGTCAAGTAGAGGCCATTAATCCTTCTGGGTTCTTAACTGCACCATTTATCAAAAAAATGAAAAAAAATTTGGATTAGTTGGTAAAAAGGCACTCAACTAATCATGCATACATATTGTAGTTGTCGTCCTGATCCCCCTGATGGAAATATCCAAAGACAATTGGGTGGTAGTCATAACCGGAAGTGATCTGGCCAAAGTTGTTGTAAGGTCCGGTTCCGGGGACATAGTTCCACCAGTAGTTATGGTTCCAGTTGTCCCTGTATGCCACCGAGCTTCCAGAGTATATGCTGTAATCCGGGCTGAGTGCTGTGTTGTACACCGTGAAGAAATTCCCCGTTATGAGGTTGTCACTGCTGTATACGGAGAGTCCAACAGGTCCGCTCGCCACTTCAGTCAGCGTTGGCGATACCGCTATGGGAGCATAATTCGTGCTGTTCAGAGTAGGGGACTGTGCAAAGATATTGCCTATTATGTAGTTGTGGCCCATCTGGGAGGCAGTGTTGTATACAAGCATAGAGCTGTCAAGGGCGTTGAAATAATTGTTTTCTACCAGGTTATACTGTGAGTTCCACAGGACGAGATTAGCCACGGGGAATCCGCTCTGCTCGTAGGAGAACCATCCACTGATATAGTTGTTAGAGATCACAGTGTTGGACGTCTGGTACAGGAATATTCCCAGGTCATTTGTTGATGGAAGCTCGAAGAAGCTAATTATGAGTGCAGAAGGTGCGTAGTCCATGTAATTGACTGTAAATGTTGGTGCATGTGTTATCAAAACTGGGGCCGTCACGTCACTGAGGAGGATACCTTGGAAAGCCGGAAAGACATAGTCATTGAGCATGCCAAATAGCGGATTCAGGTAACCAGTGTATGAGGGATTGTTATATAGCACATATTGGCTGTTGTGCCATCCAAAACTCGGGTATGATATGTATTTCAGCTGAGCATTGCCAAAGGCGTAAAGTGGAGTGTAAACGCCAAGTTCAAAGTTTTGCACTAGGCTTATCTGAACGTTGCTTCCCGTGAGAGTAACATACTGTGGATTATAGTTGCTGAGCATTACCTCGGCAGCCAATATTCCATAAGGTAGGGTAAATGAAAACTGTCCAGTGCTGCTTAGAGGTACCCATGAAGCGAGTGTCTGATTGAATGAGCTTGTCGGAGAGGCAAACATAAACGAGTTAGGCGGGTTCACCGTTCCAGTGAAGGTGGTCATTTGTGTACCTGCTGGAGAAATTCCCCACATTCCGTAGACATAGGAAGGACCAGCAGTAAGTGTCGCCACATCATTTGAGTTCCAAGATACTGCGACCCCTTGAGAGGTTTCTCCGGTTTCAGATCCGACGTCAAATGTGTTTGGGAACGGATTATAGCTGGTTCCGGAAAGGTATTCTAGCTGCATCGTGGCACTTATTGCCTGTACGTTTGCAGTGCTTCCTCCTCCAGGTCCTCCGATCATTATCTCGGCATCATAGGGGATGAACCCAGTTGGCGTAACAGTGTTACCGCTGATGAGAAACTGAGGGTTGGGGGCAACGTATGCAGTATTCGGACTTATGGAGTTGAAGATGACTTCATCGTATGTTCCGGATACATAGTTTCCACCCCATGAAAGAGAGTAGTTGAAGAAAACCGTGGATCTACCTCCGACTACCGAGGTGTTAAGGTAAAGGTCAAGGGTGAAAGGATAGGTTACCTGGAATGCAGGTCCGATTGCAATGTGAACACCAGTATATGGATACACAATGCCAGTGGAGCTGTATATGGCATTTCCAGTCAGGTAGGTAAGAGGACTGGAGAAATTCCAGATGTTGTCTTCAAAGGAAAGAATGTTAGTCCTTGCTGAAAATAAGACCACATTCTGTGTCCACATTGAGTAATTGCTATGTCCGAACAATGCAACGTTATCCAGAACGGCATTCAACTGGAAAGTGACGCTGTTTGGTCCATCGTCAAGTGCATAGAAATCCTTCAGGTTGTTGATGGTCAAAGATGCCATTATATCAGACGTAGTAAGATTGTAGGCAGTGAACCCGCTAGAACTCGGTGCCACTCCATAGGCTCCAATTCCCATTGGTGCTGGCGCGGAAAGGTATGATGGCAAAATAGCTCCACCCTCCTTATGGACAGGTGCGTTAAAGTTCGGAAGCATTACCGCGGTGGCAGGAATACCTTTTTGGGCAGTATCCTTCATTATCTGCGCAGCTTTTCCGCTCAGCGCTATTCCAGGAGCAGAGCTTGCCGATGTGCTCTGGTGCGTGGAGCTACCATTAACAAAAGTCCCTCCAACTATGGCAATCGATGACAAAACCATGGCAAATGCTACAAAAACCGCAATTACCAAAACAATTTTCCGTTTTAACATATGTTATCACCTGTTATACTGCATACACATATTTGAGAGTTTTTCTCATATTTTTGGACAAGTTATCACTATTATTTGGCATAGAAGCTGCGCTATTAGAGTACTTAATTAATGATTCCATAAGAAGTATAGCTGTTGCGATTTATGTAAACTTTTCTTAGGAGCAGTGTTAGCCGATAGCAATTCTAGTTAACTATAGATTCAAATTTTTACACAACTACGGTTCGCAAGAGTTAAAGCCACTTGTAGCACCCCTCGCTATTATCTATGCAGTGGCACTCTCCTGTAGATCAGAATTCTGAAATTTCGTAAATGCAACCAATCTGCCATTCCAGAGCACTTGTGATTCAGGCCAATATTCTTTGTGGGTTGGCGTAAACATTAAAGCGGTCATTCCTCACGAAACAGACAAGCGTGATGCCGAATGTCTCGGCAACATCTATAGCAAGGCTAGAAGGTGCAGATACTGAAGACACGATAGGTATTCCTGCCATGGCAGCTTTCTGGAGAATTTCGAATCCACCCCTTCCACTGATCTGCAGGACCGTATTCATTTTCCCTATCAGTCTATTTGATAACATGTATCCTATGCACTTGTCGACTGCATTATGACGGCCAATATCCTCCATCGTAACAAGATGCCTCCCCGATACATCAAAAAGTGAAGCTGCATGGATCCCTCCAGTATAACCGAATAACTTCTGTTTTCGCCTCATTTTCTCCGGAAGCGATAGAAGCATTCTGGAACTGATTCTGGCAGATCCGTGAACAACCCCGACTCCTTTCAGAAAAATCTCATTTATATTGCTCTTTCCACATACTCCGCAGCTGGAGCTCATGTAGAAATTTCTGCCCGTGTGATATGTATTTTTCGTGTCGCATGAAAGTGACACTTCGACAACGTTTCCGTTCTCAATGATCCTGACAGATGTTATGTCGTCGAATTTCTTTATGAAACCTTCGCTGAAAAGGAAACCAATGGCAAGCTCCTCATCATTGACGGGTGTTCTCATTGTTACAGCTATGCTTTCCGCTTTTCCATTGTGTAGCAGTCTGATCTCCATAGGTTCTTCAGTCACAATATTGTCCGAATCCTCTGTCCAGCCCATCGGTTCAGAAAATCTTGTCACACGTTCGATGGCAACACCCGTTTCCACTTATTCTCACGTTCCCTCTTTTCTAGTCTGTTTTGTGAAACCTTTCATAGTACCGACGAGTATCCTTAATCCGGCGCTTGCGTCGCTGTCTTTGAATAGAGATAACATTGAGAGCAACCCAAGCGGTTTCAGGTTTTTCTCGTCGTTTCCGCCGTTCATTTCGCTGGCTGCGTTCTCCATGAAACCTCTTACCATACCCGGAGGTAACCTTGACAACAGTGTGAATATGGACGACAGGTTCAGCATGAAATTCTCCATGCGATCATCGGTAAGCCCATCCATCAGCTCCGCCAGAACATCCTGGTAATTGCTTGCAAAAGAGGCAATCATAGAAAGAATGCCACTTTCGCTTAATGCCTTGATTGCTGCCATTGCTTCCGAGATTGGCTTCGCCGATTCAAGAAGCAGCTTAGAAATAACCTGCTGCTCGTCTAGGCTCTCTTCATCGGCTTTAATCTCCGCTATTGATTCCGACATTTCACTTTTCTCCTCCACTTATCAAACTGCTGTAATCTGGTCTTCTCCACTTATCTTCTACCCTGACGCTTATCTGGGGTTTAGCCTGCTGGAATCTAGGGTTAGTCCTTGGGAGGGGAATTCTCGGTTTCACTCCGGGAATTTTCTCCATCTTCACCGGTAGTTCCTTGTACGCGGCTGTATGGGCTATCGGATCCATGAACCGGCTTGTGAGAATATTTACCGCCTCATCTCCCGAGTCGTTCATTGGCATATACATCTCATTTCCCTTCACGCGATCTGTTATGAGGGCTCTGGTCTTCAGGGAGCCCCATTTAGATGTCAACCTGACTTCATCACCATCTTCAATGCCTCTCTCCTTAGCTAGGTCGGGTGATATCTCAACAAAGGTGGACGGCACCTTATCCCTAATGCCGGGGCTCTGGTAGGTTTCATTTCCTTCATGGAAATGCTCCAGTAACCTGCCGTTGTTAAGATGGAGATCAAACTCCTCGTCCATGGGTAGTGGCGGACTGTATTTCAACGGGTAAAATACCGCCTTGCCGTCTGGGAAGTGGAACTCCTTTTCATAGAGCAATGGGGACGAAGTCCCGTCAGGGAACGTGGGCCACTGCATGCTGTCGAATCCTTTCAGATGGCTGTAGGAAACTCCGGAGAACATAGGCACTACCCTTGAAGCTTCTTCCATGACCTCTGAAGGATCCTTGTAGTTCCAGTCATAACCTATCTCCCTGGCAATCATCTGGATAATTTCAAAGTCAGGTTTAGATTCTCCAAGGGGCTCCATGACCTTGAATATGCGCTGTATTCTTCTCTCTGTGTTTGTGAAAGTGCCGTCCCTTTCCAGGCTGACCGCCGCTGGAAGAACAACGTCAGCATGTTTGGCAGTTTCTGAGAGGAATATGTCCTGAACGACGAGGAATTCCAGCCTGTCTAGCATTTCTCTAATATAGTTCACTGATGACCCCGTCGTTGCCACTTCCTCACCCACGATATACATGCCCTTTATCTTGCCGCTGTCCACATTTTCCATGCAGTTCTGGTTGTCAATTCCAGGGGCATCAGGCAGCTTGCACTTCCACTCATCTTCAAATCTCTTTCTGGCCTTTTCATCTGATACCTTCTGGTAGCCGGGGAGATAGGCGTTCATCGCACCAAAATCGCTGGCACCCTGCACGTTGTTATGCCCTCTCAGGGGATAGGCACCAGTGCCTGGCCTGCCATAATTTCCCGTAACGAGAAGGAGATTTGATATGGCTGTGGACGTATCGCTTCCTGCCTGATGCTGTGTCACACCCATTGCCCAGAGGATACACATGGTTTTCACGGAATGAATCGTTTCAGCAACTTTCACCAGAGTATCTTTCTTGATGCCGGTAATTTTCTCCGCGAAGTCCAGTGAGAATGATTCCAGACTCTTTTTATATTTTTCGAAGTCATTGGTCCTGTTGCTGATAAACTCCTTCGCTTCCCAACCCTGATCAATAATATACTTTGTAACTGAAGAAAGCCAGACAAGATCAGTTCCAGGATTGGGATGCAGGAATATGTCGGCTCTGCTAGCCATTTCATGTTTCCTTAGGTCCGAGACAATCAGCTTCTGGCCATTGAGCTTATGTGCTCTCTTTACCCGCGTGGCAAGCACAGGATGCGATTCAGCGGTATTGGTTCCAACAGCGATTATGAGTTCTGACTGGTATATGTCACTGATCGATCCTGAATCACCACCGTAACCCACCGTTCTCCAGAGGCCTGTGGTTGCCGGAGCCTGACAGAATCTTGAGCTATTGTCCACGTTGTTCGTGCCAAACACCTGTCTCGCAAGCTTCTGCACAAGGAACGCCTCCTCATTAGTTCCCTTGGATGAGGCAATAAATTCTATTGCATCTCCGCCGTACTTCTGTTTTAAATCAAGGAGTCTCTTGGCTGTATAACTGATCGCTTCTTCCCACGAAGCTTTCCTGAAATGATTCCCGTCCCTTATCAATGGAACGGTCAGCCTGTCAGGGCTGTTTACAAAGTCCCATCCAAATTTACCCTTTATGCATGTGGAGATTCCATTTGCCGGGGACTCCGGCACTGGCTGAATTTTCAGTATGTCCCTGCCCCTTGTCCACATTTCAAAGGAGCAGCCTACTCCGCAATAGGTACACACAGTTTTTGTCCTCTTGATCTGACTCTTTCTCATTGCGGATTCAATGTTACTAATAGCCATCACAGGTTTCATCCCGACCGTGGGCTCAAGATGCTTGACAAGGTCGATCATCTGCCTTTTTGGTTTCTCCTTTATCCCGGTTAAAAATCCAGCCTTCCCAAGCATGGTTTTTTCCATAAGGGCATTCACAGGGCACACAGTAACGCAGTGACCACATGAGACACAGGATGAATCGTTAACTGCCACATTATTATCCCAGATCACACGTGGGCGATCAAGGGACCAGTCTATTGAAAGAGTTTCGTTGACCTGGACATCTTGGCAGGCTTCGACGCATCTCCCACAAAGAATACACTGGTTCGGGTCATAAACATAAAAGGGGTTGCTGTCATCCACCCTGTACCGTTTTGGCTCGAATGGGTATTTCTGTTGATCTATGCCAAGCTGGTGGACAGTGTTGTGCAGATCGCAATTTCCATTGTTGTTTTCACAGACAGTGCAATATAGCTCATGATTGTGCAGTATCCTGTTCGTAGCCTCGACTTGAGTCTCGTGCACTGATGGTTTAAGTGTATCAATCACCATGCCCTCGCTTACATCTGTTGAGCAGGAACGGGCCATTTTACCGTCGATCTCTACGATGCACGTATCGCAAGTTCTTAATGGCCCAAGATTTGGCTGGTAACATATATGTGGAACTTCAATTCCATTCTCCAGAAGCGCCTTAAGAACTGTTCCGCTCCCAACAATGACAGGCTCATTATTTATCGTTGTACTTATTTTATTCGACATCATGATTCCAGCAACCAACCGATTATCAGGGCGTTATCTTTTCGATTTATGTCCAGATAACCATTATAATTTGTAAGCACTTGTGATATATAGATGTTGTTAAGAAGGATAAGTTCAGCTTTTTTTAGCTTTAACGGAAAATTGGCTAGGAAACGATTGAAGATATTACTTTCTGGACCATGGTTATGCACAATAAACATGTTTCCGCTGTCAGGGTTCATTTAAATTATTATACGCAGTTGCTCCATAAATCATTAGAAAGAAGAGTGCACTAATACCACAACAAAATCATTTTGGAACGGATCTTTAAGAGGTCCAAATTACACCCTGTTCCCGACCGAGAGACTGCTTTATTTGAAGTTTCTCATTTTTGACCGCCATTCTAATCCAATATAGCAGGTGGCTGCATTTATTTAGTATAGTGGAAATTTGCACTATGGTCAGGCGATCTTATTGTTCTGGTAATGAAAGAATGTGCAATTCAGCGATTCATAAGGATTGGATAGCTTGTATGAGATCAGTAACCAGATTTACCCATAAGCCACCCTCCGAAGGTGAGTGCCCAGAGCAGGTTCGGATACGCTATCATCCTTTCCATTCCACCATTACCAAGACCAAGGTAAATTCCAAAAGCGTACAGGATCAATGAAATAAGCCCAATCGATCCAAGAACAGCCCATCCGATGGCGTAGTAGCTTTTCACTTTAGTCAGGAGGAAAAACGGTGCCAATGAGGACATCAGAAATACAATGAACGATGCGATCAGGTGGGCATTTCCCGTTGTTTCTGGAAAGGAGCCGACACCAATAGCACCTATGCCAGCCAGTACGATCAATATAATGAATGTCAACGACAACTTTCTAATCAATAGGGCGGATAAAATGATGAAAACCCCAAACAGAATTATTGACGAATTGAAAATATAAGCTGTTTCTCCAACTCCGAGGTCACTGATGTAATTTCCCGAAACACTATATCCAGGATAAATTGCCTCCGAAATCAGCATAAAAAGGAAAAATTGCACAACGCCAACGAAAAGTAAGAAACCGGCCATCTTCATGTCTTCACTTTTGACGTCTTTCATGATTAATACACGAGGTGGATAAAGATAAGAGTTTTGTCTCAATTGAAAGAATAATAGAACGTCGCTGAATTTCTTCCAAAAAGATTTCAAATCTGGGGGCTAGCACAGGAATCCGAGCACAAACATGTTTTTGTTCAGAAACTGTATAACCAAAAAAGATGAGGAAAGTCACAGTCAGGGAATGGGATGAGAGTTATCAGGTGGAATTTGGGAAAGGGGCGATGAAGATCCGAGAAATCTTCTGGAATGAAGTCAGAGGAGTTTTTCACATTGGAAGCACCGCGGTTCCAGGCTTGAAATCAAGCCAGTAATTGGCATTCTTGTAGTGGTAGTGGACATAAACAGGGTTGACAACTTCATTGGTGATATGGAATCCTTAGGGTATACTTCAATGAGGGAATTCGGCATACCAGGACGAAGATATTTCTATAAAGGGCAAGAAGAGCATACACACCATGTACACATTTTCGAAGACGGAAACGAGCACATAGAACGACACATTGCATTCAGGGACTATTTGAGGGGCCATCCGGAAGTTGCTAAGAGATATGGTGGCCTGAAAATAAAGCTTGTGAACAGGTACCCTGAAGACGTTGATTCCTATCAAGAGGGGAAAAACAGTACCATTAGGGAGATTCATGCAGAAGCTATAAGATGGTACAGGGAATCTTTCAGGTTGGGAACTTTGCAATAGACTAGTACCATATAAGGCCGGGTAAATCCGATGGAAAGCTTGAAATTCCAAGCTCCACTGATTGACACAACGATGTTCTTCCATTATCAGTATCGGTTGATAGGCAATCTCCGAAATTATTAAGTAATGAATACTGTATTATACATTGGGTAATTATGAGCGTACCAGTATCTTTAGCTCCAGTAGCGCTGGGATTCTTTGGTTTGGGAACGGGATATTTAATTTATGGCCCGTGGGAAATCCTTGGAAAACCAGAAAAGTCTGATAGACTGAATTTGTCATTGGGTCAGTGGGGAATATGGATGCCAGGTTTCCTCCAGCTATTGACGGGAACCTACCTGTTTCTTGGGCTTACACTCGTTCCCAGCGCATTCGGTGGTTCGCCCATTCTATACATGGCGGCGCTTGCCTTCACGTCATACGGCGTACATTGGTTCGCGCTTGGTTACAACAGATATAAAGGCGCCGATATGCGGGTGGATGGTTATATGGCATTCGCGTTTCTGTGGATATCCATAACTGGTGCCACGGTATTCCTGTATAACGGAGCAGACGTTGGGGTCGGGATACTGTTCGTTCTGCTTGCTCTTGTGTACATTTCGGATATACCGGCCAGTCTGTTCGAAAGCAGGTTCTGGACGAGAGTCAAAGGACTGTGGCATGTTGTGACCGGTATCTGGCTGATGTACCTTATGTTCGCTGTAACGTTGAATATCGCCATTGGAATGCACTTTTTCGCATAATATAAGTACATGGGCGTGAAGTTATTCATACCCATATCATTTTTATTTTTCGGATTCCCTTTTACGTGTAGGACCATTTATTGCAGGTTATGGGTTTAATACAAGATAACCGATTCAGCAATTGCCGAAGCTAATTACGGCAAAATTTATATGCGGGTAAAACTGCTTTAACCATGGAGGTGTGGATAGTGGACGGAAAAGAATATGTCTGCGATCAATGTGGAGCTGAGCACGACACTGAAATAGAGGCTATACAGTGTGGATGTGGATACGACTAATAAAAGTATGGAGATAAGATTCTAAATATAATTTATGATTTTCCTGAAAATCCCTATGATATGTGGGGTTTTGAATATTGTTATCTGTGAGGTGAATTGAGATAGCAATATTTGAAGAATAGAGAGAACAGAAGTGGTACAAATTATAACGCATACAACCATAACTATTCTGATAAAAATATTAAGGATAACATAACCTTTAAGTAGTCCTAAATAATTATTGCTGCCTTGAAAAACACTGATGCTACGAAATCCGGAGAGTATGCTTTTTCCGAAATTGAGTTATCACCCTTTCTCAATGGAATGAAATCATTTCACCGGGAGACGATGTTTCTCATGATGGAAAAACTAAAGGAAGAGAACATAATCATGCCTCAATACCTGCTGCTTAGATATGTTGGTGACCACGGATCACAGGGTCTTTCCTCGCTGGCCAATTTCCTGCGCGTTAGCAACCCCACGGTCACAGGTCTCACAGATACGCTTGAGTCTCATGGTTGGGTGACTAGAGAACCCGACCCAGAAGATAGGCGCGGCACACTTGTTTCCCTGACGGACAAAAGCAGGGATCTTTTTGATAGAATGGAAAGCCGACAGAAGGAAATAATGATAAACGTTCTCGAAGGTTTTGATGCACAGAAGTTGAACGATCTTGGGAATTTACTTTCGGATCTTGCCTCAAAGATCAGGAAAATAGTGGATCAGAAGGCTAGTGAAAAGAGGAAAAGATAAAAATGACTGAAACACAACCATCAGAGTACAAAAGTATCCACGAATTTGACCGATCTTATGCAAACAAGGTGATGCTGATCCTGGCCGGAACGGTGGTGGTGGTAATGTACATAGAAGGTATGCTTACCCCGTCGCTTAACTCCATAGCCCACGGCTTCGGCGTCACGTATGCGCAGGTAAGCCTCATACTCTCTATCTACCTAGTAGGTGGTGTAGCATTCACGCCCATAGTTGGGAAACTAGGTGACATTTACGGTAAGAAGAAGATGATGTCCATTGTCCTAATCATTTATGCAGCTGCCGTATCAGTGACCGGTTTTTCTCCAAATCTGACTTTCATGATCGTATCAAGGTTCATTCAAGGGGTTGGAATGACGGTCATGCCACTGGGGATGAGCCTCGTAAGGGAAGAATTTCCAAAGGAGATGGTACCAAAGGCGCAGGCCCTTATAAGTGCCATGTTCGGTGCAGGGTTTGCCATCAGCATCCCACTTGGATCATTCGTATCCAATGACTTCGGATGGAGAATGACCTATCACACTGCAATACCATTTGTCCTGCTGCTTTCGATGCTAGCGATATTTGTTGTCAGGGAGTCAAGGTTCAGGAGGCCGGAAACAAAGATTGATTACTATGGAGCCGTATTGCTCGCCGGACTGCTTTCGTCTTTTGTGTTTGCACTTTCTGAGGGGCCAACATGGGGATGGGTTTCCCTGGATACCATCGGCCTTCTTGTAATAGGAGCAGTTCTGATAGTCCCACTGGTACTGTACGAGATCAGGTACACCAGAAAGTCAGGTGAAGCTATTCTCGATTTCAGGCTGCTTGCTGAAAGGAACGTTATGGTAGCTAACGTTGTGCTGTCCATAGCAGGAATGGGCATGTTTCTGGCACTACAGTCAATGAGCATCCAGTTTGAGCAACCCATAGCTCCCGGATACAATCTGACTATCCTGCAAACGGGGCTCTCCCTTATTCCATTCGCTATAGCAATGCTCATAATAGCTCCAGTTGCTGGTTCTCTGGTTTCAAAGGTTGGTGTAAAACCACTGGCAATATCCGGATCAATTGTAGCAGGCATTGGGTTCATACTGATGGCATTTGCGCATTCCTTTATTCAGATGCTATCTTACGAATTCATAATTGGCGCCGGGCTCTCACTGCTAAACGCATCGCTAATAAACCTCATAGTTCTGACTGTTAATCCCAGGGACATGGGACTCGCAACGGCCATGAACGGAACATTCAGGAGCGTGGGAAGCAGTATAGGGGCGCCAATAGCTGGCTCAATAATGACATCAATAGCGGTAATGTATGTGATCAGTGGCAGATCAGTATCAGTCCCACTGCAGGGAGCATTTACAGATATTTACTTCATAGCAGGGATATCTTTCGCGGTTGCAGCGTTGCTCACCCTGTTTGCCAGGGAAGTGCTGGGAAAGAGACGATACACTGATAGAGCTAAAGAAATAGTCACGACCGGCTTTGAGTGGTCACCTTCTGAATCAAAATAATTTTTTAATGGACACGATTTTTTGTGTCCGAAATTACTACTGAATTTTTGTTAGTTTCCTTTTTTCTTCAGCAAGCTCTTCCTGCAACTGTTTATTCAAAGGGTTTTTATGTACCTTCGCTTCAAGCTCCTGTATCCTAAGCTCAATGCTTTTCTTCTTTCTTGTAAGGTCTTTTTTTCCGAGTCCCATAATCAGCGCATAAGAATTACATGGAACCTATATGAGGTTTGCCTAAAAACCATGGATCACGGAAGAACTTCACCCCGGGAAATTGATTCCCTTTTCCTGTTCAAGGCAGCTCGGAATCTACCGACTCACTTTTTTTTCATCTTGGAATATACGACGAAGGATGCCGCAAGGGCTCCAGCAATTAACCCCAGTATCATGTATCCTGCAAGCAGCAGAGGTGAAATAGTCTGCACGAAGGTTATGCCAATATAGGTGTTATTGTATCCAAGCTGGAAGGATCCACCGCTGCTCGATACATAGCCTACAACCGTGTCAATCGTGTAGTTATACATTCCCGGTGTCTGACCAGGGATCTCGATGGTGCCGTTCGTGCTGCTGTATTGATGGCCATTAAGCGTCACAGACCACTTTGTTCCACCAGGGAGGCCCTTCTCCGCAAATAGGACTGCGAATTCCTCAGGTATCGCGGTTGAGTAAAATGGCAGATTAATATTAAGATGGCCACCGTTCAAGGTTACATTCCCATAGATCGGTTCATATGGACCGGTGGCATTGGCATAGTACTCATATGTTCCATTAGGCAAGTAGAACTCAATTGATGAAGTTTGTGAAAATATAGTTGGTTTTACCTGGACTCCTCCAAACAGAATGGCCGGAGCACCGCTCGGCGTAAGAGAGGTTGACTCGAATTCAACCAAAAATGTTGTGGCGGGCGGTATGTATTGCGTGGTGAATATTAGAGACTGTGGATAAAAGATCGGGCTCTGATCAGACCCATTTGCTATATTTCCATAGTCGTTGAACGATATACCCGGACCATAAACATCGCTCATCCAGTAATTCCCACTTATGTAGGAGCCGCCAATGATGTTCCTTCCGCGGATTGGTGAGACATTCCATTGATTATCCGTGTATATTGCGGCCCCACCGGTGTAGATGTTACTTCCGTTGCCACTTGGACTATACACCGGTTCAGTTCCGGAAAAGAAGTTATTGTATATCCTGTTATGAGAACTGTAAAGCTGCAACCCCATGGGAGTGTTTGAATTCAAGTAGTTAATCTCGAAGGCATTGGTCGTCGTGCCGTCAATAGCGAAGAAATTGCCGGTGACTGTATTGTTGGAAAGTGTCGTGTCATTGTTGTATATTAAAAGTGAGCTCCCCTCGCTCAGGAAGTAATTGCCGGTCACGTTAATGCCGGTGGAGTTCCAAAGGACAATGTTGGCCACTGGAAATCCGCTGGTATAGCTTGAAAACCAGCCAGAAACATAGGAAGAATTCTCTATGGTAAGGTTAGAAGACTGATACACCTGCATTGTGAGATAGTTCACATCTGGAAGGCCTAGAACTGTGAGAATATAGAAGTACATGGATGGGTACTCTATCTTGAACGCCGGGGGGGTTATCACAGTGTAATTGCTCACGTTGCTAATCATTAGCCCTCCAAAAACTGGAAACGTAAAATCATTCATTTCGGCAAACAACGGGTTCATCGAGACTGTTTGATTGGAGCCGTACAGAACATAAGGGGATTGTTCCATCCCTCTTCCACTATAGCTGATATTAGCCAGTTGACCATTATTGGATGCAAACAATGGGGTGTATATGCCGGTAGCGTAGTTCAGAGTCATTGCAAAGTTCGTGGTTGATGAAGATTTTAAAGTCGAAACTACCGGATTATGATTACTCATTAACGTCTCTGCAGAGTAACTGCCGGGTGGCAAGATGAGGGTGAAACTGCCGTTTGCTGTCGTTGGGGCCCACTGAGCCGAAGTCTGATTAAAAGTCTTTCCCTGGCTTACAAAAATGAAGCCATTTGATGGAGCCATCTCGCCTCTGAAAACTGAGTATCCGCTCCCCACCGATTCAATACTGGTTATATTTGTGGTGTTCCACATCCCGTAAAGTAGAGACGGGCCGGCGTTCATATATACCAAATCGTTTGGTGTGTAGTATTCTGAGATTCCGGATGAGGTCTCACCGGTATCTGTGCCGAAGTCATAAGCGGATTTTACAGAGGTATAATGGTCTCCGAATAGATATTTCAATGTCAGGGCCGCATTTATGGCGTAGATTGTAGTGGTGCTGCCGCCTCCCGGCCCCCCAATCATGAATTCAGCATCATAAAGAAGCCCATTTGGAAGCAATTCTGTACCGCTCACATGGAAATGTGCGGCACTATGTGGCATACCGCTACGCGGGTCCGAGTTGAAAGTTACCCTGTCGTAAGTATTGCTCACAGTTGCCTGCGTTCCATTTATGTTTCCCGTTATGCTATAATTGAAATACACAACATTGTTATGCGTGGCGGGATCATTCGTTTCGTTCAGGTACAGGGTCAGGGCGAAAGGCTCGCTAACCGTAAAGCTGGGTCCAATTGCAATGTAGACCTGTGAATTCGGGTATACATTTCCAGTGCTGTTTGATATAGTACCGCTCTGCATTATTGATGAAGCACCTGTGAAGTTCCAGATGTTGTTTTCAAAGGACAGTGTGTGTGTTCTCGTGGAATAAATAAAAACATTCTGTGTCCAGTAAGTGTACCCAGTCTGCCCCTCGATAGTTACGTTAGTCAACACAGTATTGAGCTGACCGGAGAAGGAATGTGGGCCATCATTCAGCAGATAATATGCGCTCATGTTGTTGATCGTGATCGTCGAGGAGAAACTTGAGGTATTGTAGTTAATCCCCGTTCCATTGATGATACCAAAATCTCCTATGCCCATTGGGGCGGGGGCGCCAGTATACAGAGGAGTAACGTGACCATTGCTGATTCCCGCATCTGCATTCATATTTGGGAGAAAGAGTAGTCTGCTGGAGGATCCAGAAGTGTTTATAATACTAGAAACTGTGGAAATGAACTGGCTCTCGGCCGAAACGTTCTGTATGGAGGAATTTGAGCCAGAATTGTTAGCTGGCAAATTGCTGGGTTCAGAGGAAGCGTCAGAAATCGCGCTGCTCACAACGTGACTCGGAACGACGTAAACACTTGATAGTACCATAATCACAACAACTGCACTGAATAAGGGGGTAAGGTTACCGTGTGACTTAAACACACCTGTGTATTAGTATCGGCACTTAAAAGCTTACCCACATTTATCTGAAACTAAGAAAGCAAACCCCGGCATAATCTGGGGTTTGGCTCATCTCTTAAGAAACGAATTACGTTTTCCGCCGATCCTTCCAGTACCAATTTATGGAATTTTTCCCGCTTTGTTTCTGTCATTGACAAGGGGTAGGAATCGAGAATTAGTTTTGCCTGGTTGAGACCAAGGTATTTTCTGGTATAGTTTGAATTTGAGTATCTGTAAGTTGTCATGAATTCGCTATCCAGCTGTTTCCTATAATGTTCCAGTATTAGGTTGAAAAAACGCTCCATGAATTCCTGCTCCCCTCCCGATACATTCTCAATCATAAGCTGAATGGGGTGAGTTCTGTAGGGAGATCCTGATATCATTATGGCTTGGGTGCCGAAGACGTCTGCAGTCCTGTAAAGGCCGCATCTGCCTTCCACCGATCCAGAGTCTAGGGTCTTAAGAAAAAGTAGGTTTTCAGATATTTTCTTTGACGTTCTGTCGTTTACTAGGTAAGCAGTGGATACATATTTTCTTCCATTAAAGCGGCTTGCATCTGTGACCAGAACTGTGTTATATCCGGGATTATCCAGAAGTTCCTTTTCAAGGAGATAAAACCTGAAAACGACGTCCCCCCTCCGGAGGGCAGAAAGGGTATTGAAAAAGGTTGAACCAGCACGGTAACTATTCTCTCTCTCCAGCGTCATTTCAGATTCGGTTACATTGGACCCGGCTTTCACTAACGGAAAGGTTACCTGTACATTCAGAGAACTAGACTTTCTGAAGAAACATATCGTAATATTGGTGCCGGTGAATTCAAAAATGCGTTTCTCTATGATTATAGCCTTTTCCAGAGTGTATCTGGAAAACAGTATGTTTCGAATGTGGCTGGAAACAGAATTTCCATAAAGGAAGTTTGAAGGAACAATGTAAATCATCTTTTCCAGGCCCGCTTCAATGTCACGATAGAGGGCAATCTGGTAAAGATCCTGAAGTCCCTTGGTGCCATTCTGAAAATACTTGAGATAATGCTTTACGGAAGGAGTTTTGGAAATATACCCGAGATAGAGGTATGGCGGGTTTGTTATGTGGATCAATTTATGCTTTGTCCTGATCATAGGAAAAGAAGCCAAGCCATCGTTCAGAAATATATTTCTGCGCGCGTACTCTTCCGGGATCCCATATTTCATGGCGGTTTCCCTACAATTTTCCACTGCTTCAGGTCTTATATCAGAAAGAAAAAGATGATCTCTGAAGAAACTCGCCCTCTTGTCAGGTTCTATCTGCCCCAGTATTGGGAATATTAGGTTTCCGTCTCCACAGAAATTGTCTGTCCAACTGTAACTAAGAACTTGATTTCTTATTTCAGGCAGGATATACTTATTGGTCACGTCAACAGGAGTCAGGTGATACCCCAGGCTTCGTCTTCGCGTTTTCTCCGTTATGGCATCTAATATTTTTAATTCGGCCATAATGACAACTGCGGTTTCCTCATGTTGTCCATTCAATTAATTTTACCGCACTATTTTTCTATCGCAAAGAATTTATCGTTATCAGGATATGCATTGCCATGACAGGTGAGACTCCTCCGGACTTCTGGAATGCAACACTTGCCAGAGTTCTCATGGCAGGTTCACTGACAATACAGAAAGTTGACAGTTTCGGAAATAAGGTTCCGGACCCTTTTTCAAGCGGTCTTTTTCGGAGATCCATAGGTGAACCAAAGGGTCAGATAGCGGACTGGAGGGCATCTATTGAAGGATCGGAAAGGGGTGTCCATGTTGTTGAGTTCAGGGATAGGTACGAGTTGCATGTTGACCGATATGATCCCTACAAGAATCCCCTGAAACACATTGTGTATGACAGCCCGAAAACCGGACTCTCTCTAGTACTTGGTGGAATCGGGATTGCACTTTTCATTCGCAGTGTTGTTAGGAGGAGATGACCTCAGCGAATTCCAATGAAGAAGTTCCTGAAGTTCTAGTGAATCTGGGGGGAAAGATACGTTAAGTTTGCGATCAAGGGGGTATGTCATGGTAATCTTCTCCAGTTCGCTCTGGGGGCTTTCCGGTACTGCGGCCCAGTATCTATTCAGCAATTATGAAGTGCAGCCTGGCTTTTTGGTGGAACTCAGGATGTTTTTTTCCGGCATAATCCTGTTGCTTCTTTTTTATCTGAAGCGTGAATCCAATGGAATCCATCAGAGAGTTAGTGGTAGTGATGTTTTGTCCATAATAATATTCGGTATAGTCGGACTCCTTGCTGTTCAACTAACATATTTCCTGACAATAGACTTCAGTAATGCTGGAACGGCTACCCTTCTTCAATACATCTACCCTTTTTTCATCATGGCATGGTTGGCGGTCACATCCTCAAAATCCGTGCTCCCTGCGGAAATCTTGTCGATTGTCCTTGCAATGGGAGGATTGTTCTTTCTGCTGACGGACGGGTCTCTATCTGGCATTAAGATTTCCAATCTAGCCGTGTTATTTGGACTGTTATCTGCTGTGGCAGCGGCATTTTATACCCTCTATCCTCGCAGACTCATTCAAAGGTTCAACACCACAATGGTCACCGGATGGGGCATGCTTTCGGGCTCCCTTATAATTATGCCTCTCTACGCGCCCTGGAGCTTTGGAGATTTTCGCGTGGACTGGATTTCCATAAGTTTGGTTATCTTCGTTATTATCTTCGGTACAGCACTGGCGTTCATGCTTTATCTGGACAGCCTGAAATACATAAAGCCCTCGGAGGCGAGCATCCTTTCGGTCTTTGAGCCTCTGAGTGCTGTAGCTGTAACTGTTCTAGTACTGGGAACCAGGTTGGGTATGCTACAGATTGTTGGCGGCGGACTCATTGTCACATCAACGGTTATACTCAGCATACGCACTGGAAAAGCTGAACCAGCTAAATCAAATAGCGGCTGATGAGGATAAAATCAGCTGTTGAGCTCTTTGAATATTTCGTCGTAAATGTTGCCTTCTGGGACTTCCTCAGCCAAGGCGTCCGCAGCTTTGTAAATATTCTTTTTCTTGTAAGTCCACTGGTTGATCCTCCACGGTTTGCCTTTCACGATGTTAACCTCTTCACGGTGTGTTTCAAGGAACCCGTATTCTTCCAGATTGTAGAACACATCTCTTTCTGGAGCTGAAAGCACATTATCGAGTACATAGTCTTCATAGCCGAAGAAGGACAGGACAAAATCACAGAGCTCCTCCACATCACTGTGGACCATCCCCTTCTTGCCGTATGTGTTCTCGAGAGCCTTAATCAGAGTCTCTCTTGTCATAACGGACATCGATAATCTCGTGTCCAATTGTATCATGGATATTAAATTTTCTTTTCTTCCACCTATTAGAGTAACTCATATTTTGCAATAATTATCTGGATTGGAAATAAAATGACCACCCTGACTCAGGCGTTGGTAACGTCGATTATTGTATTGTCAAATGCGCTAAACTCCGCATCCTCAGTCAGCGGGATAATCTGATTTTCTTTGTATTTCGAACCTGTGTCGGAAGCTATCATGCCGTTACCCCTAAGAACACGGGCAACTGAGTTCTTGCCTGCAGATATTTTCTGTGTCTTGCCAGATTTCACGAAGTATTCAACTATGCTGTTTTTTCCGCTTTTATAGAGATTTTTTATGTAACCGCACGGCGTATCAGTCCGGTTAATGTACTCCTCACGGACCATTTCAAGATCCTTCTCACTGTCTATTCCCATCCACATGGTATCTTCCCTATAAACTCCGACTTCTTTGTCCCTGACCAGCCTTGGGAATGCAGTGGTTTCAACATCCTTATCGAAGTAATCTTCAAAGAAATACTTGAAAACAGATTTTTTGATAAGGTAGAATCCTGCATTTATGTAGTAATCCAGATAGGGCTTTTCCTTGAACGAAACTACTTCGTCCCCGAATGTTTCGACAATTCCGAACGGGCTCTTCATCCGGGTCACGAACATTGTCATACCGTATTTGGAGGAACTAGCGAACTCCAGAAACCTGTCAATATTGAGGTCGGTAACCGTATCACCATTCCTCAGGATGATATCCTGGTCTGATCTATGCTCAAGCAGGTTCCTGATTGAAAAAAGCGTTCCGAGCGGCTTTTCTTCCCGAAAATAATGGAAGTTCGCTTCTCCATCAGATTCGCCATACCTTTCCTCTATCTTATGCCCGAGGTAACCGGAAAGAACATAGATCTCATTGATCCCAACATTTTTGAAATCAAAAATCTGTCTGTCCATTATGGTATAATTGTCCTTGATGTTTACCAGGGTCTTAGGAATCTCGTCTGTAATGGGCTTTAGTCTCTTTCCATACCCACCAGCCAGAATCACTCCGATCATGGGTGGAAATTGTCTACGCGTATAATTTTTATTGCTTGACAGATGTGAATCATCATGGTCTCAAATGTCATTTCGGACCTCAATCGTTATTCATCATTAAGCCACCACGGATTCCAATGAATCGCTCGTTTCAAGCCTCATGAAACCTGGCAGCACGGCGAACGCAAGAATAGTAATTGGGAACAGTAAAATTCCAATATAAAAGAGGATCACATTTACGGGGTCAAGGAGTGAAACCGAAGAGAAAATTACAGCCATCACAGGGGTTGATCCAGAGATGAATATCCTAAGAAATGCCATTATCTTCCCATAGATATTTCTTGGAATTATCTTCATGAGCTTGCTCTGTAGCGGGACGTTAATGAGGGAGAGAAATATTCCAATGGTTAACGCGTCTATCACATCTATTATGGGGTTCCGGTTAATGCTCAAAATTAAGAACAGAGGAGCATAAAGAAAAACCATCAAGGAGATGATTACGGCGCTGTTACGCCTTTGCTTCATACGGCTGGCTGGTACAGCCCCGATGATGCCGCCAATAGATATCGAAGCTATGAACAGCGTATAATATATTGGACTTGTTTTCAGAACAATATGAAACAACCCGGAGGAATAAACGTCCAGTGATTCAAAAAGTCCATTTATAATGAAAGCTATAATAACAAAGCCAAGTATTTTCCTGTAAAACCCTATTGCGCCAGCCATTTCCTTAATAACACCCCCTGAGGGTTTCTCTCTCTTCTCTTTAATTGGCATGGAAGATCCTATTGAAGCGAGGCTGATGGCCAGCAGAACGTAAGACATGTATCCGCTGAAGAATATTATTGCGGCACCACCCAACACAGTGCCAGTGAGAGTGGACGCAAAGCTTGCCGCCTGATTCCTAGAGTTGCCGGCAATGAACTGGTCCTCGGATAAGTGCTTCTTTATGGTAGCCGAAAAACTGTCACCCTTCATGGTCAGGCCAAGAGTAATGAAGGCCGTGGCGGCGTATATTATTGGCAAGGAGTAACCGAAAAAAAGAAGCGCCGGACCAACAGCTGCAATAACAGATGAGACTGCACTGATAACGGTGCTGTTTACCCGATCAATAAGATGTCCGATAGGTATCGACGCGACTATTTCCACTGCAAGGTAAACAACGGAAGTCATTCCCGCAAGGAATACAGAATTATAGTCCTCAACTATCAGCCACAGGAAAAAGATAATAAAAGCGTTCATCTGTACGCTCACTAGCATCCTTGAAGCCAGAAATCTGTAAAAAAAGGCAGGAATCCTGTCCATTGCGGCGCTATACTTCCAATCTATAAATAAGATTTCCTAGGAATCTCACAAAAGTGTTTTTTCGATCCTGGCATGATCTTTTCAGGCTCAGAATATTTTTTCAGTTTTCCCTAGGGACATCTCGTAGGCATGATCAGCGGTGTCCAGATCGCTTCTGTCCTGAGTAACGAACAGGATATCTATCCTGTTCTGGCGCGCGTATGTTTTGATCCACGATAATACGGTCTCCTTATCATCTAGATTCGAGAATGATTCATCTACAGCAATTAGTTCAGGTCCGTTGATTAGTGCAGTGGCGAGAGATACCCTTATCCTCTGCCCCATGCTGAGATTCCTCATTTTGCCTTCAAAATCTATTCCCAAGAGGCTCTTTATTCTTTCAACGTATCCAGAATAATTGCCATTTGACTTCCTTATTCCGCGCTCAATATGTGCATTCACGTTCAGGTTCGGGAAATAGGTTTCCTGATTCAGGTAAATCACTGACCGTTTCTGTGGTGGAAGGACTGTAATGTCCCTAGAATTAATCCTGACATAGCCTTCATCGTATCTCATAAATCCAGCTATCATAAGCAGTGTTGAAGTTTTGCCACTTCCGTTCTTTCCGAAAACCGAGATCAAACCGGAGTCATTCAGATAAGCCCTTATATCTAAGACGCCAAGCTTTTTGCGCAGGTCGACTTCAATCATCTGCTCTTTCCCTCCCCAGATAGAATCCCACTTTTGACTACTCTTATAACCACAAGCAGAACCAGGGAAATTACTATCAGGATGGCTGCTTCTGGAACAGCGACAACCGGTCCTCCGGTCTGAAAATCATTCCAGATTAGTACAGAA
>JAVYSB010000001.1:309760-323054 GCA_038729425.1 Thermoplasmataceae archaeon | reverse complement strand
GTAGGTCAGTATGGCGACTGAGCCGAACTCACTCATCGCCCTGCTCATGGCCGTAAGTGTCGCAGAAACTAGATCCTTTAGATTTGATGGAACAACAATGGAATAAAGGACAGATAGCCTGGAACTTCCTAGTGAATACCCAAGCATTTCGTGGTGTCTGTTCATTGCCGAGAATACTGATTGAGCCGACCTAATGTAAACGGGTGCAGATACAAATGATAGGACAACTATAAGCCCAAGGAAGCTGTTGTAAAGATTGATTCCAATGGAATAGAGGAATGAACCGAACGGTGTTATGGGGCTTGCAAGGATCAAGAATGCAATTCCCACGATTGGGTGCGGTATGGAGGCTGGAATGTCAGAAGCGCTTTCAAGTAAACTGTTCTGTTTGCGTGAAAGATCAAAGGCGAGAGGTGTGAAAATCATGAAAACAATAGCGGCAGAGATTGCGGACGATATAATGGTAAGCTCGATTGACCTAAACAGCGCACTCTCACGCGCAACTGCAGATCCGTATATTAGAAACCCATAGATCAGAATGTAGAATATGGGTATAGCTAACAGCACCATCGTCACCCAGGCGATTATCGACACGGAGTCTATTCTGCCAGCGGAATTCTTAAATTTCACGTTCCGTGTATACTTCAGGTTAAGCCACCCGCATTCCTGATCACGCCCTGGTTTTGAAGGTTATCCAACCACGCCGGCACTGTGACATTTGAGAATAACAGACTCTGGGATAGTGGAACCAGGCCAAATCTCGAAAGATTACTGCTGTTTTTCACAACATATGTCACGAAATTGTCAGCAACAGACGCATCAGTGTTGTTAGCAATGGTTGATATGAAGAGGTATATTGGGCTGCCCCTCACTTCCCCTGTAGATATGTTATAATAGTATTCACCATAGAACGCTGATTTATTCTCTGATCCGAAATTCAAGAAATCTGGTAGTGCAATGTACTTCAGATCATGCAATATTGCGGCAGACTTGTATATATATAGAAACTGGATCTGGCCAACATCAAGCGGGGCGACCAGGGAAGCTGCATTGGAAGCTGTGACATTGGAATGGTTCTCCTGCATTCTCTGCAGGTAATAACTGACATCGTTTTCGAAGATTGATCCGGCTATCTCAAGGCTCGTATATGCTCTCACGCCAGCAGGGTCTTCGTTTGGATTAGATATGCCTATTTTGACGACTCCGGAAGTCAGATTTGCAAAAGCTTGCCTGTATTCGGTGGAACTGTTTGTCAAATTGGCGGTTTGGAATTCTTTGACGATTGATTGTGCGATTCCGTCGGCCGGCGAACTGCCGGAAATAATGGAAGAATTATACGCCAGAACAATCTGATCCGCTGCAAATGCTATGGCCCAACCACTGTATCTTGGGCCAAGGTACGACCTATCGTAAGAATTGAGAGCAACGGATAAGAAAACGCTGGCAGGATGCCCGTTAGCTATTTCCTCAGCATCTGCATAGGATCCTCCACTGGTTACCGGCTCCACCTGTGCACCGGTTGCGTTGTGAAAGCTATTTAACAAGTATTCCGCCTCAATGGTATAAGCATCTGCAGTGTATGTGATCAATCCACTGTTCTTATTTCCAAGTAACCCGTTATCAAGTAACACAACAGAAGAGACCAAGACTGCGACAACTATTATTGCGGTTATTGCAGCACTAAGATTTTTCAAATCAACCACCAGTTAGCTTTGATTACGTTGATGTATGTGTTGAATAAAGTGTTTATTGTCACACATAAGTAAACAGTATTATTTAACAGATCGCAATTAGCGACCGTGGCAAACAAGGTCAGTTATGCTAGCAACACGTTTCTTACGGAAAGGCAGGCTGAAATATTGCGAATGAGAAAAAACAATATAAGCAGAATGGAAATCGCAAGACTGCTGAAAATAACCAGGCAGGACGTTACTATTCTGGAGAAGAGAGCGCTAAGAAATGTAGAAAGGGCTTTCAACACAATAAAATTTGCTAACCAAGAAGGGTACTCGGTCCGGTTGAAGGTCGCAGAAAAGACCCAGATTCTTGATGCAATCAGAGAAATTCTTGATACAGGAAACAGAAACGGGGTGAAAATCGCGTTATCGATCCCGGAGCTTTTCACAATGATCAGAATGAGCCAGCATGGAAAGATAAAAAACGGTATTCTGTCTTCAGGGATGGAGATCAATATATTGCCTGATGGAAAGGTAATTCTCGACCAGTAATTTCACCATTAAGCGAAATAGCTTCCGTTAAATCCCTGGAAACAAAGTCTGAGGCTATCATTTCTTCATAAAACTCTTTAAAATATGTTCTGTTTACGCGGACCGACTTTAACTGTCTACATGTTATCTTGAACCTTATTCTTTCTCTTATATTCTCTAATATTGCAGCACTGAGTGTTAAAATAATGAAAAATAGAAAAAGAATCAATGATAATGAGTCGATGGTCGTCCTTTAATGATCCGGATGAATCTTTCAAAACCATTCTAATCTCAGTGGACGGGCAAATGATAGGCAACTCAGAAATATGTAGGACGATTGCAGAACTATCGTGGTAATGAAAAATACTACGGTGCAACGTTGATGGGTATTTTCTGTTTTCAGCATGAAATCTGCAACCTCCACTCTATTTGATTTATTGTAAGTACATCGTTCTCACATTGATAAAGGAGGAAAAAGGGTTAAAGAGTACTGCAGTTACTTGGAGATCACTTCGCGATTATAAATACAAGCTCATTGTTATATTATTTCTCTCTTTACACGATATGGGCAAGCGAAAACCATTATCATTTTAGGAACGCAACGAAGATCGCATCCAAAACAGCTAAAATCAGCGTATGAAAAGGAGTTAGAATATAGCTGAGGCAAAGAATCCACACCATTAAAAAGAATGGATGGAGAGGCAATGGTGAAGAAGAGCAATAATCATCTGACCTCTTCTCCTGTCATTTTAAATGCCCCTGCCTCTCTTTTAACGGGGAAAAAAGAGCAAAAGCGATAGAATCATCAGTATTGCGAGCAAAAGCTTGAGATTATCCACACATGGTCACAGCAAATGCCCTGGATAAGTGATCAGGAAGGCCAGATATGGCTATCTCCATTAATGGTTCTCTCTCATTATCTTTGAGCATGACGTATGTGCTCTTTCTTCATGCATCTGTCCATCACTACTTTAATGTGGTTCTTCTTTGCAAGTTGGGCCGCCTCTTCGTTCATGAGTCCTTCCTGCATCCATATAACCTCTGGATGTATGGCTAGGGCATCCTCCACGATCGGGAGAATCTGGTCTGGTTTTCTGAATATGTCGATAATTTCTACCTTAACGTCCCTTGGTATGGATCTCAGATCCTTGTATGCCTTAATGCCTTTCCACGATTGAAGTGCTGGATTGATGGGTATTATGTTAAAGCCCTGCTTGAGAAGATAGCTCGCTACGTCATAGCTTGGTCTTTCCGGGTTTTCAGAAATACCTACTACGGCAATGTTCCGGTACTTCCTCAAGAATTCTTCAGTCCTATCCTCATCGTACATAAGCAGTCAACCGCGACCAAATAATAAATATGGCGTTTTTTCAGGGAATATAAATCAGTTTAAATACAGATCTGGCATACAAGAGGTTATGTTCTGCAGCAAGTGCGGATCCCTCATGACGCCAACCAAAGACAAGTATATTTGCAACAACTGTGGCTACGAAGTAAAGAAAACGAAGGCCGACGGTGTTAAGTCACAGATTTTAAACAAGGGGAACTCCAAGGAAGCAATAATGATAAAGGAGGAAAAGAATGCAGAACCATTGGATTCAGACGCTGTGTGTCCAAAATGCAAACATCAGGGAGCCTACTATCTGCTCAAGCAGACGAGATCTGCGGATGAACCTGAGACAAAATTTTACACCTGCGCTTCTTGCGGTCACAGATGGAGAGAGTACTAGCTGCTTCGATACGGTTATATAACCATATTTTATCTTAAGGAATCATGGTTCTGGACAACTTAGCCAGTTCTCTCAGGGATACTATCAGAAAAATATCGCGGTCCGGGTTTGTGGACAAAGAACTTCTGGAAGAAGTGTCGAGGGATATCCAGAGGGCACTGCTTAAGGCGGACGTCAACGTAAAGCTGGCTCTCAGCCTAACAAACACAGTGAAACAGAGGGCTCTTGAGGAAAAGCCACCTGCAGGCATGCCGCAACAGGATTTTGTCGTTAAGATAATTTACGACGAACTTCTTAAGATTCTTGGAGTGGAATCCAGTCTCAACCTCAAGCCACAGACAATCATGCTGGTTGGACTATATGGGCAGGGTAAAACAACATCTGCAGGGAAGCTTGCAAAATTTTTTACGAAGAAGGGACTGAACACTGGACTTATTGCAGCCGATGTTCACAGGGCCGCTGCTTATGAGCAGCTGCATCACATAGCACAGCAACTGAACGTTGGATTCTACGGTGAAAAGAACTCAAAGAACGCACTTTCAATAACACAGAATGGCTTGAAAGAGTTATCCGATCTTCACGTTAAAATTATAGATACAAGTGGCAGGGACTCCCTCGATGAGGAACTCATCGCAGAAATAAAGGGCCTGAAGGATCACGTCAAGCCGGACGAGGTACTCTTGGTGATGGACGCTACCGTTGGCCAGCAGGCCGGGCCTCAGGCTAGGGCGCTGGATTCTGCGGTGGGCATAACCGGAGTCATAATCACAAAGATGGACGGAACGGGAAAGGGTGGAGGAGTTCTCAGTGCAGTGGCTGAAATAAAGACTCCAGTTTATTTCATAGGAACCGGAGAACACATGGAGGATTTCGAAATTTTCAATCCAAAGAAGTTTTTGTCAAGATTGCTGGGTCTTGGGGACCTGGAGACCCTCATGGAGACATTTAAGGAGACAAATATTACTGAGGAGGAGGCAGAGGAATCAGTAAATAAGCTCATGTCTGGAAAATTCAACCTCAAGGACATGTACGATGTCTGGGAGAAATTTTCTCAGCCCGGGATTCTACAGAAACTTGTGGATTCACTGCCCCTCTCCAGACTTCCGGGAGGCCCAAAGATTGGGCAGGAAGACGTAGAGAATGCCGGAAATAAGCTGTTCAATTACAGGGTCATCATGGACTCCATGACATTCAGGGAACTGGAGGAACCTGAACTTCTTAACTCCAAGCGCATAGCAAGGGTTGCCAGAGGTTCCGGAAAGTCAGAGGCGGAAGTGCGGAACCTGCTCAAGGAATACAAAGGGATGAAGAACAACTTCAAAATGATCAAGGGAAATCGTGGGTTCAAGAAGATGCTTCGAGCTCAGATGAAAGCAGGGAACTTCGGGTTAGATGAAGAGCTGATGAAATAGGCTAAAGGAATTCCGTCAACAGTTTCTCAAAATCTACCTGCCCTTTCAGATGTCGTTCGCTGCCTATTGAATTAAATTTGCTGGAAAACATATCCGGATTCATGCAGTTAAAGTCATTCATGATCTTCAAAGCTCCAAGACTTCCGGAAATGCTCTTGAGAACGTTTGCATATCCAGCATGAATTCCGCTGTCACCCTTTACTGAGGTTTCGAAAGCTTCGTCAGCTGACGCCGTTCCAGAAAGCATGCTCCTACCGATTCCAAAGGGCCACATTTCAGCGTTGATTCCAGCAGTATCTCCGGCCAGTAAGAGGCCGGGTATTCCGATTTTTGCTGGTTTCACCCTTTTGTATATATCTGCCTGGACTTCCTGAATACTTCCATGCCTGTCCATTTTCAGGTTCTTGCAAAGATATTGATCTATTTTTGCACTGGCATCTATGTCTTGAGGTCTGTAGATAAATATTGCATTTGCTGTGTGGTTTCCCTTTGGTATTACAGCCATAACGGAATCCAGGTCTTCACTCACATCAACAATTCCCACGTTCATATCGCCAAAGTTACCGATTATCCTCTTATGAAAACTCTTTGCTATGAGCGTGGATCGCGGCATAATCAGTTCAGAAGACTGTTCAAGGAAAGGGGAATCATATCCACCAGCATAGATAACCATACCGCATCTTTCCGTGGTATATGTAGAACCATTCCTCATGATAACGCCAGAAATAACCCCGGATTCAGCGATTGGAGCAACCGCCTCAGTCCTGATCATGATATCTGTCCCGGCCTGAGAGGACAATGCTGCCAGGTGTTTGATAAATTTATCAGCTTCTATGCTGTAGATATCGTCGTCATCAAGAACAAGCACAGTTTCTTTGTCCGCAAAGCGCACCCTGATCTTGTTTATTTTTGCTGAAAGCCAATGGTCATCCGGTGTAATACCATTGTCAGCTAGGTCTCTGGAACTTACAATCTCAAAGTCCTTCAGTGGTGCCCCGATTTCCAATTTCCTGTCAATGAGAAGTGTCTTCAGTCCAAGATCCGAACACCTCTTTGACGCCTGACATCCAGCAGGGCCTGCACCAATAACTATAACGTCATACAGGGATACCACCTCCGGAAGCATCAAGCTATCCGGCACTCTCTCCTGAGATTTCCGCTTTCCAGCCCAACGAATTCCAGCCGGTTATGCTCAGGTGACCGGAAATCGTTTTTTTGCTTCTTCAATCTCTTCTGTAACCTGAGGTCTCCATTTCAGGAATTCCTCTGGAGTCTTTGGATAGGCGTCATAGATCTGGTTCATTAGCTGCATCTTCTTAACAGCGTAGATCAGGTTTCTGAAGGCACTTATATTTCTGGCTCCTTTCATTACCAGTTTGAATTTCGCAGCCATGCTTAGCTCCGGTATAAGGCCCAGCGTTATGTCAGACGCCTCCTTCCGTGTGAGGAAGTTCTTCATACCGTAGTTGAGTATGTCGTTGTCAAGAGACTGCAGATAAATACGGAATATCTCCATGCCTGCCGTTCTTTTTCCATAAGCGTTGTTATAGTCAATGTTGTAGTTCCACAATCCTCTTAGGCTGACATCACCAGATTCTATGGACCTCACGGCATTTTCTCCGGCAAGAACACCTGAGATCATCGCAGGTCCTATACCCCCTGCACTTATCGGGTTTGGCATTGCCATGCTGTCTCCCGTTCCCATGTAGCCATTATACACAAGGGATTCCATCTGCCTGCGAACTGCAACTGACCAGTTCCCTTTTCCGTTATTGTTCTTGTTGAATAGTTTAAGATTCTTGAAAACCCCGGTCCACTTTACGTAATTGTCTATTAGTGTCTGAAGGTTGTCGTTTCTTCCCGTCTTTTTGTTCCTCAGATCCAGGCTTCTCTTCTGAACGCCAATCCCAATGTTAATGCGGTTTCCGCTTTTCGGGAACACCCATCCATATCCTCCGGGGGCAAGTTCAGTATTCAGATGGATCAGAGCATTATCGGGATCATAATACCTGGGATCCTCATGGTCAAGCTCAAATTCATAAATGTAACGACCAGTGGATTCAATGTCATCGATATCCACAGTTCTGTCCACATAGGGATTTTCCGGAAGTTTTCTCCTTATGACGGTGGATACTCCAAGGGAATCAATCACAATCTTTCCAGTGAACGTTTTAATTTCCTTATCCTTTGTCCTTCCCTTTATTCCAGTTACATAATTATTTTCAATAACGGGGGCATCAACCTCGAATTCAGGCAAGTAGTGGACGCCGCTTTTAAGGGACAGTTGCAGCAGCTTTGCTTCGAACTCCGGCCTATCAAGGGTAAAACCCACACCTTCAAACATGAATTTAGTCTCGAGGTCGGGTGAGAGGGCATAAACTCCGTCAACCCTTCTGTCGAGTTCAGGGAACGAAAATGAAGCTCCTGTTTTTTTGGTAACAAAGTCAATGTGGCTTCCTGCCACTGCATCACCGCACGTCCAGCCCCAGATGGTCTTCTTTCCAACTTCAGCCTGCGGATTCCTGTCAACCATCAGCACATTAAGGCCGGCTTTTGCAGCCATCGTAGCTGCAAGGTTTCCGGACAGACCTGCCCCAGCAACTACCACATCATAGTTTCCATTGTTATTCATAGAAATCGCGTTTGTATCTGCAGATAAGCAACTACATTAAAAATCTTATGGGTTTTACCATACAACATGCCCATCCTCACATTAGGGTCTTTACATAAAGCCGGAAGGCCGAGCGAGAAGAAGATGACAATAAGGGAATGTCTTACTTAGAGTGGGAGATGTTCCCAGTCCATCAGGTCTCGGTCGTTAAGCGACCGTATCTCAATCTTCTCAAGAATATCTGTGAGCAGATCATCTTCCACATAACTTCTGTCAAGCCCGCCGTTCAGATGCTTGTCCAGAAGTTTGTTCATAACGCCAGAAGCCATAGCCGCCCTCATTTTTCCTACGCTTTCCGAATCCCTCTTAACCTGATCCTCAAAGTGATTATATATTTCCTTTCTTTTCAGATCTTTAAGGAAGTCGTCCACTGTTTCCTCCAGTTTCTTGTTATCGCCTTCTGCCATAACAAAGCGGACCTTATACGTTGGTTTGAAGTCTATTTTATCATCAGAAGCCTGGAACCAGTTAATTGCATCTTTCTCGAAGAAAGCCATGGAAAGGGCCTCCGCGACGGCCTTTGGTCTCGAAAAATCTATTCCCTTTGTTAGATCATAGGTGACGAGGTCACCGTCGTCGGACATTTTCCTGCTTGCGATGATTTTGTCCTTGATATCTTCTTCATACGTCATATAATTATAATAATAAAAATGACTATAATAATTGATTGCACCAATTTCCACAACCCGGTAATTGATCACAATCTGCGTCAACGATGAGAACTCGCACCGGAGATCTGCTTTTTGCTCTTTCCCCTCGTCTTGGCTAGGTAATACGCACAATACTGATTGATGCGGCATTCCTCGCACCTCGGTCCAACGGGGCGGCAAATATGTTTTCCAAATTCAACCAGTGTGGGGTTGAAACCTATCCAGATTTCCTTTGGAACAATCTTTCTCAATGCTTCCTCAGTATCTGCCGGATCCTTTGATCTGGAGATCCCAAGGCGCGTTGCTATCCTCTGGACATGCGTGTCAACTGCGATCGCTGGTATTCCAAAAGAGTCCGCGAGTACAACATTTGCGGTCTTCCTTCCGACTCCGGGAAATTCCATCAATTTTTCCATTTCACCAGGGACTTTACCGCCGTACTTCTCCTCAACCAGTCTGGCTGCATCGATGACGCGCTGGGCCTTTGCCCTGTTGAAACCTACTCTTGAGATGAGATCTCTCACTTCCCCATAATTGGCAATTGACAGGCCTCTGGCGTCATGATACCGATTGAATAGCGATCTGGATGCTGCGTCCGTCACCTTATCTTTTGTTCGATGGGAAAGAATGGTTGTGATTAGAACCCAAAATGGATCACTGAATTCAAAGTGATGCGAGGGGCTCTGTTCCCTGATCTTCTCGTAAATTGTCAGGATATTATTCCGGTTGATCCTGTTCACCATTTTATTACGGCACCGCCGTGCTGTCCTCAAGCCATTTTAGGTATTTCGAGCTTCCTTCGGATATTTCGAGGGCTAAAGTTTCGGGCAATTCATAAGGGTGGATCTCAGCTATCCTGAACATGGCATGTTTGTACCTTTCCCTCGAAGTCTTAATTATTAGCATGATTTCATTTTCCCGCACTATCCTGCCTTTCCATCTGTATACTGACCTGATAGATTCCATAATATTCACGCACGCAGCGAGTTTCTCTTCCACCATTATTCCTGCAATTCTCTCAGCGTCCGCCATTTTGGATACAGTTGTCAGTATTATAAATGCCATGGTTCACCATGTATTCAGATCAAATAAAACTGCATGAGTTTTAGCACATTCCAATTTCGCCTCTGAAAATAACCCTATTTCCTGACAGACTGAAGGTCAGAATCCTTCTTTCAACTCCTGCCTTCATTGCCCTTTCGAAAGCTTCTGTAAACTCTGGATCTGTTCTCCAGTTTGGTGCGAAGCACGTTACGTCATCACGCATGACAAGAATCAGGACAACTGCTCCTTGACCATTTTCAGCAAGTTGCGCAAGAAGATCCATATGCTCCCTGCCGCGTTTGGTTGGAGCGTCCGGAAACATTGCTTTTCCACTGATCATTAGTGTGCAGCCCTTTACCTCGATATAATACTCTCCTGATTTGAAGTCAAGTCGTTTCCTTCCAAGCTTGACCTCACGCTGCGCATCCGGTGGGAGAAATTTTGAAGCAATTTCAGAATGTATCCTCGTATCTGTTATGATCCATCTCGAGTTATTCAGCGCTGCAGTAATGGAATGATCGGTTTTCACGCCAACGGTCTCCCTTATCAGCACTCTGTTTCCTGGATAGATTAGTTCCTCCAGTCTACCAGGATCGTGAAGGTGACAGTATACAATCCCAGAGGGCCCGACCACATTGACAATAAACCTGTTTGGGCGATCAATTACTGTACCTTCCGCCAGGTCTCCATGGAACCTGTACACTTCAAAACCCACCTCCCTCGAAAGGAAGGGACTGAAAGTATCCATGAAAAAGCGTCAGTCAATTATCCCTAGGCCTTTTCCAATCTTCGCGAAGGCTTCCAGAGCTACATTGAGATCGTCCTTTGTGTGCACTGCAGATGGCATAAGCCTTATTCTAGAAGTCCCCTTTGCAACGGTGGGGAACACTATGGGAGAGGCAAAGACATTTTCGTTTTCGAAAAGCTGCCTGCTGAGTTCCAAGGTCTTCTTTTCATCCCCAACGATAACAGGGGTTATAGGCGTCTTGCTTGTTCCGGTGTTGAATCCCAGTTCTGCAAGCCCACTCTTGAGATAAGTGGAATTGTCCCAAAGTCTCTTCAACAGAGAGTCGTCACTCTCGAGTATTTCGATGGATCTAAGAACGGCAGCCGCATCAACCGGATTCATGGCGCTGCTGAAAAGGAAAGGTCTGGCTTTCTGCTTTATAAGGTCTGTAAGCTGTGCTGATCCCGCAGAAAAACCTCCCACTGCACCAAGTGCCTTTGAGAAGGTGCCCATCTCCACATCTATTTTCGAGGACAGGTGGAAATGATCGGCTATACCTCTTCCGTGGTCTCCGAGAACTCCCTCTCCGTGGGCATCATCAACATATGACATGGCATCATATTCTTCTGCAAGTTCCACGATCTTTGGCAGGGGTGCTATGTCCCCATCCATGCTGAAAACTCCGTCTGTTATTATGAGAGCACGTTTTCCCTCTGATCTGTGCTCCCTAAGTTGTTTTCTTAAGTCTTCTGTATCCATATGTTTGAACACGACTCTCTTTGCAGAACTAAGCCGGACACCATCTATTATGCTTGCGTGGTTAAGCTCCTCGCTGAACACTACATCATCCTTTCCAACCAGCACTGGTATGGTGCCGGTGTTGGCGAGCAATCCTCCCTGGAAAACGACGGATGATTGCATATGCTTGAAAGCTGCCACTTTCTTTTCGAGAGCGATATGGATTTCACCTGTTCCTGCAATGGATCTAACCGCTCCTGCACCAACTCCATATTCCTTGAGAGCATCCATGGCACTTTTCACGGTTTCTGGATGATCGGCAAGCCCTAGATAGTTGTTAGAACACATATTCAGTTTTTTTATGCCATCAATCTTGACCCATGCACCCTGAGCACCCTGCAAAACTCTTATGGGCACATATCTGCCGCTAGATTTGAGATCAGAGATCTCCTGGTTGACCCACTCCATCTTGTTCATGGCATGGATAGCCCTTTTTTCGATATTATTTTATGCCAGTTGTTCGCATACATTTTTAATTTTACTTACTATTGCCGGACATGGCGTTTAAGCATATTCTGGTAACAGGTGCATGCGGTCAGGTTGGCAGTGAACTGATATCCTATCTCTCTTCAAGATTCGGCAGTAATAGTATAGTGGCTTCAGATGTCAAAAAGTGCGTTCTCCCACCGGGGATTGCTTTTGCAGATTTGGATATAATGGACAGGGCAAATATGGATTCTATCATCAGAGAAAATGGAATTGACACGGTCTTTCATCTCGCTGCTATACTTTCTGCAGTCGGTGAGAAGAACCCTGGTCTGGCTTTCTCTGTGAACCTTCAGGGGACCTTCAACATCCTCGAAAGTGCCCATGAAAATGGTGTTGAAAGAGTTATGATACCGAGCACAATAGGTGTGTTTGGCCCAGAAACTCCCAAGGACAATGTGCCCACCCTTACCGTGATAAAACCAAGAACGATGTACGGCATAACAAAATATGCCATTGAGCTCCTTGGAAACTACTACTTCGAGAAATTCGATCTTGATGTAAGGGGCCTCAGGTACCCCGGACTCCTGAGTCACAAAACGGCTCCCACAGCAGGCACCACAGATTATGCCGTAGATGTTTTCTATCATGCCGTAACCGGGAAGAAATATACATGCTTCCTGGAGGGTAATACGAGACTTCCGATGATGTATATGCCGGACGCAATAAACTCATTTATGAAGCTTGCAGAGGCATCCAGATCTAAGCTGAGGTTTTCGATGGACTATAACGTATCTGCATATACATTCGATCCGGAAGGCCTGTTCAGACTTATCAGGAAGTATATTCCAGATCTTGAGGTCGAGTACAAGCCTGATTTCAGGCAAAAAATCGCGGATTCTTGGCCGGCAAGCCTGGACAGCAGTGACGCCGTCAGGGACTGGGGGTTCTCGCCAGAATATGATCTGGAGAGAACCGTCCAAGATATGATCCATAACCTGAAGTCAAGGCTGGAGAAAGACGGGCACCTCTAATAATCTAAACTGGATGAGGGTTTGGCAGATAAGGGGAATAGGAAGGTGCGTAAACTCGATTCAAAGTATCGCAATTATTATATAAGAATATGAATTAAAGACTTGTATTTTGGTAGCAATATGTAACCCATGACTGAATAAGGTCGGGTTCGGGCACTTCGCAATCGGTTGCTTTGCCTGAGAGAGTTTAGTGGTGAATTTATGGAAAACAAAAGTGCAGGATTGACTATATTCGGTCTGAACAGAACGGAGATTTCCCAGGTCCTTGCTGCCTGGGGAGGCTGGTTGCTTGACGGTTATGTATCCATAGCTTACCTAGTTGCCTTAGCTGATACGGGAATGAGTACAGCATTCTTCCCGGCCAGTCTTCATTATCTTGGGTTTCTTCTCACAATCATACCGGTAACGTTCAGCGCTATTGCCCGGTCTTTTGGTTCCACCGTCCTCGGTAATTTTCTTGGGGACAGGATTGGAAGAAAGACGCTTCTGACGGTTTCCATAATCGGGTTCACAATCTTTTCCGCTGCGATAGGAATTATACCTCCGTATTCGCAGATTGGCATATTCTCTCCCATACTACTGTACATAGTTCTTT